>JAQSWS010000008.1 GCA_029266495.1 Rariglobus sp. | reverse complement strand
CTCATGATCGAGGATGGCGAGATCGAAGGCATGGGCGTGGAGGACCTCCATCGCGTGGCGGCCGTCTCCCACGCTGATCACATCGTAACCGGCGCTCTCCAGGAGAATCACGAGCACTCCGCGGCTGGCGACGGAATCGTCGGCAACCAGAACACGAGCGGGGGTGGAGGAAGCGGCAGACATAACGAATGCTGCCCCGCATGAAGGATTTTTTACCTAGATTTAACGAGCGTAGAACATCGCCCGCCGACATTTTTCAGCGGGTTAATACCAAGTAGCAGGCCCGCAAGACCGCGTTCTATCCGCAAGTAGGTGCGTTCTTACCTAACGGCGGCCGGATTACTTCAGGCTTTTCGATTTTTTCACCGCAACGTAAATGGCGATGACGATGATCAGCCCGAAGACAAAGAGGATGGTTTCGATGCCCATGGCCATCATTCTACACGCCAGGGTTGCGGGCGTCTTGCGGTTCCGCACCGGCTGCGGGGATGGGATTTTTTACCGGATGAGCCCAAGGTGTAGTGGGTGAATTGACCGGGCCGGCGGGAGGCCGGCGGAGGTGGTTTGGCGCAAGCATGCGCTTGGGGTTTTGGATATTCGCGGCGGGTCCAGCGTGTTCTGTCCCGGGTTATGGGTAAGCGGTGGCCCTGACCAAGGGCCGTTGCGACAGGGCTTCTACGCGTGAAATTCATTCTTTTCATGCAGGTAAATGCCCTGCGCCATTTGCGCGAGGGACGAGGCAACTTATCCTGTGGCGAACCGGCGGGCACGCCCCGTCGTTCGAGCCGCAGTAACGTCATGAGCCGCCGCGACACCCGATTTAATACCCCTGCCGAGATGCTGGTGCGTTTTATCTTCGCAGCCCGTTACCTTTTATTTTTTGGCGGTCTTTTTATGATGATTTCAGCGCTTCATGCCGGCTCGATTTACGAGGCGGCGCAGGCGTTGATTTTTTTTGCCGGGATGGGGGCGGGACACTGGTGGCTTAAATCCCGTGGCAAGCTGGAGGAGTGTGATCGTGCGCTCGAAGTCATGTTTGGCGGTGGGGTCACGCCCGACGAAAATGACGGGCTGGAGGCCTTGCTTCAACGCCGTGAGCGCCTGGAGGAAAGGCGTGGAAAACCGGGATTTAATCCGTGGGAAGTGCAGGCCCTGCGTCGTGAGATCAACGACTATGTGCGCGAGCACCCTGAAGCCTCGCGTGATATCGAAGGCCGGTGGTGAACGTCCCCGGAGTGTGCCGGTGAAAACCGGAGGCCGGCATCAGAATTGCCCCCGGAGTTTTTTTGAAATGGCCGGATTGTGAATGCGGCGGACGGCAGGCATGGTGAAACGCATGAAAACGACCTTCAGGATGCTCGAAGCGGTTTCGTTTGGCGCGCGTGCCCACGCCGGGAATACACGGTCCGATGGAGAGACGCCCTATCATGCCCATCCGATGCGCGTGGCACTGCTGGTGGCCGGCTGGGGTTGTGATGACGAGACCACCTTGATTGCGGCGCTGCTTCATGACGTGATCGAAAACTCGACCACCGACTACGATGACATTGCGGAAGAATTTGGAAATGGAGTGGCCGATTGCGTGGTTCAGCTGACGCGCGATTACCGGCTGCCGCACGAATTGCAGGAGGCGGTTTATTATGAGGCGCTGGCGAAGGCGGACTGGCGCGTGCGCCTGGTGAAACTGGCTGATGGTTACGACAATGTGATGGATGTTGGCGTCGAAAAAGTGCCCAAGGCGAAAAAGACTCTCGAGCTGCTTGGCAAAGGGGACGAACCGCCGCTGGTGCGCGCGCACGAGGCGCTGACGGAGCTGATCAAACGGATGTCGCCGGCAACAGGACTGAGGACGGACGTGATTTAAGGGACTCGGCCGGGGCCGACGATCGTTCCACGATGCGCGGCAGACGTAGCATGTTCATGGGGTGGTGGGGTTGAATCGCGAACCGGCGTTGAAAACGGGGGACCGGGACGTGCGGGCAACTAGGCGTGCACGGACGACCGGCTCAAGTCCGCCGGCTTGCTACGTGTAGCGCATGGGATCCGCTTTGGTTTGATTTCTACAGGTAGATTGCCGGGAGCGTTGTCGGGAGGCGTGCGACGCGTTCGCGTTGAGTCCGCCCCGCAGCCGCGAAAACGATATCCTCTCGAATTCATCGGGGCGGGTCGTGATGCTCTACCCTTACCCGTGAAACTCCTGTTTTTATCCACTTTTTTGTGTGCCACGGCTTCGGCCGGGGTGCTTCCGCTCGTGAACGGCAGTTTTGAGGACGGGCTCGCCGGCTGGACGCTGAAAGGCGGTCAGCCCGAAATGGCGGTCGTGGACGAAACGGCGGCATCCTTGGGGAAAAAGGGGTTGAACATTCGCGATGCGTCGGAGGCCCGATGGCAGTTGGTGAGCGACGCGCTGCCGGCGAAGGCGGGGGCGGTCTACGCGCTGACATATTGGGGAAGATCCACGGGAGAGCCGGGCGCGATCAACGTGAGCATCGCGTTCCTCGACGCGGCGGGGCAGGTGCTCAAAGGCGGAACGATTCCGCGTTACTGGCCGGGTGTGCCGGTCAAGACGCAAGGTGTTTGGTTTGGCAAGGCGGTCGCGAAGTCAGTTGCGCCCGATGGCACGCAGTCGGTCGTGGTGTCCATTGCCCCCATCCTGCGCAAGCCGCGTGCGGCGTTCATCGACGACCTTCGGATGGTCGAGGAGATCGAGGGCGAGGTGCTGCCGCCGCGGGTGGATGCGTGGCTGGCGGAAATCAAGGCCGATCCGACGCGCGGTGCACCGTCTCCGGCCGTCGTGGTGAAGCTCGACGACCTCGGGGACAGGCGCGGCAAGGTGCACGACCGCTGGCAGCGCGTGGTGGACTTTGCGCACGAGCGGGGAATCAAAATAGATTTGGGCGTGGTCGCGAACTCGCTTGAGGGCGACAAGCCCGCCTACTTCCAGTGGATCAAAGACCAGCGCGCGACAGGTCGCGTGGGTTTTTGGTGGCACGGCTGGGACCATGCGGAATGGAAGGAAGGAGAGAAGCGTTTGTTCGAGTTCGGCGGCACGAGCTACGAGCATCAGAGGAAGCATCTCGAAGACAGCCAGCGACTGGCGCGCGAGAAACTCGGGTTTCCGTTCGTGGCGTTCGGGGCGCCATTCAACGTGACCGACGCCACGACGGTCCGCGTGCTCGGGGAAGACAAGGAACTGCGCGTATGGATGTATGGCCCGCCGGACGCCACCGCCGACAAAATCGTGCTCGGACGCGCCTTCGCCGTAAACATCGAGCAGCCGACCTTCGTGGCCAATTATCCCGAGTTCATCGAGGGCTATGCGCACAACCGGGGCGCGGGTTACTTCGTGATCCAGGGGCACCCGATGCAGTGGAATGACGAGCGCTTCGATCATTTCACGCGAATCATTGATTTCCTGATCGGACAAAGGGCGGAGTTCGTGTTCGCGGAGGAGTTTGCGAGCCGCCCGGAACTGGCCGGACGCGCCGCGCGATGACGACACGGTGAGCAGGCGGGACGATCCGACCGCTTGCGAGCGGGCCGCAGGGAGGCGTGATCGGAGCCGAAGGTGCCGGCGATTCACTGACCGGCCGGCCGAAGCAGATTACTGTCCGGCCAGATCCGGAGGCAGGATCACCTGGATCTTGGGGCTGAAGAACACGTCGGAGATGACCTGCTTGCCGCTGCGAGTCTGGTAGAGGTCGAACCAGGCCCAGAGCGGGGCCCTCTCGTAGTATAATACCAAATACACGCGGGTGACGCGCGGCGTGATGATCGCGACGCGCATGACCTCGCCGCTTTCGAAGAGTCCGTAGGTGGCGTCCGCCTGCTTGAGCGCGGCGAGTTCGCTGCGCAGCAGGGTGCCGCGATCGAGCAGGGAGTTTTGCAACCAGATTTGCAGCGCGGTGTTCAGTCCGCTTTGGGCGTAGGCGTTCAGGCCCTGGTTGATCAACTCGGGGACGGGCGGCTTCACCTGGGCGAGGACGACGGACGACGGCGTCAACAGGAGCGCGCCGAGGGCAAGGAGAGCGAGGGGCAGTTTCATAGGTGGCGAAACGATGGGATGTAAGGACCGGAAGCCGGTCTGCTGGAGACAATGCCCCGGTTGCCCTTGTTACGCAATGCAGCAGGCGGCGCTCTTTAGTCCAGAGCCGTAGGGGCATGACGAGCAGCGTCCGGGATGCGGAGTGTGATCAATCCTCGCACGGCGGCAAAATGCTACTGGTGGCATTTCAGGGCCCTCGTAAATTTTTCGAGCGCTCAAAGAATCCGGTTCATCAGATATCCCTCCGTCAGATCACCCCTCTGGAGATCCGGCGTTAACGCAGCGCAAGCTGCTGATGAGATCAGCCACCCCCTCATGATAAAACCCCTTTCTTTTGTTTCCTGCTTCTTCGCGGTCGCTGTCGCGGGAGCCGCTTCTCTTTCGATCACCGAGGATCAAGTTGAGAAAAAAGGCTCGGCGAAAGTGGAGTTGCTGGCCGGGCAACCGGCGGCCGTTTCCATCCGCTTCGATGATCCAGGCTGGGACTCCGGCGTGCGCCTGCGGCCTCCATCCGGCCAGGAGTTCTGGGATTTGTCGCAGGGCAAGCTGCTTGCAGTCGACGTGGAAAACCTTTCCAGGGACCGGCAGCTGCGTCTGACGATGCACATCGTTAGCGGCAAGAAGGAGGACAAGACGCTGCGCGACGTGAACACCGGCGGCGCCCTCAACCCCGGTGAAAAGCGCACGATAAACCTGCTGATCCCGCACCCCTCGGTTTACGCCGCCCCGAAATCCATCCCGGGTCCCAAGGTCGTGCAGTCCGACAAGATCAATTTCATCGAGCTCTACATGCAGTGGCCGTTCGAGGGTAACCAAAAGGACCTGGTTGATTGCCGCATTTCCAACCTCCGTCTCGTGGACAAGCCCGATGCGCCGCACACGGTGGAAGGCGACGGTTATTTTCCATTCGTCGACCCCTACGGCCAGTTCAGCCATTCCGATTGGCCGGCGAAGATCCGTTCCGACGATGATCTCAAAAAGAATCACCAAAAGGAGCTGGCCGAGCTCGCCGCGACCAAGAGACCCGCCGATTGGAACGAATACGGCGGCTGGGCGAAAGGCCCCCAGCTGAAGGCCACCGGGCATTTCCGCACCGAGAAATACCAGGGCAAATGGTGGCTCGTGGATCCGGCCGGCCGGCTCTTCTTCTCGCATGGCATCGACGTGCTTTACGCCCACACCGACGCCACGTCTGCCAAGGATCATGACAAGTGGTTTTCGTTCCCCGTCACGACCTCATCGCTTCCTTTCAACGACTGGAACCTTGCGAAGAAGTATGGGAAAAATAACTACGACCAGGATTTTTACGAGGTTCTGGCCAGGCGCCTCGGCGCCTGGGGCATGAACACCATCGGCAACTGGGGAAAGAACGACTTCATTCTGATGGGCAAGCTGCCTTACGCGCTCCAGCTCACCGACTATAATTCGAAGCTCCCCAGGATCGAGGGCTCCACGTTCAAGTTCTATGACGTATTCGATCCGGCCTACATCAGCGGGATCAAGAACGTCATTCCGGACAATGTCTCCCGCCGTCCCGAGCTTGCGAAGTCGCTCAAGGATCCGCTTTGCATCGGCTACTTCATCGACAACGAGCTCCACTATGGCAATCGCGGCGGCCGTCAGATCCTGGGCGACGCCATCATGAGGAGCCCCGCCCAGCAGGCCTCGAAGCAGGAATTCGCCAGGGATTTGAAGGCCAGATACGGCACAATCCAAAAACTGAACGCCTCGTGGGAGACTTCATATGCGGATTGGGACGGTTTCCTCGCCGCCACCGAGGCGCCGAAGTCCAGGGGTTTCCAGTCCGATTCCGACGTGTTCTTCGTGAAGAGCGTCGAACAATACTTCAGCGTCTGCCGGGATGCCATCAAGTCGGTCGCTCCCCACCGGCTTTATCTTGGCAGCCGCTTCATCTCCACCGACGCCGTGCGCAAGGTGCTTTATGATGCGAGCGCCAAATACTGCGATGTGCTGACGACGAACGTGTATGCGCACAGCGTGGCCAACATGGGCCTCGGCCGCTTTCCGGACATGCCCGTGCTGATCGGCGAGTTCCACTTCGGCGTGTTGGATCGCGGGATGTTTTCCGCCGGTCTGGCGCCCGTCGGCAGCACCCAGGAGGAGCGTGCGCTCGCCTACGTCCGTTTCCTTCAGGGCGCCCTCGTTCATCCCAATATTGTCGGCACGCATTGGTTCCAGTTCCGCGATCAACCGCTCACGGGTCGCTGGGACGGCGAAGGTTATCAAATCGGTTTCGTCGACGTGGCCGACACGCCCTACGCCGAGCTGACCCGCGCCGCCCGCGATGTCGGTGAAAACATGTATGCTTATCGTCTGCGTGGAAAACTCGTGAACGAGATGCGCTGAGCCCGCGCTTCGCCTACCGGTTATCCTTTCAACCAAACAATCGCCATGCACCACCCCAATCCCTTCGCAAGGCCCCGCCGCGTCCCGGCGAACATTCATTTCCTTCGCGGCTTCACGCTGACCGAACTCCTTACCGTGATCGCCATCATCGGTGTGCTTGCGGCGATCTTGATTCCGACCGTGGGGAAGGTTCGCCGTGCTTCGCAGAATTCCGCCTGTGCTTCCAATCTTCGGCAGATCGGCGTCGCGTTGACGGGCTACAGTGCGGACAACCGCGGTGCGTTGCCGGGGCACGACCTCATCCAGGACGACTGGCAACTCGCCTACGGGCTCAATCGGGGAGCCGGTGCGACTTACTGGGTCAAAAGTGGAAAACCCACTCGCGACCTGTGTTCGCATTTAGGTCCTTACCTGGGCATAAGCATCGATGCGGGATCATCCACGGGAACGGTCCCCTCTTTCATTTGCCCGGCCGCCGCGAGCGAACAGACCGGGGTGGGCACGAGTTACTACATCGGCACATCCGTTCGCATGAATGACGGCTCACTCCGGCGTCCCATCGGGCTGGTCAACAATTCCATCGTGGCGCAGCGGCGTTCGGTCAAACGCGTCGAGATCGCTTCGCCTGCGAGGGCCGTGGCGCTGTTTGATGCGGATAACGAATATCTGCCGACCCTTTCTCAATCCACGGTCACGGGTGCACCGGCATCCGCGGTGCACGGAACGACGCGCAACGTCCTCTATTTCGACGGCCATGTGGCCGCAGTGAACAAAGACATCAACCCGCAAGAGCAGCTCTAGGCTGTCGCAAGCCGATTCAAACGACGCACGGCGTCGACCAAGGGCCCTGCCATGCCCCCGCACTTCGACTCTCCACCACGCCACCAATCCATGAACACTCGTCACTCCGCGCCCTCCCGTCTGTTTATTCCGCGCATCCGGCCGGCCGTCATCGGCAGCTTGTTGCTGTCCGCCATTGCCGCCCATGCCGCCAGCGAAACGTGGACGAGGACCACCACCGGAGGGAATTGGTCGGATACGGCAAACTGGCTCAGCGGGACGGGCTATGCGAATGGGATTGATGCCATCGCCACCTTCTCGGCCACCGGCACTCAGACGGTCAATCTGGATACCAATGTGACGCTGGGTTCCCTGGCTTTCAGCAACGGCACCTACACCATCGCATCCAGCAATGGCAGCGTGCTCACCCTGGAAACCTCCACGAGCACCGCTCCGAACATCAGCAGCACCGGCACCATCTCGGCGACCATCGCGGGCATGCAGGGCTTCACCATGAATCCCGGCGGCAACCGCACGCTCACGCTGTCCGGCAACAACACCTACACCGGCGTGACCACGCTGGCTAACGGCAACCTCACCGTCAGATCCAACAACGCCCTCGGCGGGGTCGGGATTGGCAACGGCACCGTGGTGAGCCAGTCCAGCGGACAATTTCCCCAGCTCCACTTCGCGAACAACGTGACCACCTCCGAGGACATCACGTTAAACATGAATTGGTTTAACACGACTGCCGGGGCGACCGTGGGCGGGAATTTGATTTATAACGACAGCGGCACCACGACGTTGAACGGCACGATCACCCTCAATCGCTCGGCCGCGTCCAACGCCAACGCGATCCATCTTATGGGCATTCAGTCCGGCGCGGGCACGCTCAACATCGCAGGGGCGATCAGCGGTATGGCCACCGGCGGCCAGGCGAGCGGCACGTATGTGGATCCGACCCGTCTGCAGTTCCGCACCACGGCGGCCACGGCCAACATCAATGTCACGGGAAGCATTTCCAACGGCACGCTGACCACCGGCGGCCTCTCGGTCTACACGACCAACAACTCTTCGGGCATGGTCCGCCTTTCGGGCGCCAACACCTACACCGGCTCCACCGTCCATCAGCTGGGCACGCTCCTCATCAACAACTCCACCGGCTCCGGCACCGGCACGGGCGCGGTTTCGGTCGCCTCCACGGCGGTCTTCGGCGGCACCGGCATCGTCAAACCCGAAGGCACCAGCGGCGTCACGTTTGCCAGCGGCGCCCTGGTGGCCCCGGGCGATCTCACCGACAGCGGTTCGGCCATCGCCGCGGGCGCGACGCTTACGTTCGATCTTGGTTCCACCACGGGTTCGGCCGTTTTCAACAGCGGTTCGGTGATCGCCATCAATCTCAACGCGATTGCCGCCACGGTCGCTGAAAGCCTCGCGTTTATCGGTCTGACGAACGGCCAGACACAAGTCGCGTTCAACAACAACATCGTGAACTTCTCGATCACCGGCGGACTGCTCGCGGACGGCCTCTACACGATCGCCTCGTTCAGCGCGGACACCGCCTACACGGGCCAGTGGGTGTTGGGCACCGGGCTCGAGGCCTACGAATCGGCCCGGCTCATTCATCACGCGAACAGCATCCAGCTTGCGATCGGTGCGATCCCCGAGCCCGCGACCTGTGCCTCGCTCGCGGGGTTGGTCGTGATCGGCGCGGCCCTCGCTCGCAAACGCCGCCGGTTTTGAGCGCCCGTTCCAGCAGTTATCTTTCCCCGAGGTCCCGGTGCCTGCGCGCCCGGGCCACCCGGGGCGCACATGAGATTGCCGAGAGTCTTCCTGAGGGTAATACCATCAGGAGCATGAAGGGAAAACGGATCGTTTTGAGAGACGTCGCAGTCAGGGCGGGAGTTCATCTGACCACCGCGGCTCGTGCCATGAAGAACGATCCCCGCGTGCGTCCGGACACGTTGTCGCGGATCCAGGAGATCGCCAAGGAGATGGGCTACATGCCCGATCCCATGCTCTCGGCATTGAGCACCTACCGCATCGCCGCGCGTCCCTCGCTTTATCACGGGACCGTCGGCTGGATCACCAATTTTCCGACGCCGGACGGCTGGATGGTGGAGTCGTTCAAGCTTTACCGGCTGGGTGCCGCCGAGGCATTGGCCCGCCACGGTTATCTGCTGGAGGATTTCTGGTTGCGCGAGCCCAAGATGAACGGGCGGCGTGCCGCGCAAATTCTGCAGAGCCGGGGCATCCGGGGATTGCTCATCTGTCCGCTGCCCACGCACTGCGGACGCATCAGTCTCTCCTTGGAAAACTTTGCGGCGGTCACTTTTGGTTACACCCTGGCGCGCCCTGCGATCCACCGCGTCACCACCTCGCATTACGAGAACATGCAGAATTGCATGCGTCAGCTGTATCACCTCGGCTACCGCCGCCCGGGTTTTGTCACGTGGGACGAGATCAGCAAACGGGTGCACGAACTCTGGACCGCCGCCTACCGCACGCCACCGTTTGCCGGGAAGTGGGAGAACGATCTTCCCATTCTTCAGCTGCATAAGACGCCGACCACGTTTTCCACGACCAACCGCGATCTCTTCCTTAACTGGGTCAAGGCGCGCCGGCTCGACTCGGTGCTCGTCGTGGATCGTCACTTTCTCGACTGGCTTATCGAGGCGGGCTACCGCGTTCCCGAGGACATCGCCTATGTTTCGCCCAGTTTGCAGGAGTCCAACGTCGAGCACGCGGGCGTCTTCGAGACCTCGCATGACGTGGGGCGCGCCGCAGGCGATTTCCTGGCCGGCATGCTGGCCCGCGGCGAGTATGGCATCCCCGAGGTGCCGCGACGCATCCTGCTCGACGGCATCTGGCAGATCGGGAAAACCGCGCGCAATCTCACCGCCAAAACCAGGCATCAGAACCTGGTGGCGGCGGATGCGTGATGCGCAGTCATACGACTGAATGCAGCGGCCGGCGTAAGGAGGCTGCAGGCCTGTGGTATCAGTTCGGAGATTGGGAGGGAGGGACGGTGCTTAGAAATCCGGCAACCTCATCGAGTGCGCGGTCACGGAGCGGACCTTGCGGAAACGAGTCGGCCCAGGCGGCGGCCTGCGCGAGGTCCGTGCGTGCCCACTGGTGTAGAATCGAGATCGCGGTCTCGGCCCGGACGACGCCGGGTTGCATGTCGCGATCGACAATCACGGCGGCTTCGGCTGGACTCAATCGCGCGACCACCAGCGCAAGCCAGCCTAACATTTCCTCCCGCCAGATGCCGGAAGCCTGGCGGTCCGCGCATTCAAAAGCGGCGGTGAAATCGAGTTCGGCCCATCGGCGAAAGAGAATGCCGCAGCGGTAGCGATCGGCATCGGAAAAGCCGTGCGTCTTGAGATGAAGAAATGCGACTCGCACGGCTTCGCGTTCGTTTAGGACTGCCGGTCGAACGATGGACGGAACCGTCCTTCGGCTCTCCACTTTCATTTTGGTTTGCGACGAAGGAAGCGGAGCGTGACGGGCGGCGGCCGGGGAGTCGGATTGCGACGGGCGCCGCGTCATCTCCACTCCGGCCACGATTGCTCCCGCCGCGACGAGGCCGGCGAGAGTGTTGAGGAGATGAAGGGAAGAGGGGGGCGGCTTCATCGCGAAGCGGGACACGGCTCAGGGTGTGCCCGGGAGCCATTGCTCGTGGGTGCCGGACGAGTATTCGCCTTGGTAAACACGGGCGCCGTTGGCGGTCGAAGCCCCGTTGATCTCGAGGACAAGGCCGCTCTTTGCGGAGACCAGCCGGTAGTAGCCTGAACCGGTCGCCATCGGAATCCAGCGCTGGTTGGTGCTGGTGGAGTTGAGGCTATACATCTGGATGTGATCGCCGCTGAGAATCTCCCCGGCGGCCTCGTCGATCGCCTTGCCGGTCTGGCTGGAGGTGATCGTGTATTGGTTGGCGCCACGATGGGTGAAGACCCACTTCTGGTTGCTCGTGGCGGAATAGCCCCACTGTTGGAGAGCGGCGCCGTTGGCGGTGGACGCGTCCACCACGTCCATGGCTTTGCCGCTGTTTCGGTTGATCAACTTGTAGGTGCCGTTGGCCAACACTCCGGTGGCGACCGGCTCGAACTCGATCCAGTTGAGATTGAATCCGGAGGTCACCGCCTCGAAGCGCAGCAGTTGCTGGCCGGGCACGAGGTCGACCGTCCTGGTCAACGTGGTCCACGTCTGGTAGCCGCCGGTGTTGGGCACGCTCCAGGCACCGGTCAGATCCGTCCCGCCAACGCTCAGGCGCAGGCTGCCGGCCGTGCCCGAGGACGCCACGCGCACCTTGAGATTGTAGCGGCCCGGGTGATTGACCCGCACCGTGTATTCGAGCCATTCGCCTGCGGCGATCCAGCCGATGTTGTAGCCGCCGCCGGTGTCGGTGACCGCCTGGATGTCCACCTGGCCCGTGCGGTAGACGTTGCCGTAGTTGCCGGTAGTCGTGTCGTAGGAGGCGACTTCGGAACCGCCGAGGTCGAAGTCCTCCGCCTCGACGCGAGTGGTCGCGGTTGAGACGATCGCGCGCGGTTCGCCGCCGTTGCCATGGACGCCGCGACTGTAGCCGGGCCAGGACCCGAAATCATGCGACCAGGTGATGCCGGCGCTTTCCAACCGTGTCTTGAAACGGGTGTCGTCCTGCACCCGGCCTAGGGAGAGAAAGCTCAGCCATGAGACGCCCAGCCGCTCGAGGTCGCCGGTTTGGTCGACGTCTTGATAAAGCGACGGGGCGTCCATCAGGTTGAAGTCGCCCGTGCCCCAGTCCCAGCGGTAGAACTCGGTCTGGAAACAGGCATAACCCGCCGCGATGACCGCCTCGAGGCAGGCCCGCGTGCCAAGAGCGCCGTGTTCGCCGTAGCCGTGAAAGGCGATGCCGGCGTTGCTCCAGTTGACCGTGGAGCCAAGTGCGGCGATGTCGGCAAGCACACCCGAAGAGCTCTGGAAAATCGTGTAGCTCATCAACAGCACCGGTGTGTTGGGCGCGACGGCGCGGATGGTATTATAGGCGTTTTTCTCCATCGTGATCACGCTGGCCGCAACGGGCGCACGCACGACTGGCTCGTTCTGGATTTCGTAGATCACGTGGGTCTCGTCCTTGTAACGCGGCGCATAGAACGTCCAAAAATCCTGAATGAACGGCGCGTTCACGCCGCCGCCGCCGATGGTGATGATCAGATAGAGGCCGGTGTCCCGCGTCATCTGCACGACGGTGTCGACTGCGGCGACCTTGGCGCCGGCGGCATAACCGTAGTCGGAGCGCTCGGCGTAGCAGTGGATGGCGTTCAGGCCATGGTTTTTGATCGCCTGCACATTGGCGAGCGAAGGCACGATGCCGGTTTCGGTGCTCACGATGGCTCCACGGATCAAGTTGCCGTTGTCAGCGACGAAGGTCGTGCCGGTGGCGTTGATGACCGGACGACCTCGCGCCGCTTCGGCCTGGGAAACGAGCACGAAGAAAGCAACTGCTGCGAGGAGGGCATGGCTCCGCTTGATGACGCCTGACAGGGGTGGGGTGGGGTTCATGACGACGCAGGACATGACGCTCCACGGATCGCATTAAAAGGTCAGCCGCGTGCCATTAATAGCAATGCGTGTTGGGGGGCGGGGAATCATCGCGACCGCCGGGTGTTGGAATGGTCCAGCTCCGGTGAGGCCAGATCGGCACGGACGGCACGCCAAGGAAGCAAGGGAAACGGTGGGGCGGGCGTTGCGATCACACAAAAGCGGGCCGGACATTTCCATGTCCGGCCCGCGTGAGATTCAGCCTACGGTTCGATTACTGAGGTATATAGGCCCTGACGGCGTGGATATACATGGAATAGGGCACGGCCGGCGTGGGCGGATTTTTCCAAGGGCCATGGGCCTGCGCGCCGAGGATGGGATAGAAGCTCTGCAACTCGGCGACGGGCGAAATGCAGCCTGCCTTAACGGTGTTGTCGGCGGTGTAGAATTTCACGCCGTCCAGCCACCAGGTCACCCGTTGGTGAATCGGGTCGTAGCTTGCGCCGAAGACATGCCGTTGAGTGCGATCCAGTGCCGGTGCGCTGACGGTCAATGAATTGGCGATCACCTTGGCATAACCACCTGGTTGATTCCATTGGCCTTCCCAGGAAATGACGCTGCCCAGCATACCCGGAGCGAAGCCGCCTTCGTCGACATCGAGCTCCATCCAGTGTTCATAGCCGGGAGGATCATTCGGGAAGATGTTCGGGTAGACATCTCCCAGCGGCTGTCCGTAGCCGTTGCCGCCATTATGTTCCGCCGGCATCAGCCAGACTGCGGGCCAATGGTCGGTGTTATTGGTCGAGAGACTTACCTCGAACTCGATATAGAAGCCTTCCGAGCCCAGGAGGCGGGGGAAAACGCCTCCCACAAAGTTATGAGGCGCGCCGACCAGGGAGTTGGTGGTGCCGTCGGCTTTCTGCAAGATGGTGAGAACGCCGTTGGTCTCGGTGAAGTTGCTGAGCGGAGGCTGGGTTGGCGTCCACACCGCGCCGCGGAACCATTTATAATTTCCAGTCTTGCCCGGCGCGATGTCCGCCAGCTTCGGGCGCTCGTCGATGACGATCTGGGTGTAGCCTAGTTCGGCAGCGCCTGGAGGCACCGGCGGAGAGTAGGGAGTCACCTCAAGTGAATCGAGCCGGACAACGGGAGAACCGGCCGGGGTAGTTATGTAGAACCCGATTCCTGTGATTTGGGAGGAAGGAAGATTGCTTCCGAGCGCGGCTCCCACGGACATGGCAGATCCGGGAGTAAGCGTGAAGAATCGCCAGTTGGCCGCCGCAGTTGAAAAAACAAGGAGCCGGCAGACGTCACCCGTTGTCGTCGAGGCAAAAGTGGCCGGAGTGTAGGTCGAGGTATTACTGAACGTCTCGTTTGAGGCATACCAGTTCGCACCCACTTTCACCAGAAGGCGAACCGTTGGTGTCGTGAGGTTGTTGCCCATGCTCCACGTGAACGCACATCCGGCCGCGTCCAGGCTGGACAGTGTTTTCACCACGGCGAATGTGCCTGCTGCGCCCGGTGCCAAAGTGAGGTAGCCTTTTTGAGTGTCGGGGTTCCCGAGATTCTGAGGTATGTATACGTGCGATGCGGACAGGCTTGCGGCGTTCGCATCCCGATACCCGTTCCAGCTGAAGTTCGACAAATACATGTTTCCAGATGGAAGCGTGTTGGTGAATTTCTCGGAATAGACGGGTTCGGGAGGAGTCAGGGGAGTCACCTCAAGCGAATCGAGCCGGACAACGGGAGAACCGGCTGGAGTAGTTATATAGAACCCAATTCCTGTGATTTGGGAGGAAGGAAGCGCGCTTCCAAGAACGGCGCCCAAGGACATGGCTGATCCGGGAGTAATCGTGAATGATCGCCAATTGGCAGCCGCGGTCGAAAAAACAAGGGACCGGCGGACATCGCCCGTTGTTGTGGAGGCAAAAGTCGTCGAGGTGTAGGTGGAGGTATTGCTGAACGCCCCGCTTGAGGCATACCAGCTGGCGCCCACTTTCACCAGAAGACGAACCGTTGATGTCGTGAGGTTGTTTCCCATGCTCCACGTGAACTCACATCCGGCTGCGTTCAGGCCGGACAGGGTTTTCACCACGGCGAACGTGCCTGCCGTGCCTGGCGCCAAAGTAAGATAGCCTTTTTGGGTATCGGGGTTCCCCAGATTCTGAGGTATGTATGCATGCGACGCGGATAGATTGGCGGCGTTCGCGTCCCGATACCCGTTCCAGCCGAAGTTCGACAAATACATGTTTCCAGATGGAAGCGTGTTGGTGAACCCCTCGGCATAAACAGGCGAGGGAGGAGTTGACTGCGCGTGGACGGCGGGCGCGAGCACGGTGGCCGAGAGTCCGAGTGAGGCGGCCGTCAGCAGTGGTTTCCAAAGGGACGCGGAACCGTGAACAAAGGCACGAGGCCTCCGGTGTTCTGACTGTGGGGTTGGGGTGGTATACATGGGGTTGTGGGGGGAAAGCATGTTGGAAGGGGCCTCTGTCCGCCGGGCTGATGATGGACGCGATGATGCGCGTAGCCTTTGAAAGCTTATTGCGCCGGGCCCGGAGCAGGCGCGGCCACTTTCCGATAGGTGTCGTAGATTGCCTGCGCGACGACCTTGTAGCCGGCGGTGTTCAGATGAAGTTTGTCCGATCGCA
This sequence comes from Rariglobus sp., assembly GCA_029266495.1. Classification (GTDB taxonomy): domain Bacteria; phylum Verrucomicrobiota; class Verrucomicrobiia; order Opitutales; family Opitutaceae; genus Rariglobus. The sequence goes on along the minus strand of JAQSWS010000008.1, from coordinate 89,760 downwards.
GCGAGGCGGGGACGACGTCGTTTTTGTGGTCGATCACATCCTGGGGTGACGTTTTGTCATAGGCCGCGACCAGCAGCGGGCGCACATCGACAAACCGAATACCGTAGGTGGCCTTCAGATCGGCGTTGAGCGTATCCATGATTTTGAGACGTTCGCTGCCCTTGGGTTCCAGGGTGTTGTTGGTGATGCCGACGACCAGGTAGTTGTCGTGGTTGAGGGCGGCGAGTAATCGTTGCGACCGGCCCAGATGACGGTGAACTCCGCGTGAAGGGCGGACTCCGCAAGCATGCGATCCCGGATCTGCCTGGAGGATTCACCGCCGACGCCTTTTTTGATGACTTTGATGCCGCTGAATTCCGTGAACCACTTGGGCCAGGTTTTTTCGCCCTTGTCCGGATGGTCCGCGCCTGTTCCGTAGGTCATCGAGTCGCCCCACGCGACGATGTCGGCGTGGCAGGACACGACAACCGACGCGAAGAGAAAGGAGCGGACAAGGGCTTTCAAGAGCGTGCTTTTTGGCATGATTATCGGGAGAGGAATTGATCCGGCGTGCGGTGTTCGCCGAGAAGGAGAATGAGCGGGAGGAACTCCGTGGAGTTGGCTGCGGGGCAGGCAGGGAGAGGCGTGCGTGGGGTGACGTGGACTTTGTTCGGTCGCCATGCGCGCACAATAGTTTGGGTTTGACTCACGAATCATCCGGAGGTGGTGGTGAGTGCGACGGTCCCCACGCTCCCCTTCGTGGACGAATCCCCCGCGTCGCCGCCCATGCCCAATCAACGTGAAATCGCCCGAGCGCTTGGCGTCGCCCAGATCACGGTGTCGCGGGCACTGAGCAACAGTCCGCTCGTCACGGACGAGACGCGACGCCGGGTGCTCGCCGCCGCGAAAAAAATGGGCTACCGCGCGAACCCCTACGTGACCGCATTGATGGCCAACATCCGTTCCGGCCGACATCCGACCGACCAAGGCTGTCTCGCCTTGTTGTCGGATATCACCTCGAGGGAAAGAATGTTTTCCCACACGGTTTATCGCACCTGGTGGAAATACTTGGAGAAGCGCGCGCATCTCCGGGGCTACCGGGTCGAGCTCTTCCTTACCGGAGCGCCCGGGATGAGCGGGAAAAAGATCAACCGCATTCTCGTCGAGCGCGGCATTCGCGGCGTGATCATCGGCAATTGCTCGAACCGGTTTTTTGACGCGAATCGCGACGCCTTCGACTGGGAGCGTTACGCCTGCGCCACGCCGATGGAGGACTACAACACCTACGGCATCGACTGTGTTTGCACCGATTGTTATCACAACACGGTGCTGGCTTTTCAGCACACGTTGGCGCGGGGCTACCGCCGCATAGGCCTGGTGCTTCCCACGACCGTCGTTTCAGGAATGTATGTGAAGGAGTGGCTGGGCGGCTATCTGGCCTGCCAGCAATGGGTGCCGGCGAAGCAACGGCTGGCGCCGTTTCTGGGTTCGCCCAACGAAGCTTCGCCGGGCGAATTCGCGGCATGGTATCGACGGTGGAAGCCGGACGTGCTGCTTTGTCTCTGGGGCGAGGAAATGCAATGGGTCAAGACGATGGGTCTTTCATTCAATGAACTCGCCATCGTGTGCATCAATCGTCCCGCTGACTCCGTGTTTTCCGGAGTGGAGGAGAACAACGAAAGGGTGGGCGAGATGCTGTGCGACGCGGTCGTCAATCAACTGACGCATAACGAACACGGATTCCCCGCTTATAGCCGCACCCTTCATATCAAGGGCACATGGAAAGAGGGACAGACGCTGCCGCTTAAAAAGCCCGGGCACGGATCACGATAGACGGTTCGAGGCTCCACAAGGGGCGGGGGCGAAATGATTCGTGAATCATATCGGCAATATTGTGCGCACCGGGGGACGGGATAACCCTGGGCTCATCCCCGCCTCCACGGGAAAAGCATCCCTGCGGTTCTTCGGAAACTTAAATCCCCCCAGTTAAAAATACCCCATGATAACCATCTGTCATCACTCGATTCATAAGGTTGGCGGCATTGGTGCGGCCATAATGTTATTGCCGGCCCTGTTCAACCCGTCCCATGCGGCAAGCGGGACTTGGACCGGCACGACCGACAACACCTGGCAGACATCGTCCAATTGGAGTGCGTCGCCTTTCCCGGGGGCCACCAGCGGATTTTCCAGCACGGATATCGCTACGTTTGCGGTGGCGGGCGGCGGCATCATCGATCTTGGTGGCACGCTGAACGTTCAAAGCATTCGGATCGGTGCCAACGGCGGCAGCGCGGGGGTTCTGACGATTGGAGATGCCGGCGACACTCTGAATCTGACTTCGGGAGGCAACATCACGGTGGGCGCCGGGGTCGCCGCCAACGAAACCATCGGCACTGCGGGAGGCGGGTCGGTCAACCTCTCAAGCACCAATAATTCCACCTACTCGTTCCAGAACTTTGGCTCCGGCACCCTGACCATCGCCGGTGCGGTGACGGCGAACCAAAGCGCCGGCAACGCCAGCGTCCTCACTCTAGGCGGCAACGGTAACGGAACGATCTCCGGCGCTCTCACCAATGCGGGTTCAGCGGGGAGCGGCGGCCTGGCCCTCGTCAAGAACGGCAGCGGCACCTGGACCCTTTCCGGTGCGAATACTTACACCGGCACCACAACCGTGAGTGGCGGGCAATTGGTCCTCGATTATGCGTCGAGCACCCCCATCGGTTCCTCCGTGCCCCTGTCGATCAACGGTGGCGGCGTCACCATCAAGGGACAGTCATCCGGGACCACGGCGAGTTCGTTGTCGAGTGTCACGCTTGGAGGATCCACGGCCGCCATCAATTCATTGACACTGGATTCCAACGGCGGCTCAGGCGTCAATCTGACGATCGGCACGCTCAACGGCTTCACCAGCAGCCTCAGTGGCAACCTGATCGATCTCTCGAGCAGCTCCGGAAATTCGATCTCCGTCGGTGCGCTTGGCACCCAGATTTCAGTGGCAAACGGAGTATTGATGGGAGGCATCGGCACCAGCTCAACCGCTCGCGCGACTCTGGTCGTGCGGGATTCAACCGGTTATGGGTTCGCCACTCTTTCGGGCGCAACCAGCGGCACGATTGGACGCCTGACGGCGGGGACAACTCTCAGTGCGAGCAATACAAGCGCCACCGCGAATTATCAACTGACTGACGCCGGAACGCTGACTCGCACCGCGACCCTTAATTATTCCACGGTGACCATCGATTCCTCTGCGGGCGACGTCACCTTGGACATGGGGGCGTTCAACCTCGCGTCTACCGCCAACGGGCGTGGCATTCTTGTCACCGGGTCAAATGATGTGAGCATAACCGGATCCGGCAATCTGGGCACGGGTCCCATCATACACAACTACGGTTCAGGGACGCTTTCGCTTTCCCTGGCCAGCGGCACGTTCAACACGACCTTCCTTGGAACCGGCTTCACGGATTACTCGGGCACGATCACATCGACCGCAGGAAACGGTGGATTTGAAATCGGAGGCGGCATTGTGCGGCTGTCAAAGACCCAGACGATGCCCACCACCACGCCCTTTTATGTTTCGGGCGGCGGCGTCCTTGAGATTGGCGCAGACTTAAATGGTGCCGGGGCGGGAGATTTTTCGATCACGGTTGGAGCTACCGGCAGCAACCTGCGCTTTTTCGGGGACTCAGGAATCAGCGCGGCCGGGTCTGATCGCGTGGTGAACTTCGGTGGTGCCGGCGCGACACTGACCTGGGGGGGCACCGGTTTCCTCACCAATGTGGATGGAACGACCGACGGCAGCTATACGCTGAAGCTCTCCTCGGCAAAATCCGATGCCAAGCTGACGATTGAAAACGGGATCGCGCTGGGCACCAACACCAGCCGCGCCATCGCCGTGGCCAACGGCAGCGCGGCAACCGACGCCGCCCTGAGCGGGGTTCTCAGCGGCACCGGCGCCACACTTATCAAGCAGGGCGCAGGCAGGTTGGAGCTATCCGCGGCGAACACCTATTCCGGAGCAACCATTGTCTCGGCTGGCACGCTCGCACTCGGTTCCTCGGGGTCGCTTGCCAGCACGACTTACTCCATCGCCAATGGCGCGACTTTCGACGTCTCGGCCAAGTCGGACTACTCGTTGGCCTCGGTGGCCGTCTCCATCGATGTCGGCTCCGCCGGCGCCGGTTTTTTCAACGGTCCGGCCGGCGCGCTCACCTTGGGCAATACCCTTACGCTCAACTTCTCGACCTCCACGCTCACGGACGGGCAGACCTATAATCTGTTCGACTTCGGCAGCCAGACTGGGGACTTCAGCTCCGTCGCACTCTCCGGCAGCATCACAGGTTCGCTCCTGCTCACCGGCACCGATACCTGGACCGGCTCTTTCGGCGGCTACGATTTCACCTTCAGCGAGTCCACCGGCACGCTCGCCCTCTCCCTCGCCGCCATTCCCGAACCTTCAACCTGGGCGCTTCTTTTCGGTGGAGCCTCCCTTCTCATCGCCGTTTGCAGCAAGCGGCAAGGCCGGTCCCGTCTTTTGGCGAAGTAATCCGCGTTCACTCCGGTCTCCGAAGGAACCTCTAAGCACCCTGGAAATCCCGATGGCTTGAGCGAGACGTCCGATGACGTGTTGCGCAACCGTGCGCATCAATCCGCGCCCGTTGCCACCGGTCGATCTCCGTTCCGCAACCCATCTAAACCTAATACACATGAAGACCCTTCCCACAACCGGCCACAGGCTGGTGTTCACAGGCAAAAACGAGGTCGAACTCCAACCGTTCGCCCTCAGCGCTCCGGCCGCAGGCGAGGTCCTGGTGGAGAACCAATGTTCGTTGTTGAGCACCGGCACGGAGACCATCGTCTTCGCGCGCAAGTTCGATCCCGGCACGCATTGGGACGCATGGGTGCGTTATCCTTTCCGTCCCGGCTACGCGACCGTGGGCCGCGTGCTCGCGGTAGGCGAGGGTGTCGAAGGAATCGCGCCCGGAAAACGGGTGGCCACACGCATGGGCCACGGATCGCACGTCGTCATGAAAGCTGAAAACGCTTATCCGATTCCGGACGACGTCACGGCGGAGGATGCGATCTGGTTCGGACTGGCGAAGATCGCCGGACATGGCGTGCGCGCCGCCCAAATCTCTCTGGGGCAGTCGGTGGTGGTGATCGGTGCGGGGCCCATCGGGCAGATGGCGACGCGCTGGGCGCTGGTCTCCGGCGCGGCCCGCGTCCTGGTCGCCGATCTTTCCCTCGATCGCCTGAAGCTCGCGGCACGCGCAGGCGCGATTCCCGTGCAGGGTTCGGCCGCGGAGACGACCGCGGAGGTCCGCCGCATTCTGGGCGGGGCGCGACCCGACGTGGTCATCGACTCCACGGGCAATGCCGAGGTCCTCAAGTCGGCCTTCGGCATGGTCGAAACCGAAGGCACGGTGGTGCTCTTGGGCGACACCGGCACCCCCACGGAGCAGCGGCTCACCGGCGACGTGATTTCGCGCGGACTCAAGCTCGTGGGCGCCCACGACGGCCGCAACTCTCCCCAATGGAACAACCCGGTGGCGGCGGATCGTTTCTTCGAGTTTGTGCGCACCAAGCGCTTTCCCCTGGACGGACTGATCACCCATAGGTTCCTGCCCTCGCAGTGCGTCGAGGCGTATACGCTGGCGAGCACCGACCGGCTGCGCACCCTCGGCGTGCTCTTCGATTGGAGCCAGGCCGCGAAAACTCTTCCCGCTGAAACTGCGGCCCCGGCGGCGAAAGTGGCTGCCTTGGCCGGTGTTACCGGGTGAACTTGTTCGTCAGGTCTTTCGTTACCCCCGATGAGATTCCCCCAGAGATTGTTTGTCGCCCTGTCCGTCAGATTGCTCCTGCTGGCATGCGGGCTGGCGTCCGGTTCCCTCTACGGGGAGGAATTGCGTTCCTCGCTTGAGCTGCCGCGCGCCTGGAAGGTTCAGCCGGCGGCCGGCCCCGAGACGCCGCCCGACGCGACGAACTGGGGGCGCACGATCTCGGGGTCGTGGAAGCAGGGCGTGAGCCGGCAGGGCACGCGCTGGCAATCGGCCAACCCGGGGTCGATCCACTCCGTGTGGCTCGAGCAGGAACTCGCCATTCCCGCCGCATGGCAGGGAAAAAACATCACGGCTGATTTTCGCAGGATCGAAGGCGACGCGATTGTTTTCCTGAACGACCGCCGTGTGACCGAACTGCTGCGTCCGGGCGGTGAGGTCGATCTCACGGCGTTCGTTAATTTCGGCAGACCCAACGCGCTGCGCGTGTATTTGACCCGGGACTACACGGGTATCTCGCGAAACCAGGAGCAGGACGTGTTGCGACGCTATGTCCGCGCCCGCCAGCGAATCTCCATGGACCAGTGGGGGCTGGGCATCACAGCCCCCGTCACGATCGCCGCGCGACCGGCCGCCGCCGCGGTCGCCGATGTGTTTGTAATCTCCTCCTGGCGGAAAAAACAACTGGGCCTCGAGATCGAAGTCGCCGCCGCCCAGGCGGCCTCCTCGGCGCGCTTGGTGGCCACTGTTTTTGACGCCCTCAAGAAGCCGGTGCTGACGCTGACGAGCGATCTGCTGTCGCTGCCCGCGGGCCGGAGCGTCCACAGCCTCTCCGCGCCGTGGGCCGATCCCATTCCGTGGGAACTCGACCAGCCCTACCTCTACACGGCGGAAGTCCGGCTCGAAGTCGCCGGAACAATCGTCGATGCCCCCGCCCCCGTGACCTTCGGCTTCCGCGAAATCTGGACGGAGGGAAACAAGCTGCTCATGAACGGCCACCTCTCCCGCTGGCGCTTGACCGAGATCTACGGCGCGAACAAGCACGGTCTCTCGCTCTACCGTCTCCTCGGCTACAACGTCGGGCAGATCCAGCCGCACGGCGACCTGTGGTGGTGCGCGACCTGGGCGCCGGAAACCCCCGTCTTCGACGAGGAACTGCTCGCGGAAATGGACCGCCTCGGCATGGGCGTCACGCTGCCCGCGCCGTCCGTCGCCTACCTGCGCGAAAATTTTCACAAAGAAGGCGTCGCCGCCGCCTATGAACGCGAAGTCGGTTACCATCTCAAAAAATATCGCAACCATCCGTCCGTGCTCGCCTGGGCCGTGTCGATCAACAGCTACGTTCCCCAGAGCGCGATCGAGCCGGAAAAACTGGGCGTCCGCGAAACAAACCCGCGCGGCCAGGCCAAGGTCATCAACGACGCCGTCGCCGTCGTCCACAAGTGGGACCCGACCCGTCTGGCCTTCGCCCACGCCGATGGCGGCACCGGCGACATCGCCACCGCCAACACCTACCTGAACTTCGCCCCGCTCCAGGAGCGCGAAGAATGGCCCAAGGCCTGGTCGACCCAGGGCGACATGCCGTATTCCGCGGTGGAGTTTGGCGCGCCGTTCTCCGCCAACTATTGGAAGGGGAAGCAGTTTTTTCTCACCGAGTATCTCGCCATGTATTTTGGTGATCGCGCGTATCTGGACGAGGGCGAAGCCGGTCTCCGGAAGGCGCTCGACCACGGTCTGCTCAACACGGGCGGCTTCGGAAAATGGGGCAAGATCGACCTCGATCCGTATCCGCGCTACTGGGATTTCCTGAGTCTTTTCGTCCGGAACAGCAACCGCTCGTGGCGCACCTGGGGCATCAACGCCGGCTGGCTCTACTGGCTCATTGGCGACCGCTACGGCCACCCGGTGAAGACCCGCGACGTGAACTCGTATGAGGAACTCAACTACAACTTTCTGACGTCGCCGCTCACCGAAAAACCGTCCTGGGCCAGCCCCAGCTGGGATGTGTTCAAGCAGGCCAACCAGCCGCTGCTCGTCTATCTCGCGGGTTCGCACGTTCACACCGACAAGACCCACGCCTACTACGCCGGAGAGACGGTGGAAAAGCAGATCGCCGCCGTCTGGGATGGGGCCACCCCGACCTCGGTCACGGCGGCCTGGACCTTGAAGGACGGCGACCGGACCCTCTCCTCGGGCAAGGAGACGCTCGCACTCGCGGCGGGCGAGATTCTCCTCAAACCGTTTTCCGTCGAGCTGCCGAAAAACGTGGCGCAACGCACCGCGCTCACGCTGGAGCTGACCGCCACGCAAGACGGCCGGACGGTCGCCGAGGACCGCTTCGCCCTCGAAGTGTTTCCGCCGTTCAAGGCCGCCGCGCCCCGGGCCCGCATCGCGGTTTACGACCCGCAGGGTAAATCAACCGACGGACTGAAAACGCTGGGGCTCAACCCGCCCGCCTGGAAACCCGGCGACGGTTTCGCCGCCGTGGACGTGCTCATCGTCGGCCGCGAGGCCATCAAACCCGGAGATACCATGCCCTATGGCGCCGCCGATATCCGCAACGGCCTCAAGGTGCTCGTGCTGGAGCAGTCACCGCTGGCGTGGCGCTCGCTCGGCTTCGAGACCATCGAGACCATGCCGCGCCATGTGTTCGCACGCGATGCGGCCTCGCCGTTGTTCACCGGACTGGAAGCCGCGGATCTCGTCAACTGGCGCGGCTCGCCCGATCTCCTGCCCGAAGGCCGCCAGGCCGTGTCGTCGGACGCCCCGCATGCGCCCAAGTGGACGAATCGCCACGCCGTCGCCTCGGTGGTCTTGAAGACGCCGCACGTCGCGGGCTTCACCCCGTTGATCGAAACCGAGTTCGACCTCGCCTACACGCCCTTGCTGCAATGGCGCGAAGGCAAGGGCTGCGTATACTTCAGCTCTCTCGATTTCAGCGGACGTCTCGGCGCCGATCCCGCCGCCACGCTGCTGGCCGGCAACCTGATCAAAACGATTTCGTCCACGACGCTTCCCGCAACCTTGCCGGTTTATTATCTGGGTGGCGATGACGGGCTGGCCCGGATGCGTCAGCTCGGCGTCGAGGCAATCCGCGGGACTCCTCCGAAAGCCATCACGGACGCCCTTCTGGTGGTCGGCGGCGACCCCGGCACGCCTCCCGCGGACCAGCTCAATGCGTTCGCGCAGGCCGGCGGCACGGTGCTCCATTTGACTCGGCCGGCCGATGAATTGCAGGCGCAGGGACTCCAGACGGCCCGCCGCACCGTCTATCGGGCGACAGCGAACTCCGCTTCGCCGTTGTTGCGCGGCATCGGCCCCAACCTCCTTCGCTGGCAGGACGCGCTTGAGGTGAACGCCTTTACCGCCGACAACCAGTCCGGCGGCGTCAACGTGCTCGCGGACGGACTTCTGCTCGAAAAGAAGACGGGCAAGGGCCAGGACGTTTACCTGCAAATTTCCTCCGCGTTGCTTGAGGGCCGTTACGCCGACAACACCGACAAGCGCGAGGCCATCCAGCTCAGTCCCCCGCGCCTCGACCGGCTGGTGGTGCAAGTCTTGACCAATCTCGGCGCCAGCCCCGCGCCGGACGTGTCGCGCCGGCTGGTCGAGTCGAAGAAACCCGCCGCCATCACCACGCTGGGCTCGTGGCGCGTGATGGGTCCGCACATCAGCACCAAGACCAAGGCCCACGAAATCCTTGGCGAGTCGTTTCCCGGCCAATGGGAGGCCATCCGTGGCGCGGAGAATCCCAATGCAATCCACAAACGCGCCGATGGAGTGGTCCTTGACTGGCGCAAGACGGCCGAAGCCGGCAAGGGCGGCTACGTCGATCTGGAGCCTGCGATGGGACCGGCGCGCCACGGACACGTCGCCTACGTCACCCGCACCGTGGACAGCGACGAGAACCGCAAGGTCACCCTCTCGCTCGGCGTGGACTACTGGATGCAAGTCTGGGTCAACGGCCAATCGGCGGCCAAGATCGATGAAACCCACGGCACGCCCGTGCCCAACGCCTTCAAGACCGACGTGTCCCTGAAGAAGGGGAAAAACATCATCACCCTCAAGGTGGTGTCCGGATCGAACGGTTTCGGTTTCTGGTGCCAGATGAAAGCCCGGGACGCCGCACCGGTCGAGGACGACGCACCCGTGCCCGTTAATTTCTACGCCCCGCTTTTCCGCGCGTTCGACCCCTATCTGTTCACCTACTGGTAATCCATCGAGGCATCGCTCCGAAGAATAAGTAACCAAATTATGAATACTGCATCAAGAAGACTTTCCCGCGCCCTTGCGCTGATATCCTGCCTTTCGGGAGCCGCGTTCGCCCAGGGCGCGCCGGCCGCCAGCGTGCTCGTCCTGGATGATTTCAGCGCGACCAGGAAAAACTGGGACTGGCATGGTGAAATTGCGGGCGGTGAATTTATCCTGACCGCCCTGACCGCGGCCCGTTATGGCGGCTCCCAGGCCCTGCTCAAGGAGCCTGTCTTGCTGCCGCCGCCGGCGGGCGGCGAGGCGATCCGCGTTCGTTTCAAAATCACGGGCATGACCGATGTCGCCTCGGGGAAAGTGGCGTCCGAGGCGCGCTTTTTCCTGGTGCCCGAGCCGTTGAGCAACCCGACGTTCGCGGATCCTTATTCCAATCCCAGTGCGCTGACGCTTCTCGTGTCGGCCAATAACGAAAAAGAAACCATTCAGATTTCACTGTTCCAAAAAACCGAGCAGCCGAAGGGCGGCTACGGCACGCCGCTGTATTCCGCGACACTGCCGCTGACCGGCTTTCCCCTGACGCTCGATTGGTGGATCTCGCGGAGCGCCTACAAGCTGGACATGGAGCCCAAGGGCATGACGGTCGACGGCTCGCGACAGGGGAGCCTGGCCCTGGGCGCCGTCTGGGAGGGAGATCTCCGCTACGTCATGCGGGCGGTGAACGCGGAGGAGGGCGTGAAAACCCGGCTTCGCATCGACGACTTTTCGATCACCACGGGCACCCTCCCGGAGTAAATCCACCTCAACCCTTCAGCCCCCAAACCCCAAGATCAATGAGCGTTCACCCCATCACCCGCAGGCTTCGTTCCCGCACCGGTTTCACCTTGGTCGAGTTGCTGACGGTGATCACCATCGTGGTTATCCTGGTGGCAATCATCATTCCGATTGTCGGGATGGTGCGGAGCAGGGCCAGGGACTCCCATTGCAAAAGCAATCTCAAGCAGCTGATCACGGCCTATTTTCTCTATTCGCAGGATAACAAAGGGAAGGTGTCCACCGATAGCGCAGAGAAGAGGGATAGCTCAGGGAACATCATTGTAGAGGCAGCCGTGTGGCCTCAGCAGATCGACCCCTACATGAATCGCCCCTTTGAGCAAAAAATGCACGAAATGTATCGGTGTCCCTCTGTCGACGAAGATCCCACGGCTGTATGGTGGAATTCGGACTATGGAGCGAATATACATGGAGCGGTCAGGGATGGGAATCTTACGACGACGGCTCCAGTCATGCTAAATGGGATCAATAATCCCAGTCAGGTGATTGCCTTTATTGATTGGATTCCCAAATGGCGATTCGCCCGGGTCTTCGAATTTGGCCAGGTTAATGGCGCGGACAAGGACAGGGTTTTTCGCCATGGCGGGAGAGTGAATGCGGTTTTCGTGGACGGGCACGTGGGCTCGCTCACATGGCCAATTCCGACGGACTACACCAAGGCGCCTTGGCGATAGGCAGCACCGTCATTAAAATCTGAATACTCCCATGAAACTTCCCTGTCTTTTAATCGCCCTGATCGGGTCACTCGTCGCAAACGCTCCAGCCATGGGACAACCTTCGCCCAAGACTCTCCCCGCGTCCGTTTTTGGCGAGAAGCCCGAGGAGATCCTGCTTTGGGATACCGCTCCTCCCGGTTTTATAGAAGGGGCGCACAAGGCCTGGCCCGGGGTGGGCGCGGGCGGAGTGAAACTGGTTTCTCGCATCGGCATCCCCTCGATCATTCTCCACAGGCCGCTGGCTCCCGGAAAAAAAAGAAAGGCGGTGATCCTGTGCCCGGGAGGGGCTTATCAAGCGTTGGCCTCGGTGGACAATGGCAACGGGACGCTGAATCCATTCCTGAAGGATGAGTTTGTCGTCATCGTGTTGAAATACCGGACCGTGCCGAATCCCAAGCAGGCCGAGATTGATGCGCTGGTTGATGCCAAGCGTGCGGTCCGTCTGGTCCGCCATCGTGCGGCCGAGTGGAATATCGATCCGGCGCAAATCGGCGTCGTGGGATGGTCAGCCGGAGGCAATCTGACTCTTAATCTGGCGAGCACTGCGGACCGGGGAAACCCTCGGGATGCGGATCCTATCGAGCGCCAGAGCTGCCGCCCCGACTTCGTCGCGATGTTATGTCCTTGGCCGACCAGTCGCCCGGCAAGCGGCTACCCTATTTCGAAGGATTCCCCCCCGGCATTCATTGCTTCAGCCAGGGATGACAAGGATGCGCCCACGCGCTTCGCCACGGGCATTGCCGCCAATTACGAAAAGGCGGGAGTGCCCTGCAACCTTTGGGTCATCGAAGCGGGTGGCCACCGCGCCTTCAGCTTCGATTCCACGGGGGAGGGATCCCACTGGCGTGAGCGGTTTGTGGCGTGGATACCCACCGTCGTTCGCTAAAATCCGACGAACGCCGACGGTCTGCCGCCTCAATCCCGCTCGTGGCGTGCGCGGAATTTTCGCGGTGACTCCTTGAGGTTTTTGGTGAACCAAAACGAGAACTGGCTGAGGTGGCCGAAGCCGGTTTCGTAGGCGACCTCTTTGATCGTATGCCCGTCCCCTTGCAGCAGCGCACAGGCGGTTTGCAGGCGGCGCCGGTTCCAGAATTGCGCGGGTGTCATGTCCAATTCCTGCCGCCACAGCCGGTCGAGTTGCGCGGCACTGAGATTGCAGCCGCTCGCCAGCGACTCGCGCGAGAAAGGCGTGCGCAGGCTCGCGGAGGCCAGGCGCTGCCGCGTTTCGCGAACGCGGGCATCGCGGATCAGCGGTGCGTCGTAGCGCATGCCGGCCATCTCCAGCAGTTCCAGCAGGCGCACGAAAAACGCCGCCGTGGCCTCCTGCAGTGCCATCATTTCGGGAAAAGTCGCGGGCTCGGACTCCGGGGTGAGCGCTCCGCTCGTGCGCACACGGCGCAGAATGGCGGTGTCGCGCAGGCGGCGTGCCCGTCGTTCCAGCGCGGCATCGGCCTCCAGTGTGACCAAGGGGGCGCCGGTCCAGGCGGTGGCGTTGGCCGGACTCTCGATGAGCAGGTGAATGGAGAGGATGCGCGCAGAATCGCTAAAATCCTGAAACCGCTCCCCCGGCTGGCAGGCGATCCATTGACCTCGGCACGCCTCCGCGGATTTTTCGTCTTTTTTCATCTTCACCGATCCTTCCAATAAATGGAAAACCGTGAAAACCACACCGTGGAAAAGGCCGTGCCGTCCGATGGGCGGACCTTCCAGACAGCGAAGCAACGTCACGCGCAATCCGTCCCAGTAGCAGGGGGTGGCTTGGCTTGGGAACGAGTTCATGCACAGATCTGTAAACTTTTTGATCAGCGGTATGAAGTCTTGAATGCTGTCGGCGCATGAACGGGCGGGCAGGGTGAGGGAAACCCTTTACCCTGCCATGAACGACATTCCCTCTGAGAGCCTGATTGAGGTTCAGGACATTCCCGCGCTGGTTCGCCGATTGCTGTTGCCGGCCGATTTGCGCGGTCTCCCCGTCCTCGGCGAACTCGCCACGCCGCGTTCCACCACGCAGATCGCGTCTTCTCGCATTGGCGTGGGTTTCGAGACGCTTGACCGGTTCATGTTCGATCCGGAGCGCACTTATCCGCACCTCGCCGTGCTCGGCGCAAAGTGGGCGCGTGTGCAGACCGGATGGAGCCGCTGCGAGACCGCCAAGGGCATCTATGATTTCGCGTGGCTCGATGTCATCGTGGACAAGCTCCGCGCCATCGGCGTGCAGCCGTTTTTTTCGATCACCTTCGGCAACCAGCTCTACATGCCCGACGCGCCACACGAGTCGGCGGTCGGCTACGCGCCGCTCTACTACGGCGATGCGGTTCGCGAGGCCTGGCTCGCCTATGTGCGCGCCGTGGCCGCGCACTTTCGCGGACGCGTTGACCACTGGGAGGTTTGGAACGAGCCAAACATCCCGCAATTCTGGCATCCACGAAAGCCCTGCGGTCGCGAATACGCCGAGCTGGTGCGCATCACCGCCGACGCGGTCCGCTCGGCCATTCCCGACGCGATCATCGTGGGAGGGGCGATGTCGAAACTCGATCCGCACTTCCTTGAGGAATCGCTCAAGGCCGGCATGGCGGGCGACATCGACGTGTTTTCGTTTCACCCCTATCAACTCGTCCCCGAGCACAACCTGCAAAATATGTATGACCTCGTGCGGCGCCTGCTCGACCGCTATGGCAAGGGACGTAGCATCGCCATCTGGCAGGGGGAAAACGGCTGTCCGTCGCAGACCTCCGGCCACAACGACGACTGGCTCGGCGTGTATGACATGGACCAGGTCACGCAGGCGAAGTGGATCGCCCGTCGCATTCTCATCGATCTCAAGATCGGTTTCGATCTGGCGCTCTACTTCCACGCGGTGGACCTGATGGACCGGCCCTACCGGCAGGCGGGCAACAAGATTAACAAACCCGTGATGATGGGCCTGCTGCACGGCAAACGCTACGAGCCCAAATACTCCTTCGAGGTGTTGCGTCGCATCTGCTCGCTGTTCGACGGCGAGTCGGAGCGTCGCGAACTCTACACGCGCTTTGCCGAAGTCGATAACCAGAAACCCCGCCAGTCCGGTTTGCTGGCTTCGGTCCAGTGCGCGAGCTTCGCCCGCCGGGGCGCGCCGCTCTTCGCCTACTGGCTGTCGGAAGATCCACAGCAGAAGATTCAACCGGTCGAGATCGACCTCACCGTGTGGTGGGACTCCGACCTGCGCATGGACAATCCGGTGTTCCTCGACCTGCTCACCGGTCGCATTCACGACGCCGCCGCTCGCGGCGAAGACTTCGTGCTCGATGGCGCCGTGGTGGGCCGCCGCTTCCGCCTGCCGCTCACCGATTATCCCCTCGTGCTCACCGATGCTTCCGTCCTGCCCCTCGCATGAAACTCACATCGCTCAAAACCTACCTGTGCGACGCCTACCGCACCAACTGGTGCTTCGTTAAAATCGAGACCGACTCCGGCCATCACGGCTGGGGCGAGGCCACGCTCGAATACCGCGAGCACACCGTCATTCAAGCCGTGCAGGAACTCGAACGCGGCCTGCGCGGACGCGACCTCGAAAACATCGAGGCTTGGTGGCAGGACGCCTACCGCGACGCCTATTGGCGCGGCGGCCCCGTGCTGATGAGCGCGCTGTCTGCAGTCGAGATGGCGCTCTGGGACATCAAGGGGAAATCCCTCGGCGTGCCTGTCTATCAACTGCTCGGCGGCAAGGTCCGATCGGCCGTGCCGTGCTACGCCAACGGCTGGTTCGCCAATGCCAGGACGCCCGACGAGTTCGCCGCCTGCGCGAAAAAAGCCGTCGCCCTCGGCTACAAGGCGCTCAAGTGGGATCCGTTCGGCTCGGTCTTCCGCACGATTTCCGCGCAAGGCCTGCGTGATGCGCTTGCGGTCGTCGATGCGGTGAAGTCCGCGGTCGGCACGAGTGCCGAACTGCTCATCGAAGGCCACGGACGTTTTGAGCTGCCCGCCGCGCGCCGCATTGCCCGTGCGCTCGAGGATTACGATGTGCAGTGGTTCGAGGAGCCGCTTATCCCCGGCAATCTGGAAAACTACGCCCGCCTGCGTCACGAGACGCGCACGCCGGTCTCGATGGGCGAACGGCTCTATACGCGCTGGGACTTTCGCGAAGTGTTTGAGCGCGGTTGCGCCGACTTTATTCAGCCCGACGTGTCGCACGCCGGCGGTATCTGGGAGTTGCGCAAAATCGCCGCGATGGCCGAGGTCGCGCAGGTTGCTTTCTGCCCGCACAACCCCTCCGGCCCCATCGCCAACGCGGCCACGCTGCAGCTCGCTGCCTGCACGCCCAACTTCCTTTACCTCGAAACCATGGCGACCGACGTGCCCTGGCGCTCCGAGGTCGCTCGTGAAACGTGCAAACTCGTCAACGGCGAGATGACCATCCCTGACGCCCCCGGGCTCGGCATCGAGATCAACGAAGAGGCCCTCGCCGCGCATCCTTACCAGGTCCACGAGCTGCGACACTACACCGGCGCGCTCACCGCGATCCGTCCGCCCGACGCCACGAAAACCTTCTGACACCACCATGACTCCGACTCCTTCGCCGCTTCCTGATTTCACCGGGCACACCGTGCTTGTGACCGGCTCCACGCAGAATCTCGGCCACACCATCGCGATGTTTTTCGCGCGCGCGGGCGCCCGCACGATCCTTCATGGCCGTGCGCTGGCCGACGCACAGGGGGCGTGCGACCGCATTCGTGCCGAATCGCCCGCGGCGGATGTGCATGCCGTGCATTTCTCGCTTGGCGACGCCGGTGAAGTGGACGCCGCTTTCGCCGACCTTGGGCAACGCGGCCTCATGCCGGACATCTTGATCAACAATGCGGCGCACCTGGGCCTCGGCGCCGATACGACGTTCCTCGGGCAGACGCCGGAATTTTTTAACGAGGTGATCGACGCCAACCTGGTTGGCACATTCCGCTGCTCGCAGCTCGCCGCCTTGGAGATGCGGACGTGCGGGAAAGGAGGCTCGATCATCAACATTACCTCGCTGGCCGGCGAGCGCCCCATCTGGGGCCGCAGCGCCTACTGCGCGAGCAAGGCGGCGCTGGAGGGATTGACGCGATCCATGTCGCTCGAACTGGCGCAGCACGACATCCAGGTAAACTGCATTTCCGCGGGCTACATCTGGACGCCGCGTTGGAACAACCTCGCGCCGGAACACGTGGAACGCCGCCGTAAAAACACGCCTGGTCACGAGCCGACGCAACAGGAGGAGATCGCGCGCCTGACGTTGTTCCTTGCTTCGCGTCAGGCTCCGACGTTGATCGGCAGTCGTATCGTCATCGACGGCGGGCTCAACGCACAACAGGTTCCTTCGGATGCGACGGTGTAGAATCCTCGCGTTGGAAACGCCAAACCCCGATGACTTCTCCGATTCTCCCCGAACACGCCTGGTTCAACGAGGCCCGCTACGGGCTCTTCATCCACTGGGGTGCCTACTCGGTCGCCGGGCGCGGCGAATGGTTTCGCAACCGCGAGCGCATTCCGCAGGACGAATACGCGCGGCTCTACGCGGAAAATTTCCGCGCCGAAAACTACGATCCTTCCGCGTGGGCGGCGCTCGCGAAGGAGGCGGGCATGGGCTATGTGGTGCTCACCACGCGACACCACGACGGGTTTGCGCTGTGGCCGACGAAGCAGGGTGGGTTTCATGCGGGCAAGATTGGGCCGAAGCGCGATTTGGTCGGGCCATTTGTCGAGGCGGTGCGCGCGGCGGGGCTGAAGGTCGGCTTGTATTATTCGCCGGCGGACTGGAGCCACCCGGATTATCCGGGTCCATTTTTCCGCGACTGGCCGTCTGAAAAGGACTGGGCGTCGCCCGAGGCGCGCGAGCGGTTCATCGCCTACTATAAGGCGCAGCTGGTCGAGCTGATGAGCAACTACGGGAAGATCGACTACCTCTGGTTTGACGGGTGCATCCCCGACGATTTGCAGCGTGAGGACGTCAACGAAGAGTTGCTGCGGTTGCAGCCGGATTTGTTGATCAACGAGCGCAACGGCCCGCCCTCGCACGTGAAGGTGAGCGAACAGGCGATCCGTGCGCCAAAGGACAAAACCGCGCTGTGGGAGGCATGCATGACGCTCAACGGTAACTGGGGCTGGCACGCCGGTGACCACCAGTGGAAAAACGCCCATGAGGTCATCAAGATGCTCTGCGAAACGGCGAAGGACGGAGGTAACCTGCTGCTCAATGTCGGACCGAAACCCGACGGCACGATCCCCGCCGAGTCGGTGAACGTCCTGCGCGAGGCGGGCGAGTGGTTGCGCCGCAATCGCGAGGCGATCGTCAACTCGGAGCGATCCCCGTTCAGTTGGAACAACTGGGGGCGCATCACGGTGAAAGGCAGCCGTATCTATCTCCACATCCGCAACGGCACCGGACCGGAGCTGTGCTGGGCGGAGTTGAAGAACCGGGTGCTCTCCGCGCGCTGGTTGTGCGACGGCGCACCGGTGGTGTTCGAACAAAAAGGAGAGCGACTGTTCCTGCGCGGACTACCGGTGCCGTTGCCCGATCCACTCGCGAACACCCTCGTGCTGGAAGTCGAGGGCAAGCCCGAGGCGCTGACCACGCAGACCAGTTTCTGGATCCCCGGGGGACACGATTGAGGGCGGTGAACCACCGCCTCTCCGCTCTATCGGAGCATGAAAGATTTCATGGGGCAGCGTTCTGAGAGGGCATAAAAAAGGCGCGACCGGGGAGGTCGCGCCTTGTGGGCAGAGGAAGCGCGAGCGAGCTCGCGGCCTACGGCGAAGCTCAGGCTTCGAGCTGCGGACGGGTGGCCTCGGGCCAGTCGATGTGGAAGAACTTGCCGCGGGGTTTGTCGGTGCGCTCGTAGGTGTGGGCGCCGAAATAGTCGCGCTGGGCCTGGAGCAGGTTCGCCGGCAGACGGGCCGAGCGGTAGCCGTCGTAATAGCTGAGGGCTGACGAGAAGGTCGGGATGCTGATGCCATTTTCGACCGCGAGGCTGATCACCTTGCGCCAGTTGGTCTGGGCCTTCTGGATCGTCTTGTTGAAGTATTGATCGAGGAGGAGGTTCGCGAGCTTCGGGTTGCGGGCATAGGCCTCGGTGATCTTCTGAAGGAAGGCCGCGCGGATGATGCAACCACCGCGGAAGATCTGGGCGATCTGGCCGAAGTTGAGTTTCCAGCCGTATTCACCCTGCGCGGTGCGCATGAGCTGGAAGCCCTGCGCGTAGGAGCAGATCTTCGAGCAATAAAGGGCGTCGTGGATGGCGGCGATGAGCGCCTTCTTCTGGGCGGGGGAAACCTTCTTGATCTTCGGGCCCTTGAGAACCTTGGAGGCGGCAACGCGCTCTTCCTTGATGGCGGAGAGGCAGCGGGCGAAGACGGACTCGGCGACGGTCGGGGCGGGCACGCCCATGTCGAGGGCGTTGACGGAGGTCCATTTGCCGGTGCCTTTCTGGCCGGCGGTGTCGAGGACGATGTCAACGAAGGGCTTCTTGGTGACGGGATCCTTCTGCTTGAGGATGTCGGCGGTGATTTCGATCAGGAAGCTGTCGAGGGCGCCCTTGTTCCATTGGGTGAAGATCTCGCCCATTTCGGCGGGCTTGAGGCCGAGGAGGCCCTGCATCAGGGAGTAGGCCTCGCAGATCATCTGCATGTCGCCGTATTCGATGCCGTTGTGAACCATCTTCACATAGTGGCCGGCGCCGTTTTCACCGATGTAGGTGGTGCAGGGGACGCCGCCCTTGACGGGCTTGCCGGGCTTGGCGCCCATGAGGGGCTTGCCGGTCTTTTTGTCGACCTTGGCGGCGATGGCCTTCCAGATCGGTTCGATTTCCTTGAAGGCGGCCTTGTCGCCGCCGGGCATGAGGGACGGGCCGAAACGGGCGCCTTCTTCACCTCCGGACACGCCGGAGCCGATGAAGCGGAGGCCCTTTTCCTTCAACGCCTTTTCACGGCGAATGGTGTCGGTCCAGAGGGCGTTGCCGCCATCGATGATGATGTCGCCCTGCTCGAAGAGGGCGGCGAGGCCGTCGATCACGGCGTCGGTGGCCTTGCCGGCCTGGACGAGGATGATGGCCTTGCGGGGCTTGGCGAGGGACTGGACGAATTCCTCGAGGGTTTTGGCGCCGATGAGGCCGCCGGGGGTGTTCGGGTTTTCCGCAACGAACTTGTCGGTCTTTTCGACCGTGCGGTTATAAACCGAGATCTGGAAGCCGTGATCGGCGATATTGAGGGCGAGGTTCTGACCCATCACGGCGAGGCCGATGAGTCCGATGTCGGAGTGCGTCTTGGGCATGGTGTGAAAAGGAAAAGCACTGGAGCATGCCCGGCCAAAGACCAATCCCAATTTTGGCAAGTTGAATTCATTCTCAGGACAAGCGCGCCTCATGGGTGCGCCGGCCGGAATGGGCCGGTCAGGGTATCTGCGAGCGTTTTTCCTTTTCGGCCTTCTTTTCCGCCGAGGGGAAGAAATTGGCGATCGGCTCGATGATCGGGGTCATGAACTTGGGTTCGTTGCGCGAGTAAACCCAATTGAAGCCCACGGAGGTGAGCACCACGAAGACGATTGCGGAGAGGAGCACCTTGTTCATCTCGGCGGCCTTGCGAAGGACGATGATCGCCGCGGCGAAGATGAGGATGCCCATGACAAGATTGATCCAGATCTTGATCGGGACGGCCTGCATTTTTTCGAGCGCGGTGACGGCAAGCAGCAACATGGTGGTCGGAAAGTTGCGGGTAGTTTGGGCATTCCGGAAAAGGAGACGAGGGGAAAGGTCCCGGGAGCGTTTCTTTGACGCATTTTTGCAAGGGGACCGGGAGGACGGCCGCCTCTGTCGTTGCCATGCGGGCGGGCGGCGCGCACCGTGCGGGCAACATGAAAGACACGCCGCACCCGCCCGTGCGCCCGCAGCAGAAGAAACCGAGCTTCCCGATCGCCGGAGGCCTGCGCACCTATCTCCGTCGTTACCGTCGCGAGCGTGAATTGCCCGTCACCTACGACCGTTTGCGTCACTTTGCCGACTCCGTT
Source organism: Rariglobus sp. (assembly GCA_029266495.1). Taxonomy (GTDB): domain Bacteria; phylum Verrucomicrobiota; class Verrucomicrobiia; order Opitutales; family Opitutaceae; genus Rariglobus. The sequence continues at coordinate 69,241 of JAQSWS010000008.1, read as the reverse complement.
CCGCTCAACGACGCGAAGGGAAAGCCCACGCTGTGGGAAAGCGTGTTCTACAACCCGATCGAAATGGAGTCGCTCCAGGAGGACTTGAAGCGGGTCTATGCGCTCATTCGCGTGGATGGCGACCTGTCGGTGATGAAGCACCTTTACATCGACCGGATCGACTTCTGCGCCTTCGGCAACTCGACGCCGTTTCGTATTCGCATTGTGAATGCGTATAACGACAACCCCGATTATTTTTACATCAAGCGCGGCGATGCCTCGCGCATCTACGGTCTCGAACTCGAGCATCTGCTCTCGCCGAACCGCCTCAACTATCTCACGTGCGGCAACACGCTCGTCGAGGAGCACATCGCGGGCATCCCCGGCAACGAGTTCATCGACCGCTGGCTGGGCAGCCCGGAGATCAGCCCCATCCGTCTTGCGAAGGAACTGGTGAAGTTCAACGAGCGCTGTTTCGTGCGCCTGCTGGGCGACATGCGAAGCTACAACTTTGTCGTGGTGCTGACGCCGGACTTCGAGGGTGCGCAGGTGCGCATCCGGGCGATGGATTTCGACCAGCAAAGTTACGAGGGGCGGATGAATCTTTACCGGCCCCAATTCTTCAAGGAGAACCAGCCGCTCGCGCTGTTTTGCGTGAAACAACTGCGCCTCGAAACCGCGCAGCAATACCAGCGCGAGGAGCAGGTGCTCATCCTTCAGCGTGCGCTGATCAGCGAAGAACGCCTCGGCATGCTGCTGGGGGCGATGTCGACCGATACGCTTTCGACCGAAGAAAACATTCACGAACTCCGTCTGGCACTGACGGAGTATTATGGCCGGGACGCCTACCTGGGCTGCGAATCCATGGGGGCCTTGGTGAGGGAGAACCTGGAGTCGATCCGGCTCAACGTGGAGGCGCTCCTGCCTGGCAAGCCGCAGCGGCTGGACGGCGAGTCGGAAAAGTGACACCGGGCCACTTGAACGACGGTCGTTTTGCATGCCATCCCCGCATCCAAGTCTTGGATTGATCGCACGTCGCCTGGACGTGTCGCTGATGACCGTGTCGCGGGCGTTGCGCGGAAAAAAAGGCGTGGGGGCCAAGCTTCGCCAGCGGATCGTCGAACTCGCCGCGGAAATTGGTTATCGCTGTGACCCGAACGTGAGCCACGTGATGGCGTCGTTTCGCCGGTCGGCCAGTCCGACCTATCGGGAGACGATCGCTTTCGTGAGAACGCACGCCTTGAGCGTGGTGGACGAGATGATCGCGGGGGCCAACGAGCAGGCGGCGAAACTGGGTTACAAACTCGAATTGTTTCAACCTTGGGAGCAGGGACTCACCGGAAAGGGAATGAGCCGGGTGCTACATGCGCGCGGCATCCGCGGCGTGTTGCTGGGGCCGAATTCGAGTGTCGCTCATCCACGATACTGGCTGGACTGGCAGAAATTTGCCGTGGTGTTGCTGGGCAGCTCCCTGGTGAATTCCGGACTGCATCGCGTGCAGTTCGATCATTATGGGGCCACGTTGCTCGCTTTGCGAAAGATCAAGCATGCGGGTTACAAGCGTATCGGCTTGGTGATCAATCGCAGTTTCCATGAACGGGCCTGGCATCGTCAGGTCGCGGCTTACCAGGCGTATGTCGGACTGCCGGGAGCCGAGAGGGACCGGTTGATGTTCTTCTTCGATTCGGACGCCGATCTGCCGCGTTTTTTGAAATGGGCCAAGAGCGAGCGTCCGGATGCGTTGTTATGCGATCACGAGGACTGCCATGACTGGGTGAGGCAGATTCATCATACAAATCCGCAGGAAATCGGGATGGCGGCCTTGAACGTGTTTCGCGCCAACACCCCCGTGGCCGGTGTGAGGCAGCACGAGGAAGCGATCGGGCGCGAGGCCGTGAACGTGCTCGTGACGCAGCTCAGTGCCGGTCAGTTGGGCCTGCAGCCCCTGCCGCACACGCTCTTCGTTCCCGGGACATGGCACAACGGTTCGTCGCTCAAGCGCGGGGTGTGGAAATCAAAAAATCGTCAGGCCGGAGTGTAGCGGAAGCGTCCCACCCGGGAGCACCAGCGTTCCCGTCACCCCTGCGGGTAGCGTGATGCGGCCATGCATCGAGCTTCCTTGGGTTTCGATCTCGGCGATAATCGCGCCGCTTGGGTGGCCCATCGTGCCGCGTGCCCAGGCGAGGGTGCCCAGTTGCGGCTCGATGCGCACGGTGCGAAAGCCGGGCGACGCGGGACGGATGCCGAGAATTGACGCAAAGAAATGGTAGATTGGATGAGCCCCCCAGGCATGGCAGTCGGAACGAGTAGGCTCCGGTCCTTCCGGCGTGGTGTAGAGCCCCAGCGCCGGCAAGCCGCTCCACAGATCCAGGCGCTGCAGAAGCACGTCGATGCGTCCCAGCTTGCGGCAGGCATCGAACAGATAATGCGAGTAGGAGATCGTGGTGCGCGCGAGGCCGGTGTCGGTGAACAACGTCCGTCGCACTGTCTCCAGTTTGTCCGGGGAGATGAATCCGCAGAGAACCGCCTCGGCCTGCGCATGCTCGGAGAAACTCGTCTTTTCCAGGTTGTCGGCGAATAGGCCGCGCTGTGCATCCCAGAAGTGACGCTCGATCGCACGCGCCAGTTCGGCCGCCTTGCGACGGGTGCGTTGCGCCAGTTCGATTTCGCCGGCGGCGTCTTCCAGTTCGGCGACGTAGCCGAGCGTGCGCACGAGTTGAAGGTTGAGGATGCCGGACACCGATTTGTCGGCGCCGGGGGCCATGCCGTCGGGCCAGCCGTGCACCCAATCGATAAAGTTCCACCCCATCGGCGGACGCATGAGTCCGTCTGCGTTGAGGTAACCGAGAAAGGCGTCCGCGACCGCGCGCACACCGGGAAGCAGCGATCGCACGAAATCGAAATCGTCGTTCCAGAAGGCGTAGTCGCGCACGATCGAAACCCAGAGCAATGAGTAGGGTGGCAGCACCAGCGTGTCGCGCGCGGGCCAGCGGGCGGCGGTCAGGCCCGAGGGCAGCCGGGAGGCATCGAAGAGGCGCAGGAGTTTGCGCGCCAGCCGCGGGTCTTGCGTCAGCACATAGGTGCTCAGCGTGTTTTGCACGCCGTCGCCCAGCCACATCATCTGCTCGTAATAGGGACCGTCGATGTAGGCATCATGACTGGAGGACTGCAGCGCGCGGATGCCCAGCGGCATGATCGCGGCGAGGCTCGGGTCGCTGGCGGCGAACGTGGATTCCGCTTCCAGCGGATAGCGTGTCGTGAGCAGGCCGCAGCGTTCGATCACCAAGGGCACGGAGGCGGTCTGCACGCGGATTTCGAGGTAGCGTCCCGACCGCCAATAGAAGGAATCGTAGTCGTGCGCGACGTCGCCCGACGGACAGAACACGTCGCCGTAGCCGACGAAGTATTTTCCTTCGATTTCGTGGCGGCTACCTTTGGTTTTGGCGTCCGGCTCGCGAAACAACGACTCCGCCCAGAATAGCTGGAAGCGACCGCCGTCGCCGCCGCGCAACCGCACCTGCGGATAGGCGCACACATAGTCTTCGAGATCGAGGATGACGCGGCGCGACGTGTTCGCCGGGATTTCCAGCGGCGTGTTGGACGTGAGCAAATCCTCCCAGCCCTGCTCTTCGTGGGAGAATCCCTGGGAGCCTTTGATTGCATCCTCGGTGGCCCGACCGACGTAGCGGACTTTCCCTGCGCTCCGCGGCTTTTCCAACATGGGCGGAAGCGTGGCGGGTCGCAGCAAGTGCACTGACGGTGCGTAACGATTGCGCAGCGTTGCGCTGGAGCCCGGGTGGAGGATTTTGGCTTTCTCCCAACCGTCGCCTCCGCCGGTGGACCAGTCCCAATCGCACTCGGCTCCTTTGAGCAAAAGACCATGGCCGACGCTGAAGAAGTTGTGCGGAAACGGCCGGAGGAATTCATGACCCGGCAGGGGTTTCACCTCCCAGGCGGCGGTGCCGGTCCCGAGCAATGGGATGAATTTCTCGTCGTCCGGAGAAAACAAAAACCCGGGTGCCAGACTCATCTGCGAGCGCAAGGACGCCAGGCCCAGCGCCCAGGTCTTGGCGACGATCGTGTGGGGGCCGGCCGACAGCGAGAGATCGTAAGTTTCAAAGAACCAATTACGCGGATCGCCGCGTTCGGAACCGCGACCCACGCGCACGCCGTCCACGTAAAGTTCGTAACGTTCGTCTGCGGTGACGTGCGTCCGGATCACCGAGGCGTCGGAAAGGCTGAAGCGAAGGCGGAAGGCGCTCACCGGCGAGCGTCCGTCGGCGGGGGCGGCCACCCAGGAGCAGGGCCAGATGCCTTGGTCGATCCACGAGCATTGAGCGATTCGAGGGAGGTAGGGTTCTTCGTTCAGGAGGACTCTCATGGAGGACGGAGACGTTGGGTAGAATGGGAGGGTTGGCTGAAATGAGCCGGGTGGAAACAAAAGAAGGCGGACGCTCCTGCGCGGGCGTCCGCCTCAATCAGGCAGGGTTGGCTCTTGTGTTTACGGGGTGGCGACGTTGATGAAACGAACGGAGTCGGCGATGACGTAGCCGTCGGTGGAGGCGTTGCTGAGCACGACCGAGCCGCCGGTGCCGTTGTTGAACGGGAAGGTGCCGATCTTCACCCACGAGCCGCCGAGGGTGCGCTGGTCCTGGATGACAGTGTGGGAGCCGCCGGCGTAATTCACGGTGTAGCGCGCGTTGCTGGCGCGGTTCGATCCGCCGGTGTAACGGACAAACACGTCGCGCATGCCGGTGCCGGTGAGCGTGGGCGTGTAGGTGACGGTGCAGGAACCCTTGTTCGTGTTGTTGTCGTGATCGTAGTTGGAACCGTAGTAGCCGCCGGTGCTGGTCTGGTTGAGTGCCCAGGTGCCGGCGTGCGTCGCCACCGGGTTGTCGACAATGACATCCGTGCCAAGGGTGTAGTTGTCGGTCAGGACGGTGAGGCTCGTGATGTAGGTGGTCTGAACGTTGCCGGTGGTCGCGCCGGTGAAGCCGAAGACCGTGCCGACGGGCAGGGTCGCCGGGTTGCCGAGGCGATTGGTGACATCGGCCAGCGGAGTGCCGGTGTCGGTGGTGCCGGCGTAGAGGCGGGCGCGGACTTTTCCGGAGGGGCCATCGTAATCGATGACCATGAACATATCCACGCCGGCGTAGGGCGCGATCGACTTGGTCGACCAGCCTTCGACCACGCTGTTGACGGTGGTGCCGACCACGGCGAGCTGGTCGGGGTTGTTGTCGAGCTTCACGCCCCACAGGCGATTGGACTGTCCCTGGTAACCGAGGGCGGTGCCCGCGTTGCCCACGGCCCCGGGGCTGGCGGAATAGGCGCCGAAGACGAAGCCCTCGCCGTTCGCTTCATCGACCCGGAAGGCGAAGCGGATTTGGGCGCGGTTGCGGGTGACGGTGAGGGGCTGGCCGTTAAAAATGACGGCGGCGCGCGCGTTGACCGGCGTGGGGGCGGTGAGCTGGAGGCGACTGGACGATACGACGGGCGTATAGCCGGTCGCATACGTTTGCATGCCGGTGGGGACGGAGTCGAAACCGGTGGTCAGGTGCGTGGTTGCAGGCGCGGCGGGCGGGGGAACCACCGGAGGCGCGCTGTTCCGTGGGAACCGGAAGATGGTCGCGGTCATCGGGGCAAACGTGTGACTAAACGTGGTCCCGAGCGAGGTGGCCGTGCCGGTGAGCGGATTCTGCGAAGAGGAGAGCATGTAACGGGTGGGCGCGCCGACGCCGCCGGCGTTGTTGAGCGCGACATTGGCCGTGAACGACGAGGTGTTGTGACGGTTGAGGACCCGCACGTAGATGTAGCTGTCGTCCTTGGAGCCGGTCACCACCAGATGCGATTCGCTGCTGGTCTGGGCGAGCACCTGGTCGCCGGTGAGCACGCCCTGGATGTAGGCGGCCCAATAGGGGTAGCTGCGATTCCGGGCTCCGTCATAGTAGCCCAGCGAGCCGCCAGGGTTGCCGTCGGCGTAGCGGTCGAGTTGAAACGCGGCGGTGGCAAGGCTGCGCGGATTATAGAGCGCGTAGTGATAGGACAGCAGAAACCAAAGCCCCTGGGTGATGGTGTGGGTGTAACCGCCGGCGTTCATTTCCGTCACCGCGGTGCCCACGGTGGAGGGAACGCCCCGGGAGTTCATGGCGGCGAGGAGGGCGCCTTCGCCACGACTGATGGTCTGCGCACTGTTGAAGGCCGAGGTTTCGTAGGTGGCGTTGAGCAGGTTGTAGGGCGTGTTGGGTCCGGTCTCCCAGGCGGCGATTTCGGCGTAAATGTGCCGGGTGACGATGTCGACCTGGCTGCCGCAGGCGGTCAGGAAGTCCTGCATCAGCGTATCCTTAAAACCGCCGAAGCCGTAGTCATACGACACCGTGGGGCCGGAGAGCAGGACATTGCCGCGCACGCCGGAGGCGACGAGCCGGTTGTGTGCGTTCGAGAAAAAGGCGTTATACTCCGCCGAGGTCGGGACCTGGTAGTTGATGGTGAGGTCCGGCTCGTTGCTGATCTCCCAATATTGGGTGGCCAGGTTGAAAGGAGCGGATCTGTATCTATTGACCAGATACGTCATATTGGTCGCGACACGCTGGTTGATGGGCGTGGTGTCGCCGGCGGGGTAAAGGGTGCCGTCAAGGCGGAGCAGGGCGTTTTTGTAGGTCGTGTTGGTCTCCGCCTCGATGCATTGGATGAAGAGAGGAGTCACACCGAGATTGAGGAGCTGGGCGACCTTGGTGTCGGTTGCCTCAAGCGAGCCCACATTGCTGGTGTTCGAGTCGATGGGGTAGACGCCCATGCGTCCGAGAGCCGTGCGGGTTTCGAGGACTCCGTCCCGGTAGTTGGGGTTGAACGAGGTCCAGAAGGTGCCTTGGAAGCAGGCGCCGCCGATGCCGGCCGGCACGTTGCGGACGACGTTGTTCGCGTCGACGGTGATGGTCTGGGCACGAGCCGGAACGGCGGAGACAGCTGCGGTGAGGGCGAACGCCAACAGCAACCGGACGCGGGGTGTGCGTCCCTCGGGGATGGGGTGTTTTATTGTATTCATATTTTGGGTGCAGGGGGAAAGCAGGTAAAAAGGTGCGCGCGATCAGGGCGGGTCGGAATACATCAGCCACACGTGGCCGGGCGGCGGAAGCCCGCGTCCGTAGAGCGTGGATTCGTCGTAAAGATGCCGCATTCCCGAGGGAGAGAAGACCAGGACGCCGGTGATGCGGGTGTCCGCCTTCAGAATGGTGACGTTGCTGTCGAGCATCTCCCAGCCGCCGGGAGTCTGGGTGGCGACTTTGGCACGGAGGCGAAAACGAGGGTCGGTGGCCGGTCTGACGATCCTGGTCGAGCCCGGCTCGCTGGTGACGGTTTCCTCGCCAAATTGGGCGGCCATGACGGCGTGGCCGCGATTGAGGATGCGGACCGTTCCGAGCGGATAGGCCTGGGGGTCGCTGTCGATGAACTCGACATCATACACCGGAAGGGCGCCGGGGAGGGCGTCGGCCGCAAGCGGGCGCGGGGCCAGGATGACCAGGGCCGAGGAGGTGTTGGCGGGAGGCGTGATCGTGGCGACTTTGACGCGGGTGTTTTTTCCGGAGACAGGATCGGGGACCGGGTTGGTCTTGTAGATTTCAAGCCGGTTCAAACCGGCGGGAGTGAAGGGCGGACTGATCGCGTAGGGGGCGGAGCTGATCTGCTTGAAACCGGTGTCGATCTTCAGGGCATAGGCGCCGGGGGTTTCGTCGAGAAAGAGGAAACGGAGTTTCGACGGCTTGGGGTCATCGGCCGGGTTTTGGGCGAAGACGCACAGGGCGAATGACCAATGTCCAATGACCAATGCCCAGTGGCGGAACTTGAAGGGAATGCGCATGGGGAGGCGGTGGTGATCAGATGTCCTCGGGACTGAGCCAGCGGAAGCTGACGACTTGGTAGCGGCGGCCGAACGTGATGTTGGCACCGGTGGCGGCCTCTTCGGGATCGTTGCCACCACTGGCCCTGGAGGCGACGTAGTCGGGGATGCGCTGGACGATGGCCTCGCACCAGGCGCGGCCTTCGACTGCGAGGGTGACCGGGTTCACGACGTCGCCGTAAGTGCGAATGGTGAAGGTGTCCGAACGGGCGGTGAGATGGGGGGCGAGCGGAGCGAGCAGGTCGGCTTGCAGGAGATAGCCGGGAAAACCGGCTATCTTGGTCGACATGCTGTAGCCCGCGTCGGGAAACATCGCGCCGTGCGGCGTGGTGGCCGTGGACGGTTCGTTAAACGGAGCGACGGGGACGTCGCTCGTCAGGTTGAACACCTTGTCGATGGCCGCTTGAAGGGCGCCGCGCAGGCCGAGGCCAAACGTATCGCCAGCGGAGGGCGTCAGCCGGCGGTTGACGAAGTCGGCCATCGAGAGAAACGGACCGCGCAGGCGCACCTGCAGGACCATCTCTTCGGCCAGCGTGTTGATCTCGTTTTGAGTGAGGTTGCGAAAGCCGTTCCATGCGTTGGCGCTGATGCCGGTTTTCGCATCCGCGGCGCCGCCCCGCGGATTGAGGACGCGTGCGAAGGGCGCAGTGAGATCGGCGGCGTTGGCCACGGAATCGGTGGCGGTGCCGGTGGGGACGCCGCGCAGGCTGGAGAACACCGCCTTCCAGGCTTCGACGGAGGTGGAGTTGATGTTGAAGGCTCCGTCGACGAGCAGGTTTTGCGCGGCGCGATACACACCGCGATAGGCGGACTCGTCGTCCCATGCGGTGGTGCTGCGATCGCGGAACGGCTGGTGACGGGCGTTGATCAGCCGGTCGGCCGAAAAGTCGAACGTGCCCGTTTGCGGATAGGAGGAAAAATAAAAGCGGTCCGAGAGAAGATCGTTCCAGAGATAGGAGCCGTCGTAGACGTAGGCGTATTGGCTCTGCCAATCGAGGGCCTTGTGCCGTCGGACGCGGGGGTTCGGGTAGGAATTGGCGATCGGGTAGTTGACCTGGAACTGATGGGTCGCGCTCGACCACCGGTCGTCGCCGGAGGCGTTGTAGTCAGATTTATGATACCCGGCGGCATTGAAGTGCTGGAGCTGTCCGATCGAGGTGATCGGCTGTCCGGGTTGGGGGATGTCGTAGAGCAGGTTGACGAAACCCGTGGTGCCGGCGTCTCCGCCGATCGACGAAGGCGTGGTCGTAAAGTAAGTGCCGTCGCCGTTGTTCACCAAGCCCCAGCGGACGCTGAGGGGCACGGTCTGGTCCTGGGGCGAAAGGAGATTGGCCGCGAGGAAGGGGTTGGGGAGGGTGTTGTCGGTGGCGGTGTTGCCGTAATAAACGTAGGAGCGCGCCCACTGGAGCGGGTGCCGGTTGTCGGAGGCGGCCCCATGGGAGTCCACGCGAAGTGCGCGGTAGTTGACCTGATAGAACAGCGATTGCTGCAGGCGGGGGAAGCGGGGATCGAAGTAGGCGAACGCGGTGCCGCCGCCCAGGCGTGATCCGCTGGCGAGCGGATAGACGAGAAAGCCCTGCGGATCCATGCCGCTGTCGGACGGGCGGGTGGTCGCGATGGTGCTGAGCAGATTGGCGAAGATGAAGGGATCGCTCAGGCTCGGGTCGTCCGCGTAGAGGGCGCCGGTGAGGCCGCTGCCGCTGAACAGGGCTACGTGTTTGCCCGTGGGAACGGTTTTCCCGGTGTTGATGGTGACGAAGGTCGAGGGATCGTAGTCGTTAACCATCCTGACCCGGCGTTTATCGCTGGTGGAGGTGGCGGTGATCTCCGCCGCCGACTGGGTCGAATCGATCATGAACACTTGGGCCTGCCCGGGAGGAATTCCGCGGGCCTGAACGACCAGGCGGACATCGTAGAGGCCGGCGTTTTTGCTGTTGGAACCGAGGTTGGTGAACTCGCTGGTCGACGGATTGTCGGGGTCGGCCGGAGTTCCCTCCTGCATCTGCGGGCTATAGCCGGCCAGCTTCAGGAGAAAGTCGCCGGACAGGGGGACGTTGTAGGGATTGGCCAGCACGGCCAGCGGGATGACGTCGATCCATATTTGATTGGCGACGATGCGCAGGCGGTAAAAGGCCTTGGCCTGAATGAGAATGGGATACAGGCCTTGCTGCGTTGCGGTTTGCAGCCGTCCTTGAGCGTTGCCGGAGGAGTCGAAGACGCCTGCCGGGAGGGCGCTCGTGGTGTTGCCCAGATTGTAGAACGACCACAGATGCTCCCAGGTGGGGCCGTAGGTGAAGATGCCAGGCGTCGAGCCGTAAAGCGGGGTGTCATTGGGGTAGGCCGCGTAGGGCGTCGCGGTGGATGAAAACACCGTGTTGCCGGTTCCCTGCGGGGTTACGTTGTAGGAGAGCGATCCGGTGGAGACGGTGGTGAGCGCGGTGCGGAATGCGTTGAGATCGGGACGGCTCAGAATGTAGGAGAGGTCGCGTTTGAGACCGCCGTTTTTCACGTCGGCGAGGACGCTGCGGGAGTTGACCGTGAGATCGTGAAACCGGGATTTGACCTCGGTTTGATAAGCGGTGCCGCTGGCGAGAAACCCAAGCTGGGCGGTCGCGTTGACACGGGTGAAACGGCTGTCACTGGCGGCGAAGGTGCCGGCCAGGCCATCGGTGCCGCTGGTGGTCATCGCTTCGAGCGCGAGGCGTTGGGCGGACTGGCGGCGCTTGAGCGTGGCGGATGGGTCGCTCGCGTAAGGATCGATCAGGTTCGCACGGGCTTTGATTCCTTCGTCGCCAATCCACCAGGCATAGTGGCCTACCGGGGTGGAGGCGCCATTCGTGCCCGGGACGGTGGTCGACTGAATGAGCATTTGCGGGGCGGTGACGGCTCGGTCGAGGGAGGCGGCATCGGTGACCCCGGCGCTGGTTTTCGCCAGCAGACGGTGGGGGCGGTTGCTGGCGTCCATGATTTCGTCCAACGGAGTGCTGGCGGCGGTGAGGCCGGTGACCACGTCGGTGGGTTTGAAAGGGAAATTGGGTGTGGGCGCGGCGGAAGTGGCGGCGGCGGTGTTCTCGTTGCCGCTGACCAGCCAGCTCTGAAGCCCGGGGGTGGGATTGAAGGCGGGGGCGTCGTTGGGGTTGTAAGCGGTGGTGTTGATGTTTTGCCACGCACCGGTCCAACGGCGGTTGCGAGAGGCCCGCCAATAGGCGTCGAGCGAGGAGCGGGCCTGGCTGCCGGTGGTGGTGGCGCCGATGGTGACGCCGGACGGGATCTGAATATCCGCGGGCGTGGTCACGCGCTGGTCGGGGCCGGTGTGCCTTTGCAACTGGCCGAGCGCGATGTTGAGCGCCATGAGCGCGTTTTGACGGGCTTGAGCGAGTTGCTGGTTATTGCCGGCGACCTGGGTCTCGACGCGGGTGAGCGAGGCGAGCGAGACGAGCAGCAAAACCAGAAATGCGAGAAGCGTAACCGTGATGAGCAACGCGAACCCGCCGCGCCGATGGCGCGGAATGACCAATGACGAATGACCAATAACGCATGGGACGCAGCTTTTTCGGAGCGGCGGGTCCGCGTGGCCTTCGGAAATGGAGGGGCGGTTCATGCGAGAGGAGCGGCAAGCAAATGCGGGCGGCACCGGGACAGGGTCATGATCAATTCGCCGAAGACGGTGTTGGCCCAGGCAAACCAAGGCCGGGTGAACACGCCGGCATCGTCGGCGCGGAAGGATTCGTGCATGAAACCGGTGCCGGCATGCGTGGCCTTGAGCTGACGCAGGCAGTCGATGATTTCTGCATCGTCCACGGCGGTGAGCGCCTGCATGGCCAGTGACATCGGCCAGATCGTGCCGGGGCCTGTATGCGGACTTCCAATACCGGAACCGGCTTGCCCGGAAACGAAGTGGGGATTGTCCGCGCTCAGGCAGAACGCGCGGGTGCGCAGGTAACGGGCATCGGTGGGCGAACAAAAACCGAGGTAGGGCAGGGAGAGCAGCGAAGGGATGTTGGCATCGTCCATGAGGTGGACGCCGCCGAGACCATCGATCTCATAGGCCCAGATTTCACCGTGGTCCGGATGGTTGACCACGGCATGAATTTCCAGCGCGCGGGCGATTTCATCGGCGATCTGTTGTCCCTCCCGGGCGAGGGGCTCGCGTTGCAAGGCATCGAGCAGCGAGGTGAGATTGCGGAGGGCCACGCACATCATGGCGTTGGCCGGCACCAAAAAGGGAAACCGGGTCCGGTCGTCTGAGGGCCGGAACGTGCAGCGGACGAGCCCGCAGTTGCGGCTGGGCAGGCCGCGACCGTTGTTGGGCATGGGCGAGCCGCCCGGGCGTTGGAAGGAGTAGGGTGATCGCGCCAGGTCTTCGCCTGAGTTTTGCTCCACCCGCAGGGTGGTGAAAACAGCGGAGAGGGCGCGGAGCCAGGTGTCGTCGAAGGGCGAAAGGTCGCCGGTGGCGGTCCAGTAGCCGTGTGAAAGGCGGAGGAAGTAGGCGAGGCTGTCGAGTTCCCATTTGCGCTCGTGAACGCCGGGTTTCATCTCGGTGAGATCGTGCCGCCAGTAACCGAGGGCGGGATCGCGATAGAACGCGTTGGCATACGGATCGAGCAGCACGCATTTCGCCTGGCGGGCGATCACTCCGGCGATCAAATCGCGCAAGCGGGCATCCGACTTTGCGAGCATGAGGCAGGGCCAGACTTGTGCGGCGGAATCACGCAGCCACATGGCTTCGATGTCCCCGGTGATGACATAGGTGTCTGGCTTTCCAGAGGCGTCGCGCCGGAAATCAATCGTCGTGTCGAGCGTGTTGGGCAGGCAATTGGCGAAGAGCCAGGCCAGCTCGGGATCGTCGATTTTCGCCAAAGCCGTCTCGATCTCGTTTTCCAACGCAGTGCTGGTGAAGCGGCGTTGATCGGGTGCCGGCCGGTTGGAGAGGAGAGTGCTCATGCGGGGTCAGTGGCCGGCGGAGATCGTCATGACCGCCGCCGGCGGTGGGATCCTCCGGCGAGCCGGACACCGGCCGGAGGCCGGGCGCGAATACGCTCAAGGTGCGGGGGAAACCTCATTGGGGTGAAGCGAAAGGGGGAAGACAGCAGCCAACGCCGGCCACCTGACGGGGGCCGGCGTGCTAACAGAAGGGGCGATCAGTCAAGATGACTTAGGCGGCGGAGCGGCGGCGGCGATTGCCTGCGGTAAGAACGAGGGCGCCAAGGCCGGCGGCCATGGCGTAGGTGGAGGGCTCGGGGATGGCGGCGACGGAGAGCACGCCGGAGGTTTCACTGAAGGTGAATTCGTATCCACTGAGACTGCCGGTCCAGGTATCGGTGCTGGTGAGCAGGAGAGAGCCGGTGATGCTGCCGGTGAGGGCGATGGAACTGAAGTCGCCCGTCTGGCTGCCGAAGTCGAACAGGTTGTAGGTCTGGCCATCGGCGAGGGAAGCGGTCGAGAAGTTCAGCGTAAGGGTGTTGCCGAAAGTCAGCGCGCCGGACGGGCCATTGAAGAAACCCGAGGTGGTGGCCCCCACGTGGATCGTCGTGGCCACGGAGGCCAGGCTGTAGCTTGATTTGGCCGAGGCATTGAATGCTGCGCCGTCGGCGATCGTGTAGGCGGTGGAGGCCAGCGAGCCGGTGGACGCGATCGCGAGCGTGCCGGTGTTGATCGTGGTGGCACCCGTATAGGTGTTGGCACCGGAGAGCGTCAGCGTGCCCGTGCCGGACTTGGTCAGGCCACCGCCGGTGGAGACGGTGTCGGTGAGCAGCGCCTGGGTGACGGTGGGATTAAAGCCGTTCGTGTCGATCACCGCACCGCCACTTTTGACGAAGGTATTGGTGAAGCCCTGAACATTCAGGGCACTGCTGCGTGCCTTCAAAACACCGCCGTTGAAGTTCAGGGTCTTGGAACCCAGGCCGCTGGCGGTTAATGTGGTGACTGCCAAGGTGCCGCCGTCCAAGTTCACCGTGCTGGTGCTGGTTGCAGGGCCTTGCACCGTGAGGGTGTTGATCGTGGCAGTTCCGCTCTGGATATTAAGCGCGATGGTTGCGGCGCTATTACTGTTATTGAAAAAGAGCGCATTGCTCGTGTAATTTCCGCCGTTAACAGTTAATGACGTGGATGCAGTGCTATTTCCCAAGATATCTGCCGAGCTGTTGGTATTGTTTGAGGTGAAATGCCCGCCTGTAATCGTGAGCGACCCGCCGTTGCTGATCACAAAGCTTCGCGCGGTGCTTGTGTAGGTGGTGTTTCCTTGGGCGGCAGAATAAATCAGGGCGCCATTGATATCGACGCGATGCCCAAAGGTCCCGTTGGTCGGGGCCGCGATGCCGGTCGACCAATTCGTGGTAGTTGCCCAGTCGGAATTAGTCGTGCCGTTAAACGTATAAGTGGTGGCGTAGGTGCTGAGGGCGGAGATCGACAGGGAGGCGGCGAGCGCCGCTGCTTTCAGGGACGTGCGGAGGGCGGGTGCAGGGGTTTTCATAGGAGAAAAACGGGCGAACGGAGGTGTGGGCATAAAGGGGGTGGAGAGGGAGAACTCGCCGATTAGAATGAACGGCCCAAATAAGAGGCAACGGCCTCGCTTGAGTTAGTCTAACGTTGGTGATTCCCAGAGGGAAACCGGGACGTAGTTGACGATCGGATTCCGGTGAAATTCTAATCGGCAGGATGGTCGCCGCGCGGGTGGTCGGAGCGATTCAAGCGACGTGAACGCAGGCGGTTCTGATCATGCAGGACCGCGTCTGCCAGCCAGCGCTGATGGGCGGAAATGGGCACCGGGTGGAGCTGCGGCCCGCGCCCCGAAAAAACGGATGTTTTCTTATGAGCGTGCGTTGCGGGCGCGGACGAGGGCCCCCGGGCTTGCCGGACGCGTTTCACGGGCCGGGGAGACGGTTTATGCCAACATGCGGGCTTTACCTGAGGCGCGCGGACGTGTTTCACGTTGAGGCCGTCGGGCGTCAGCGCCGCGACGACGACAACAAGCGCGGGCCTATAGCTCAATGGTCAGAGCAGGGGACTCATAATCCCTTGGTTCTGGGTTCGAATCCCAGTGGGCCCACCATTTCGTGAAACGAACCCCCATGAACCGAACCGGGGGGTGATCATGGTTTGCGCCGGCCGACCGAGCGGGAGAGGCCGGGGCTTTTGAATAGCGATCATGGGGAGGGCTTGGTCCATCGGGCCGGTGCCTGTTTTTCGCGATGGGAGAAATGCCGCCGGTGTTCTCACGGCTTGCGGTTCTTCGCGGGAACCTTGCCGGAGCTACGACTACTAGCCGCCATATGGCTGCACTTGAAGTCAGGCGAACCGGTCCCGTCCTGCGCCCCGACAGTTCGCGGGTGTTCTTTCGTCCGTTTGAGTTGCCGGGACGAGAACGGTTGATCCGCGTCATCGCCCGCGTGATGGCGCTCGAACCCGAAGAGGCCCGGCGGGAGGCGCAGCAGGTGATGGATGCCTTCGTTCAACGGCACCAAAAGCTGAGGGAATTTTTGCTCCGTCGTTTCGAGGAGGTGCGGGGAGAGCTGATCACCGACCAGTCTGTCAACGAAGCCCAGAAGCTGCTCATCGGGGCCTATCTCACCCAGGAGTATTCGCTGGAGGCGGCCGCACTGTTCAATCCGTCGATCGTTCCCCATCCCGACCAGTCGGGCATGCCCGAAGGCAGGCTGCGGCTTGTCCTCAGCCTTCGTGCCACCGGCGAGGGGCATCTCTCCTCGATCGTTTTCCGCACGGCGGAGGTGGACCGTGAGGGACGCGTGACGGTCAACACGCCGACCCGTTTCGTCACCGCCGAGTCGCCGTATCCGAACACCGCCTTTGAGAAACCGCTCTTCGAGCGAAAACTTCGTGAACTCGGCCTGCTCGGGGAATTTTCCGAAGGCGCGCTCGCGCAGCTG
Source organism: Rariglobus sp. (assembly GCA_029266495.1). Taxonomy (GTDB): domain Bacteria; phylum Verrucomicrobiota; class Verrucomicrobiia; order Opitutales; family Opitutaceae; genus Rariglobus. The sequence goes on along the minus strand of JAQSWS010000008.1, from coordinate 53,482 downwards.
GGGGACAACTTCACGCTCGGTGAACTGCAGCGGTGTGTGAACGCGACGCTGCGCCAGAGCTGGTCCTCGGACCGCGAGCAGCGCACGCATGTTGCCAGCGGTGTCATCGCGCTGGCGCGTTCCAACTACGAATTGCGTTTTGATCCGGGCTCACGGTTGTCGGAGCGCGTGATTTTTCCGAACACGCCCGCGGAAAGCCGGGGCATCGAGGACGCCCGCTTTGTGGCCTTTCGTGACGAGGATGACACCGTCATCTACTATGCGACTTATTCGGCTTACGACGGCGAGATCGTGCTGCCGCAGATCGTCGAGACCCGGGACTTCATCAATTTCCAGATCAGCACCTTGAACGGACCGGCGATCAGCAACAAGGGGATGGCCCTGTTCCCCCGCAAAATCAACGGACTCTATGCGATGATCTCGCGGCAGGATGGCGAGAATGTCTTCATCATGTTTTCGGAGATGCTGCATTTCTGGCACGAGAAGCGCCTGCTTCTTCGTCCGACCGAGCCGTGGGAGTTCGTGCAGCTGGGCAACTGTGGTTCGCCGATCGAGACGGAGGCCGGCTGGATTTTGCTGACGCACGGGGTCGGTCCGATGCGCCGCTACGTCCTGGGTGCGGTGCTTCTCGACCTGGATGATCCGACGCGGGTGATCGGCCGGCTGCGCGAGCCGCTGCTGACGGCGGTGGACGAGGAGAGGGAGGGCTACGTGCCCAACGTGGTCTATAGCTGCGGCGGCCTCGTGCATGAGGGCAATCTGATCATCCCCTACGCGATGAGCGACCAGTGCGCGAGTTTCGCCCACGTGCCGCTGACGGAGCTTCTCGACGAGTTGAAGAAACACCCGGTTGCCTCTCCATGACTCTGCACGCTCCTTCCGGCCGCATCGCTCTTGTGGGTGATTACCTGCCGCGGCAATGCGGCATCGCGACGTTTTCCCACGACGTGAGGGAGGCGTTGCTGGGCGAATTTCCCGAGGTCGATTTCCCGATGATTCCGGTGACCGATGTCGCGGAGGGTTACGCGTATCCTCCGGAGGTGCGTTTCGAGATCATCGAACAGGACATCAAGTCTTACCAGCGGGCGGCGGATTTCATCAATTTCAGCGACGCGGAGGTGGTCGCGCTCCAGCACGAATTCGGAATTTACGGAGGCAAGGCGGGCAGCCATGTCCTGACTTTGATGCGCGAGCTGAGGATTCCGGTCGTTTCGCATCTGCATACGATCATGGAGGAGCCGGAGCCGCCTTTTCGCCGTGTGATGGAGGAGATCGTCCGCCGCTCGGCCCGGTTGATCGTGATGACCCAGCGCGGGCGGAGGATTCTCGAGACGGTTTACGGGGCGTCGCCGGACCGGATCGACGTGATTCCCCATGGCATTCCGGACATGCCGTTCGTCGATCCGAATTTCTACAAGGACCAGTTCGGCGTCGAGGGCCGGAAGGTTTTGCTCACCTTCGGCCTGCTCACGCCCTTCAAGGGAATCGAGCACATGATCACCGCGCTGGCCGATGTGGTGCGCACGGTGCCGGACGTCGTTTACATCGTGCTCGGCGCAACCCATCCCGCCGTGCTCCGCCAGGAGGGCGAACGTTACCGGTTGAAGCTCGAGCGGCTGGTCAACGAACTCGGCCTGGGCCGGCACGTGGTGTTCTACAACCGGTTTGTCGGGCTCAAGGAACTGAAGGAGTTTTTGGGCGCCACGGATATTTACGTGACGCCTTATCTCATGCGGGAGCAGATCGCATCGGGCACGCTTTCGTATGCGTTTGGCTGCGGCAAGGCGGTCGTCTCGACGCCCTACTGGCACGCGGAGGAGTTGCTGGCCGACGGGCGCGGCGTGCTGGTGCCCTTCGCAGACAGCGCCGCGCTTGCCCGCGAGCTCACCGTCCTGTTGCAGGACGAAGTCCGTCGCAGTGCGATGCGCAAACAGGCGTATCTGCTCGGGCGGAAAATGATCTGGAGCAATGTCGCGCATCATTTCATGTCGTCCTACCAGAAGGCCCGGATGGGCACGGCGGAAAAGCGGCTCGTGCTGAAGACGCTCGCCGAGGAGCCCTACCGGCTGCCGGGATTGCGGTTCGATCATCTGCGGAATCTTACGGACGGCACGGGGCTTCTGCACAACGCGACCCACTGCGTGCCCGATTTTTCGCAAGGTTACCACACCGCCGACAATGCCCGTGCGCTGCGATTCGCCATGCTGCTGGACGAAACCGGTGACGGCGGGGAGGTGCGTGCGTTGGCGTCGACCTACGCCTCTTTTCTGGGACATGCGTTCGTCCCGGGCACCGGGCGTTTTCACGATCGTTTCTCCTTCCAGCGTCAGTGGCCGTTCGATGACTCCGGCAGCGATGAAGCGCTGGGCGCGACGGTGTGGGCCCTGGGCACATGCGTGGGCCGTTCCGGCACTCTGGGCTGGCAGCGTTGGGCCGCGCAGTTGTTTGAACGCGCCCTGCCTGCGTTGACGCGGACGGCCGAGCCTTCGACGTGGGCCCTGGGCTTGCTCGGGCTCCAGGAATACCTGCGCCGCCTGGGTGGCGACCGGAGGGCGGAGCAGATGCGGACCGATTTGGCGGGCCGGCTCATGGATCGCTTCCGCCGGCATCGGCAGCCCGACTGGCGGTGGTTCGCCCCCGAACTGGGAAGGCATAATGCGTCACTTTCCCATGCGTTGATCGCGGTCGGACACGGCACCGGGCAAACCGAGATGTTTGACGCCGGCCTGGAAAGCCTTGGCTGGCTGCTGAGCCACCAGCGAACGGAGGCGGGTCATTTCCGCGCGATGTGGGGTCGGGAGACGAACACGCCGGCGGAGTTTGAGCAACGACCCATCGAGGCGGGCGCGGCCGTGAGTGCTTGCCTGGAGGCGTTTGCCGCGACGCGGGACAGCGCCTGGCTGGAGGAGGCGCGGAGGGCCTTCGAATGGTTCCTCGGCCGCAACGAATTGGGTGAAGCGCTCTACGATCCGGTCACCGGGGGTTGTTACGACGCTTTGCACATCGACCGGCTCAACCTCAACCAAGGCACCGAGGCGACGCTCGCCTTTCTGCTCGCACTGCAGGAAATGAGGATCCTGGAAATGGCGCTGCCCACGCTGGCCCAGCCGGGTGAGACGGCCGCTTGAACGCGGGTCTGGACGGTCTTGCGGCCCCGGTGGACCACACGCGCGCCCAGGCGTTCAACGGCGGACGGCCGCGAGCAGATCCTGCAGCTTGAAGGCGGTCACCGCGGTGACCGTGTCGGCGGCTCCGTAATACACCAGCGCCAGGTCGTCCTGCAGAATCAGGCCGGTTGGGAAAACCACGTCCGGCACGAAGCCGTTGAGTTCAAAGTCCATCTCGGGAATAAAAACAGCATCCGACACACCGAGGATCCGGGTGGGGTTTTCGAAATCCAGCAGCAGGAGGCCGCCCGAATAACGGCCTACCCGCGTTTCGCCGTAACGCCGGTCGTTGCCGTGATAAAGTTCCAGCCACCCGGCGGACGTGCGGACGGGCGGCGCGCCCGCGCCGATGCGTCCGCATTCCCAATCCTGGGTGCCTGCGAGCAGGTGGACATGGTTGCCCCAGTGCAGGAGGTCGGGGGAACTCGCGAGCCATATCTCCGGAGGTGTCAGCCGGGCGGACAACGACGGGCGGTGGAGCGCGGTGAATCGTCCGCCGATTTTTTCGGGGAAGAGGACGATGTCCTTGTTGTCCGGACAAAAGATCACGCCGTGGCGCTGGAACGAGCGGAAGTCGCGCGTGGAGACGAGCATGGTGGCCGGTCCATGTCGTGAAATGGCCACGTAGGTGATGTAATACGTGTCGTCGATCCGGGTGATGCGCGGATCTTCCACGCCATATTCCTCCAGGGGGGACGTGGGCAGGAAGCGTTTCGTTTCCACCTGACGGACCGTCCGATTGTCTCCGCTCCATGCGAGGCAAAGGTGTGAGGCAAAGGTCAGGCGAACCGTGCCGTCGCGCTTGAACCGCACGCTGCGGGTGTCCTCCCGCAGCACATCCTCCTCGGCCACCCAGTCGAGGAGCACGCGACCGTTTTCAATGTCCCAGCGAGGCAGGGCGATCCATCCGGCGCGGGTCTCGACGGGCCCTTCGGCCACGCGTGTCAGCAAAAGCGTTTCACCATTTACGACCGCGATCGCAGGGTTGAACACCCCGACGACCTCGAGGTTGTCTTGTGAAGGCGGCACGTCCTCGGGACGCAGAAGGCAGTGGGTGAATTGTCGGGTGATACTCATGCGCAAGATCACGGACTTATGCCCGTGCGGGCGGTTCCCCTGTGCGAGCCCCCGGATTTAACACCAGTCGCGGGCGCGGAGCACACAAGGATGAGTCGGGGAAACGCCCGCGTTTTGTTTTCTACGTAGCCCTGAGCCGTGGAAATTCTGGGACCCCGCCGCTCACGCGGCGGGCCACAACGGAGCTACCGTTGCGCCTCAACGAACGACCCCGGCGCGGCGCCAGTGGGCCGGCGAGATCCCGAATTCTTTTTTGAAGGCGGCCGAGAGATGGAAAGGCGAATTGAAGCCGAGCTGGTCGGCGATGGTTTTAACCGGATCCGGCGTGTTGCCGAGCAGCCGCCGGGCTTTCTCGAGGCGCAGGCGGAGCAGGTATTGTTTGGGTGGGAGGCCGGTGCGGGTCTTGAATTCGCGGCGAAAATGAGAGTAGGCGACGCCCAGTTCGCGCGCGAGCGCCTCCATGGGCGGCGGGTTTTCAACGCGTTCGGCGAGTATTTGCTCGGCGCGGGCGATCACGCGCGGCATCGGTCCGGCGGCGCCGGGGCGCCGGGCGGAGGCGTGGAGCCGCGCAAGAATCTGCAGCGCCCACGCACCCGGCTCCGGATCGAAACCGTGGCCCGGCTCGCGCAGGCGGTCATGGATGCGCGTGAACAACGCCTCGACCTCCGAGGCCTTGCCGAGGCGGTGCAGCGGGGCGGTGGACGCGAGCAGCCCGGCGGATTGCAAACGTTCGGGCACCGGTCCGCGCAACTCGATCCAGCGCTCGCTCCAGCCGGTCGCGGGGTCGGGCGCATAACGGTGCCACACGCCGGGAAAGAGGATCATGGCCGTGCCGGCGGCCACCCTGGCAGGCTTGGTTGCGGCCGACTCGAAGTGTCCGCGTCCTGAGATTATGAATACGATCTGCCAGGCTCCGAGCACGCGACCCTTGGCCCAGGAAAGCTGGTGGTCGGCGGGATGCCCCCCGGGCGGGTAGGCCTCACCCGGCCCGGTGCGCACGCGTCCGCCGGCGGTCACGGCCAGACCCCAGGCCTCCGCCTCGGGCAGGTAGGGGAGGTAGCGGAAGAAGTCGGTCGATGGCTGGCTCATTTTTTATATGAAAATGATCAAATGGCCGATTCTCAACCCATGATAATGCTGCTAGCCTGTCATTCTGTCAGTTCACCCAAAATCTATATCTAAGCCCCTGACCGGCCATGGCCAAAAAAACCACCTCCCTGACCGACACCCTGCTTCCCGTCCTCGACGGTTTTGCCATCGAAACGCCCTCCTGGGGCTTCGCCGACACCGGCACCCGCTTCGGCAAGTTTTATCAGGCGGCCTCCGCGATCGACCTTGACGACAAGCTGGCCGACGCCGGCCAGGTCAACGCGCTCACCGGCTGCTGCCCGTCGGTCGCGGTGCATGTGCTGTGGGATTTCGTGGCGGGCGAAGATCCGAGGAACGCGGTCAAACTGGCCGCGAAGCACGGCGTGAAGATCGGCTCGATCAACCCGAATTTGTTTCAGGACCAGGAGTATAAATGGGGTTCCTTCGGCAACAACGACGCGGCGGTGCGCGAGCGGGCCTTGCAGCATTGCCACGATTCGATCGCCATCGGCAAGGCGGTGGGCAGCGACTCGGTGTCGTTGTGGTTCGCCGACGGCACCAACTACCCCGGCCAGGGGAATATTCGCGAGCGCAAGGGTTACTTCGAAGCGTGCCTGAAAGCGCTTCACAAGAAGCTGTCGCCGAAGCAGACGATGCTCGTCGAATACAAGCCGTTCGAGCCCGCGTTCTACGCGACCGACATCGCCGACTGGGGCATGGCCTACATTCATGCAAAGAAGGCCGGACCGCGCGCCAAGGTGCTCGTGGATACGGGGCATCATTACCAAGGCCAGAACATCGAGCAGATCGTGGCGTTCCTCCTGGATGAGGGGATGCTCGGCGGGTTTCATTTCAACGACCGGCGTTATGCCGACGACGATCTTACGCTCGGCTCGATTGATCCGTATCAGGTCTTCCGGATTTTTTATGAGATCCACAGCTTTGCGGCGGATCGCGGAGCGGCGCCGGCGATCGCCTACATGATCGACCAGTCGCACAACGAAAAACCGAAGATCGAGGCGACCTTGCAGACGGTCATCATGGCGCAGGAGCTCTACGCGAAGGCTGCGCTGGTCGACCAGGCCGCGCTCAAAAAAGCACAGGCGGTCAACAACGTCGTCGATGCGGAACTCGAGTTGAAGAAGGCGTTTTTCACGGATGTGTCGCCGGCGATAAAGGCCTGGCGCAAGACGCGCGGGCTGCCTTCCGATCCCCTGGCGGAGCACCGCCGTTCCGGCTACGAGAAAAAAGCCGCGACGGAACGGACGCGCCGTCGCAAGGAACTCGGGCTCACGCAAGGCGGCGGTTACGCGTGACACCGGCCGGTGTAGCCCCGACCGGTGGCCGGGGTGTTTGGGGGACCGACCCAGCCTGAAGCCCACCCAAGCCCGACCGGCGGCCGGGCCTGCAGAGGATGGGGAGGTTGACAGGGACGGTGCGCGGGCGGAAAAATTCCCGCTTATGAAACGTGTCAGCGCAGCCTTGTTTTTGTGGGTTCTGGGCGTCTCGTCCGTCTGGGCGCAACCGGCCGCCGAGTCCGCCGCCGCCAGCTCGGAGTCCGCGGCCTCCGCCGCGAATTCCGCCAATCAGGCAACGCAAGCCGCCGCGGCGGTCGCCTCGGGGCAGGACGGGACCCGCACCCCGGATTTTTTGGAGCACCTGGTGGATTCGCTTCTCGCGTTGTTCAATGTGCGCAGTTCCGGCAACAGCTGGCAGCACTATGCCGTCGCGGGCACGCTGCTGGTCGTTTTCTATCTGCTGCGCCATGTCCTCACGCTATGGATTTTCGGCTTCCTGAAGAAGCTGGCCTCGCGGACCCGGACGACGTTTGACGACAAGCTGTTTCCCGCGCTGGAGGCGCCGCTGGCGACGTTCATCGCGCTGCTCGGCATCTTTGCCGCGCTCAAGGTCCTCAAGCTTCCGCTCTCGAGCGACGACCTGTTTCGCGCGGCGATGACGGTGGCGTTTTCACTGTGTTTTTTTTGGGGGCTGCTGCGTGCGCTGAGCGCCTTGCTCGACCATCTCGCCGAGGTGGCGCGCGCGCGTCAGGCGGGGGTGGCGGCGTTCATGCCATGGATCAAAAAAACGCTGGTGACCCTGTTTGCCGTGCTCGCGGTGTTGATGACCGCGCAGAGCCTGGGGGCGGACGTGAAGGCGTTCCTCGCCGGCCTCGGGCTGGGCGGCCTGGCCTTCGCGCTCGCAGCGCAGGACACGATCGCCAATATTTTTGGTTCCATCGTGGTCGCCATCGACCAGCCGTTTAAGATCGGCGAGTTTGTGCGCATTGGCGCATTTTCCGGCGCGGTGGAGGACATCGGGTTGCGTTCGACCCGGCTTCGCGCCGTGGACAAATCGCTCATCGTGCTGCCGAACAAGATGGTCGCTGCGGAGGTGGTCACGAATCTGGCCCGTTTCACCGAGCGCCGGGTCGAGCAGGTGATCGGGCTCACCTACGACACGCCGGCGGAAAAGATGGACGCGATCGTCGAGGAGTTCCGCCAGCTCATCCTGGCGGAGGAGGAGGTCGATCCGACCTCGGTCATGGTGTTCTTTCGCGATTACAGCGCCTCGTCGCTCGATATCTGGCTCGTTTATGTGGCGAAGGATCCCGACTTTCAGAAATCCATGCGCCTGCGGCAACGGATCAACCTTGCGATGATGCGTGCGGTGCAGGCCCGGGGTCTGTCGTTTGCCTTTCCGACGCAGACGGTCGAGTTTGGCGACAGCGCGGCGAAGGTTTTTGCTCCGCGCAGGGAGACGCAGGGCTGAACGGGGCGTGGGGCGCCAAATGTCCGGTTCCGCGGGACTTGAGTTTCGGGCCTTGTGTGGCGCAGGCGTAACCGTTGCGATTTCAGGGCGTCGCTTGACGTGAACATCCGCCGGTTTATACCTTCCTCTCAGTCATGTCCGTCCCTTTGCCCCATTTCGCAGTCCTTGCTTTTCTCCTCGTCGCGAACGCCGCTTCCGGCGCCGTCGTATCGCTGCAGGGTCTGGTGACCAACTCGCCTTTTGTGCTCAAGCAGGAGGAAACCGCGGCGCCGGCGGTCACCGAGGGTGCCACGGTCGAATTCCGCGGGGTGATCACGACAAAAGAGGGGGTGTTGTTCGGCTTTTACGACCGCGCAAAAAATCTCGGGGCGTGGGTGACCCAGCGGGACACCGGTTCGGATTTCAAGGTGAGCGCCTATGATGCGGGCAGTGATCTTGTCACGGTCGATTATCAAGGCCAGCGGTTCACGCTGCCACTGTCGTCGCCCAAAATCACCGCGGCGGCGCCCGCGCCGCTGCCCGTGGTCAATAACGCGCAACCCGGCGGGAATCGGGTGACGGCCGTTCCGGCTGCGCGGGATCAGCAGCGGCTCGAGTCGGTCGCAGCCGAAGTGCGCCGCCGGCGCGCGTTGCGCCAGTCTGCCGCCACCGGCACAACCCCCGCGGCCCAGCCTGCCGCCTCAGGGCAGTGAGCGCACCCCCCGGCGATCCAGCCACGGAGCCGGTTTCCAACGGACGGTTGATCCGTAGACTGTTTGGCCTGGCCTGGCGTTATCGCGCCCGGTGCGTGCAGGTGCTGATGTTGCAGCTGATCCTGCTCTCCCTCGGTCTGAGCGGCTTGAGCCTCACCGGCCTGGGCATCGACTATATCGGCTGGGTGATCGGCCAGCGGGGGCAGGGGAGGGTGGTGGATTTTCCCCAAGCCAAGTTCAGCCTGCAACTCCCGCAGGACTGGGAGCCGTTTCGCGTGCTGCTGCTGATTGCGGGTTGCATCCTCGTGTTTGCGCTCCTGCGGGCCGGGCTCAATTTTCTTTATACGATTTCAATCAACCGGCTCGTGCAGCAACGGCTCGTGGTGGATCTGCGCGGCGAGGTCTACGACAAGCTCCAGAAGCTGAGCTTTCGTTTTTTTGACGCCAACACCACGGGTTCGATCATCACGCGGGTCACGGGGGACGTGCAGGCGGTGCGCATGTTCGTGGATCAGGTGATGATCCAGAGCGTGATCATGATCGTGTCGCTCACGCTCTATACGATCTACATGGCGAGCCTTCATCCGGGCCTGACGCTGGCGTGTCTCGCGACCACGCCGGTGCTGGCGGTGATGTCGACGGCGTTTTCCCGCTACATCCAGCCTCGCTACGCGCAAAGCCGTGAACTGGTGGAAAAGATGGTCCAGCACTTTGCCGAGAGCATCCAGGGCGTGCAGGTGACGAAGGCCTTCGGGCGCGAGCAGGAGGACCGCGAGATGTTCGACGCGAAAAACCGCGCGGTCTACGATCAGCAACAGGGCATTTTCTGGCGCGTGAGCCTGTTCTCGCCCGCGGTGGGGTTTCTCACCCGCATCAACATGATGGTGCTGCTCGGCTACGGCGGCTGGCTCGTCATCCGCGGTGAACTGCCGCTCGGCACGGGCCTCGTGGTGTTCGCCGGGTTGCTCGACCAGTTTTCCGGCCAGGTCAACCAGGTGGCGACCCTCGTCAACAGCGTGCAACAGTCCCTCGTCGGCGCGCGCCGGGTCTTCGAGATCCTCGACGCACCCATCGAGGTAAGTGACGCGCCCGGGGCGGCCATTCGTCCGCGCCTCACCGGCGAGGTGCGGTTCGACCGGGTGTCGTTTGCCTATGATGGTGCCGGCCCGGTGCTGCGGGACATCGACCTCGAGGTGAAACCCGGCCAGTGCGTGGCGATCCTCGGCGCAACCGGCGCGGGCAAGAGTTCGCTGATGAGCCTGATTCCGCGTTTCTACGACGCGACGGAGGGGCGCGTGCTGGTTGACGGCACGGACGTGCGCAAGCTGCGGCTCAACGACCTGCGGCGCGGCATCGGCATCGTGTTCCAGGAGAGTTTTCTTTTTTCCAACACGGTGGCCTCGAACATTGCCTTCGGGCATCCCGAGGCGACCCGGGAGCAGATTGAAAAGGCGGCGCGGGTGGCCGCGGCTCACGATTTCATCATGGCGCTTCCGCAGGGCTACGAGACCGTGCTCGGCGAAAGCGGCAACACGCTCTCGGGCGGCCAGCGCCAGCGTCTGGCCATTGCGCGCGCGGTGCTCCTTGAGCCGGCCATTTTGCTGCTCGACGATCCGACGGCGGCGATCGACAGCGAGACGGAGCACGAGATTTTCACGGCGCTGGAAAACGCCATCGCGGGCCGCACCACCTTCATCGTGGCGCACCGGTTGAGCACGCTGCGCCGCGCCGATTTCATCATCGTGATGGAGAACGGTCGAATCGTGCAGCGCGGCACCCACGCGGAGCTCATGCGGGTGCCCGGGGCGTATCTGCGGGTGGCGGATCTTCAACTGGTCAACCGCGAGGACGCGTCCGCGCTCCAGCGTGAAAAGGAGGCCGGCGCATGAAGCCCTCAGGACGCCAGCCCCTTTCACTCGTGCAGCGTGCGCGGGACGACGAACCGGAGGCGGAGGTCAAGCCGCTCGACTGGAAGATCGTGCGCCGGCTCTTCGGCTATACGCGCCGCTTCGCCCGCAAACGGAACTGGCTGATCGTGCTCACGGTGCTGCGTGCGTCGCAACTGCCCGCCCTGGCCTGGCTGAGCGCGCTGATCATCGCGGGGCCCATCGCGAATCAGCGGGTTTCCCCTCTGTTTTGGTGGGTTGAAGCTTATCCATGGCTGACCAAGACGTCGGTTGTTTTCTTCTTACAGTTGTCGCCGCTATTTTGGTGGGTGGCTGGTTATGCGCTGCTGGCCGTGTTCACCGACGTGTTGTTCCACTTCCGCCAGCGCTTCGCCCTGGAAATCGGCGAAGCGGTGGTGGGGCAGATGCGCATGGATATTTTTGCGCATGTGAGCCGGATGCCGATGAGTTTTTTCCACCGGGTGAAGCTCGGGCGGATACTCAGCCGCGTGACGAGCGACGTGGAGTCGTTGCGCGCGGGCATCGAGCATGTGTTTTTCGTCGGAATCGTGCAACTGGGCCAGATGCTGTTCGCGGCGGCGGTGATGGCGTTCACCGACTGGGTGCTTTTCCTCGTCGTGCTCGGCCTCGCGCCGGTGCTCTGGGTGTTGAACAATCATTTCCGCGGCCGCCTCAGCCGAGACACCCGGGCGCAGCAGGAGAGTTTCAGCCGCGTCACCGCCACGCTTGCGGAGTCAATCAACGGCATCCGGGTGACGCAGGGTTTTGTGCGGCAGAACACCAACGCGGGGCTTTTTCGCGGCCTGCTCGCGGATCACTCGCGCTACAGCATGGGCACGGCGCGGTCGTCGGCCATCCTCCTGCCGCTGCTGGAACTCAACAGCCAGTTCTTCGTCGCGATCCTGCTGATACTGGGCGGCTGGCAGGTGCTTCACGGACAGGTCGAGATCGGCGTGCTCATCACCTTCTTCCTCTTCGCCAATCAATTTTTCGCGCCGATCCAGGTGCTGGGAAATCTCTACAACCAGGCGCTCGTCTCGATGGCCGGGGCGGAACGCGTGTTCCAGCTCCTCGATACAAAACCCGACTGGGAGGATGCGGCGGATGCAGTGGCGCTGCCCGATCCGCGTCTTTCCGCCGGGGCGCCGGCGGAGGCGCGCGGCGCGCGCGTCGAATTTCGCGGGGTGTCCTTTGGCTACAATCCCGCAAGGCCGGTGTTGAGCGACGTGAGTTTCACGGCGGCGCCGGGCAGCATGATCGCGCTGGTTGGCCACACGGGGAGCGGCAAGAGCTCGATCATCAACCTGGTCTCCAAATTTTATCTGCCGACCGCCGGTGAGGTGCTGATTGACGGACGGGAGATCCGCACGATCACCGGGCGTTCGCTGCACCGGCAGACGGGCATGGTGCAGCAGAGCAACTTTCTTTTTGCCGGCACGGTGCTGGACAACATCCGCTTCGGGCGGCCCGAGGCGACGGAGGACGAGGTGCGTGCGGCGGTCGCGCGGCTGGGTTGCGCGGACATGTTCGACTCGCTGCCGCAGGGCCTCGCCACGACGGTGGGCGAGCGAGGCGGCGGCATTTCGACCGGGCAGCGCCAGCTGGTGTGTTTTGCGCGCGCCCTGCTCGCCGATCCGCGTCTGCTGATCCTGGACGAGGCGACGAGCGCGATCGACGCGCTGACGGAGGCGCGTCTCCAGCACGCGTTGCTCACGCTGCTGGCCGGGCGCACGAGCTTCGTGGTGGCCCACCGCCTGAGCACGATCCGGCATGCGGATCTGGTGCTGGTGCTCGACCAGGGACGCGTGGTTGAGCGGGGCACGCACGGGGAATTATTGTCATTGAAAAAGCACTACGCCGCGTTGCACGACCAGTTTGCCCGGGTGGGTGGCGCTTGAAACGGTCGGTGCAAATTGCGCAAGTTTTAAATTCCCCCTAGGTAAAACCTGAATTTACCACCGAAAATAGTCATTGCTTTCGGTCCGCGCGCCCCTACATCCAGATTCCGCTATGGCAAAAAAAACCGCTCGCAAACCCAACGCTGCATTCCTCAAACCTGTTCAGCCCGATGCCGTCCTTTCGGTGATCGTTGGTTCGAAACCCCTTCCCCGCACTGAGCTCACCAAGAAGCTCTGGGAATACATCAAGAAAAACAATCTGCAGGACAAGAAGGTCCGCACGCAGATCAACGCCGACGACAAGCTGAAGCCCGTGCTCAACGGCAAGAAGTCCGTCAGCATGTTCGAGCTCACCAAGCTCGTGTCCGGCCACCTCGTTAAGTAAACAGGTTCGGTCAGCGTTACAGTTTACAAGCCGCCGCAGGCATCCTGCGGCGGCTTTTTCGTGCACCGGGACAAGCGGGCGGGTGGGCCGGCCTGTATCGCAGGGCAACGGCGAAACCTTTTCGGGCGGATTATCGGTTGCGTGGGGATCGGGTGAACGGGATACTCCCGCCGTCGTATGGCTGCTCTGGAACGCCGTCATTTTTTTATCGCGGGCTGCGCGGCCATTTTTCTTGCCGGCTTGGGCGGCGGGGCGTGGACCTATCATCGGGCCGAGGCGCGTGCTCTGGCGGACCTCGTTTCCCGGGCACGCCGCTGCGCGGTGGCCTTCCACGGCGGTGATTTGCGGGCGCTGAAAGGCACGAAGGAGGACCTTCAAAATCCCGCTTACACGGAGGTCAAGGAGCGGCTCGTCGAACTGCGGCAGGCCCAGGACGGAGTGCGCTTCGTCTACTTGTTCCGTCCTCAACCGGGAACGGGCACGGTGGTTTTTCTCGCGGATTCGGAACCGGCGGATTCGGAGGACATCTCGCTTCCGGGCGACGATTTCCCGGAGGCGGCCGAGTCGCCCGGCTTGCAGGCAATCATCGCCACGGGGCTTCCGGCGACCGAGGGCCCGCTGCGGGATTCGTTTGGTTCGTGGGTCACCGCCTATGCGCCGGTGAAAAATGCGGGAGCCCCGGCGACGATGCCGCCCGACATCGTCGGGCTGGATATTGCCGCCGATGCGTGGCGCGCCGGCCTGCTCGAGGAGGGGTTTCGCACCGCGCTCTACATCTGGCTGCTGCTCGGGATGCCGCTGATTTCACAGGCGTTGGTCCGCCGCTGGAGCGCGCAGGAGCGCACGATTCGCAAGCTTTCCAACGCGGTGGAGCAGAGCCGCTCGGCCTTGATGATTGTGGGAATCGACGGACGGATCGAATACGTAAACAAGGGAATGTGCGAGCAGCTGGGATACAGCCGGGATGAGCTGCTCGGGAAGAACCGGCGCGACCTGGGGATGGAGGCCCCGGCCGGGCTCGTGGCGGCGGTGAAGGCGGGGAATGCCTGGGAGGGCGGATGGATCAACCGCCGGAAGTCGGGTGCGCTTTATCCCGTGAACGGGGTGGTCAGTCCGGTTCTGGACCGCGGGGGTCGCATTCTTTGTTTTGTCGCGGCCCTGCATGACATGACGGAGGCCAAGCGGGTCGAGGACGATTTGCGGATGGCGAAGGAGCGCGCCGAATCGGGCGAGCGGGCCAAGGGAGAGTTCCTGGACACGATGAGTCATGAGTTGCGCACGCCGCTCAACGGAATCGTTGGCTTCACCAGCCTGCTTCTCGACACGCCGCTTGCGCCCGAGCAACGCGAATACGTGCAGACGGTGCGTTCCAGCGGGGAGGCGCTGCTGCGGCTCACGGGGGATATTTTGGATTATTCACGGATGGAATCGCGGCCGCCGCCGCTGGATTCCCATCCGTGCGACGTGCGCGGACTGGTCGAGGAAGTGCTGGACCTGCTGGCCTGCACGGCCGCAACCAAAGGAATCGTGTTGTTGCATCATGTGGGCTCGGAGGTGCCGGCGGTGGCGACGCTCGACCCGGGACGCCTGAGGCAGGTGCTGGTCAATGTGATCGGCAACGCCGTCAAATTCACGGCGTCCGGCGAGGTGGAGGTGCGGGTGCGCGCGCGGGCCGCCCAGGATCCGGACAGCGCGGATACCTGGCTCGATTTTTCGGTGCGCGACACCGGGCCGGGCATCAGCAAAGAGGACCAGCAGCGGTTGTTCCTGCCGTTCACGCAGCTCGATAGTTCGCTTCACCGGCGGCACGGGGGAACGGGGCTTGGGCTGGCGATCAGCCGGTCCCTGGTGCGGCTCATGGGCGGGGAGATTTCGTTGCGTAGCGAACCGGGCCGGGGGTCGGTCTTTCGGTTCAGCGTGCGGGTGAAATGCGTGGAGGCGCGCGTCGAATCGCTGGTGCTGGCGGGCCGGCGGGTGGGCCTGGTGGTGCGGACGCCGGGATTGCTGCGGGAACTGTTCCGCGTGGTGGCGGCGGCCGGCGGTGTGCCGGTGGCATGCCGGCTGGAAGAACTGGCCTCGGGCGCCGGGATGGACCTGACGGTGGTCGATTGCGACCCGGGTGTGGTGGCACAGGTGCTCGAGTCGGCGGTCGACACCACCGGCTGGCCTGCGGGCACGGTGATCGGGCTGGTGACGAGTGCCCAGGGGGCGGACGACCGCCGGCACCTGCGGGAGATTTTTCACCTGCTGGTGAGCAAGCCTCTGCACCATGACGCCTTGGTGGCGGCCCTGGCTTCGGGAGTGCACCTGGCGAACACGACGAAGTTCCAGCCTCGTTTCGACCTGCGCGTGCTGGTGGTTGACGACAACGCCGTGAATCTGCGCCTGCTTCAAGGGGTGGTGACCGCGCTCGGCTGCCGGAGCGTCGCGGTGTCGGGCGGTCGCGAGGCGCTTGATGCGCTGGCCAGGGACGGACGCTTTGACCTGGTGATGCTCGATCTGCGCATGCCCGACATGGACGGAATGGAAGTGCTGCGGCGGATTCGCGCCGGGGCGGCGGGGGAGGCGGCGCGCGGCGTCTGGATCACGATCGTGACCGCGGACACGCAGACGGATGTGCGTGAGGAATTGTTCGCGCTGGGGTGCAATGATTTCGTGCCCAAGCCGATCACGCTGGCGGGCGGCATCACGGCGCTGCAACGGGCGCAGGCCGGCGGGGGAAAACGCGCGCGATAGGCCGGCGTTCGGGCGCCGGAGGGAAAGGCGCGGCGCAAGCGCCAGCTCGCCCCATGCCCTCTACAGCCCGAGCGCTTCCTCGATGGCCTTGGCGGCGGTCTTGAGGATTTGCAGGCGGGCGTGGCGCTTGTTGTTCGCGGGGATGAGGTGCCAGGGGGCGACGGGTTTGTCGGTGAGGGCGAGCATGTCGCCGACGGCGATTTCATAGGCGGCCCATTTGCGCCGGTTGCGCCAGTCCTCGGCGTTGATCTTGTGGCGCTTGTAGACCGTTTTTTCCCGTTCGCGGAAGCGATTCAGCTGCTCGTCCCGGCTGATGTGCATCCAAAATTTAACTACAATCGTGCCGTGTTCGGCGAGTTGGCCCTCGAAGTCGTTGATCTCTCCGTAGGCGCGGCGCCACTCGGGTTCGGTGCAAAAACCCTCGAGGCGCTCGACCAGGACGCGGCCATACCAGGAGCGGTCGTAGATCGTGACGAGGCCGGCGCGGGGCACGTGGCGCCAGAAGCGCCAGAGGTAGTGATGGGCCTTTTCCTCGTCGGTGGGCTTGGCCACGGGGATGACGCGGTAGTCGCGTGCGTCGATCGCACTGGTCAGGCGGCGGATGGCACCGCCTTTGCCGGCGGCATCCCAGCCTTCGAAGACGAAGATGATGGAACGGTTGGCGGTCTGGGCGGCCCGGGTGGCGCGGTTGAGGCGCCCGAGCCATTTTTCGCGCTTTGACTCGTATTCGGCGGAGGAGAGTTTCTGGTCGAGTGGAAGCGCGAGGAGGCGGGCCAGCCCGGCCGGCTTGAGTGACTTGGGGGCGGCGGGGCGGGGCGGGCGGGCGGGGGCGGAATCGACTCGTTTTAAATGGGCCGCGAGCTTGCGCACGATGAGGTCGGCCACCGCGAGGTTGCGAGCGCGGGAATCGGCTGCATCGATGACGACCCAGGGCGCTCCCGGACTGTGGGTGGCTTTGCGCAGACGGGCGGCCGTGCGGGCCAGGCTGTCATGCAGGCGATGCTGGCGCCGGGCCTCGGGAGTGACGCGCCAGGCGGTGTCGGGATTGGCGGCAAGTTCGGCGAGGCGGGTCCGTTGCTCGGCCTTGGAGAGGTGCAGCCAGACCTTGATGATCAACGTGCCATTGTCGGAGAGGAGCTTTTCAAAATGGCGGATGCGTTCGACCAGACGGGCGGTTTGCGCGGGTTTGCGCGGGGGGCCGTCGTGGGAGCGAAGAAGCTCGGTATACCAAGAGCCGGCGAAGATGCCGAGACGGCCGTCCGCGGGCAGGCAACGCCAGAAGCGCCACATCAGAGGACGTTCGCGTTCCTCGTCGGAAGGCTCGCGGAAGGCGACGGTCTCGAACCCGCGGGGGTCGAGCCAGCCGCTGAGCGTGTTGATCACCTCGCTGCGCCCGCCGGCTTCTTCGCCGGCGAGGATGAGCAGGACCTTGGCGGGGGATTCCTTCAGGCGGACTTGAAGCTGGACGAGTTGTTCCCGGAGAGCGGGAACGCGGGCGTCATAGATTCTTTTGCTTAACCGATGGTCGGGACGCGCGTTGGCCATGGGGGGAAAAGAGAGCAGCGGGGGGCGAGAGGTGTCGAGACGTGTTTGCCAGGTATATGTAACGAAGACAAAAAATCGGTGGCACCGGGCGGATTCCCGTGCATAGTATTCATAACAAGCCGGGTGTCTGACGCCGGCCTCGTTTAACCCAACCCCGGAGGCAGTGATGAACACAATGATGATCACGGCGGAGGCTGTTTTTTATGCGATTCTGGCGGGCCTGCTCGGCGCGGGTGCAATGTGGATGGCGATGCGGTTGATCGAACGGGCGGGGCCGCCCACCAGAGGCATGGTCGTGGCGGTGGGGAGCCTGATCACCCGGTCGCGAGAAAATGCGCTCCCGACGGGGATTTTGGTGTATCTGGCGGCGGCGGTCGTGTTCGGGCTGTTTTACACGATGCTCATGGTGCGCCTGGAACTCACCGCCTGGCCGCATGCGTTGTTCGCGGGCGCGGGTTTTGGATTTTTTCACGGGTTGGTGGTGAGCCTCGGGCTTACGTGGGTGGTATCGGACAACCATCCGCTGGCGGAATTCCGCAACGTGACACCGGTCGTGTTTCTGTCGCATTTCGCAGGGCACATCGTGTTTGGCGCGGTGGTGGGGCTGGTGATCGCGATCGCACCGGTATGAGGGCCATTGACGCGGCGGGCCGGGGCGCTCAACTCGCCTGACATGATCAACCTTCCTGAAGACGAGCTGACGTTCCTGACCGACCTGGTGAAAACCTCGCGGCAAAAACCGCACCGCGTCGACTGGGTGGACCGCGACGGCACGGAGCGCTCGACGCTGCTCAGTCCGGCCGACGCTTCGCGGCTGAACAAACTCGCCCATGGCCTGAAGATCTCCAAGGCCGAGACGCTGCGTCAGGCGGCGCACATTCCGGTAAAAAAATAACAGCTTATCCCGCCAAAAAAACGACCGGAGTATTTGTCACTTATTAAGTGACAAACCCGATTTGTTGGCGGCCGCGCTGGCTGGCGGTGGCCGTGGCGGGGAAGGGGTTCAGCGCCGGTTGACGCCAAATTGCGGATGCGCCTCGATGCGCGCGGCGAAGGCGGGTTGCTCCGCTTCCGGCAGACTGGCGGGGAACTTCGATCCGCTGCGACGCCACCGGACGAGCCACTCTTCATCCAAGGGACGCGGGGCGCGGGGGTGGGCCGCGATCGAATCGAACTGCGTGAAGGCGATGGTCGTTGTCGACTTCGGGCCGGTGCCCGCACCTTCGGCGATGAAGAAGCCGGCGTTGAGCAATGCCACCCGCACAGCCGTCGAGTTGGAATAGGTGTAGAGTTCGGCGGGTTTCGCGATGCAGTGCCGGGCGATGCGCGCGAACACCTCCGATGTCCACAATGCCGTGTCGGTCTTGGACGAAAACGGGTCGTAGAAAATCACGTCGGGTGCCGGTGAACTTTCGATAAACGTGAGGAAATCCCCGTGTCGCAGGTCCCATGCGAGCAATCCGGACGCATGCGTCCATGCGCCGTTTTTCAACAGACGATAAGGGGCGCCATGGCGGAGGTGCGGAAACTGGTGCGGGTGCTTCGCGGCAAGTGTGAGCGGGTCGAGATCGCATTCGAAACTCACGATGCGCAACGGCCGCAGCGCAGTGGGGCCGAGTTCCGCGAGCAGCCGCTCGAAGCACTGGAGCGCGGCCATGGCATTGGAGGCGGCGCCGAGGCCGACGTCCCAGATGACGAGTTCCGTCGAGTCGTCGGGCGCGCGTTTGAGCAGGCGCGCGGCGAGGCAGGACTGGTCGACGTAGAGTTTTTGGGCTTCGTCCTCGGGCCGGTTGACCGAGTGCATAATCTCGCCGGAGCTCAGCTGACGGATGCTGCAGAATCCCTGGGCGGAAGTGTGGATTTCGTAATCGCCGAGCTGGGGGGCGCGCACGATCTTCGGCTTTTTCTCGGGGACGGTGGGATTGTCCTCGTCGTGACGGATGAGATCGAGGCGCTTGTGTTCGTAGTAGGCCAGCCACGTGCCGTCCAAAATGGCGGCGCGGATTTCCCGCATGAGCTGATGGTAATACCAGATGTTGTGCTGGCCGAGCAGGTGCCAGCCGAGGTTTTCGCCGGTCTTGACGAGGTGGTGAAGGTAGCCGCGTTCGTAGCGTTTGCACGTCGGGCAGCCGCAGCGGGAATCGAGCGGGCCTTCCTGGAATTTATACACGGTCCGGGCAATGTGCATCTTGCCATGCGAGCTGAAGGCGGTGCCGCGCTGCGCGAGCTGCGTGGGGATGATGCAATCGAACATGTCGACGCCGCGGTGGACGGCTTCGAGGATGTCGATCGGCGTGCCGACGCCCATCAGGTAACGAGGCAGATTTTCGGGCAGATGGTCGGTGGCGAGGCCGGTGAACTCGTAGCGCTCGGCGTGGGTTTCACCGACGGCGAGTCCGCCGATGGCGAGACCGTCGAAGGGGAGTTCACGAAGGAACGCGGCGCTTTGTTTGCGCAGGTCGTGATGGCAGGCGCCCTGGACGATCCCGAACATGGCCTGCGGGGAATCGCCGCGGGCGCGGAGGGAGCGCTCGGCCCAGCGGTGCGTCAGGTGCATGGCGGCCTCGGCCTGTTCATAAGGCGCGGTCGAGGGGATGCATTGGTCGAGCACCATCATGATGTCGCTGCCGATGGCGCGTTGCATCGAGATGCTGAGTTCGGGCGTGAGGTTGTGAACGGCTCCGTCCACGTAGCTTTTAAATTTCGCGCCGTCTTCGTCCATCGCCCGTGAATGCGGCAGGGAGAAAATCTGGAAGCCACCCGAATCGGTGAGGACGGGGCCGTCCCAGCTCATGAAGCGATGGATGCCGCCGAATTTTTTGAACACCTCGGGGCCGGGGCGCAGGAGCAGGTGATAGGTGTTGGCGAGCAGCACGCTGGATCCGGCGCCCTTGAGCGTGTCGATCGTCTGGGATTTCACCGTGGCTTGCGTGCCGACGGGCATGAAGACGGGCGTGCGCACCTCGCCGTGAAGCGTCGTGAAGCGGGCCGCCCGCGCCTTTGAGCCGGGGGCGGTTTTTTCCAAGGTGAAGTTGAGGCGCGACATGGTGGGCGGGTGGAGCGGGGGAGTAAGCGGCAGTTTTCGCGGCGTGCGAATCCTTTGTTTTCCGACCATCGGCTTGCGGCCCCATGGCAGGATGGGGCGATCCTTTGCCGGAGATCGCGGTCCGTCCCTTATTATGACGCAACTTACCCCGGGTTCCTATGGCCAGACGCTCGAAGGCCGCCACAAATTATGGCAGCTGATCAAGGACATCGAAATCGCGATGCTGACCACCGTGGCGGAAAACGGCTGCCTGCACAGCCGTCCCATGGCCACGCAGCAGATCGACGCGGAACGTGCGGAGCTATGGTTTTTCAGCTCCATTGATTCACCGAAGATCGCGGAGATTTATCATGAGCGCGAAGTCGGACTCGCCTATGCCTCGCCGGCGACCCACCGCTATGTGTCGGTGTCCGGCCGGGCGTTCGTTGTTCGAGACGGCGTGAAGGCAAACGAGTTGTGGACTTCGGCGGCGAAGACCTGGTTTCCGCAAGGGGTCAACGATCCGCATCTCGCGCTTTTGCGCATCGAAGTGGAATCGGCCCAGTTTTGGGATTCGCCGGCCCGGGTCGTGCACCTTGGCGGACTGGTGGAGCTCAGGCTTCCCCGTCTTGCGCCGGAGAATCTTGGCGAAGGCCAGAAGATCAATGTGCGCTGATGGCGCCGAAGTTAACCCCCGACTCATATCCCCATGAAAACTTATCGCGTTTCGATTTCCTCCCTGGCCGCGCTCGCGCTCGGGCTGCTTGCCGGCTGCACCACTCCGGTTGAGCGGCGCCCCGTCGTCCATTATCCGGTCACGTATGATGTGCCGGTCGGCAACACTCAGGTGAGTGCCTCCACCGGTCCGCAAAACCTGAACGTCAGTTCCACTCAACAAGTCACCGCCGATGTCGGCGACCGGCTGTATTACCAGATCGTTTCCCCGGTCCCGGTGACTGTTTCGATCTACGAACGGAAGTCTGCCAATTACGGACGGGTGCTGCTGCGCGAATTTCAAGGCACCACGTTCACGGACTCGATTGTGCCTTCCGATCCCAATTTGGAATTCGTGTTCTCGGCGCTGCAATCGAACAGCGCGGGCACGCTCAAGTTCACCTTGTCGGACCGGCCGCTGGCACCGGCGGTGGTGTATTGATAAAGCGCTCCTCGCCCTCGATTTTCCACGGGTTGGGCACGGTGCGGCCCGCGCCCGACCCTGCGCGCGCGGACGACGGATAGCTTGCCTGTGGGCGTCGTCGTCTTCCTGTAGAGCCCATGAAGATCAAATCCGCCGAATTCGAGACCAGCGCAGCGACGATCGCCACCGCCCCGCGCTGGACGCTTCCGGAGTTCGCCTTCATCGGCCGTTCAAACGTGGGCAAGTCTTCGCTCATCAACCTGCTCACGGAACGCAACGCCCTCGCCAAGGCTTCCGTCACGCCGGGCAAGACGAAGCTCATCAATTTTTTCCGGATCAACACGAACTGGTGCCTGGTCGATTTGCCCGGCTATGGATTCGCGAAGGTCAATCGCGAGGAACGCGCCGACTTCAATGAGGCGGTCGCCAACTACATTGAGAAACGCGACGTCCTCGTTCACTTGTTTGTGCTGATCGATTCACGGCTCACTCCGCAGCGCATCGACCTGGAGTTTCTTCGGTGGCTCACGGGTGTGGACGTGGAGTTTTCGCTGGTGTTCACGAAGACGGACAAGGTCTCCCATTCCGTGGTGCAGTCGAACATCTCCCTCTTCAAACAAGCGCTCACCGATTTCATCGCCAAGCCGCCGTCGATCTTCACCAGTTCCTCGACCAAGAAGAACGGCCGCACCGAGATTCTGGACTTTATCGCGGCAGAGCTGGTTGCCGCGAAGGGCGCGTGAGGCCCGCTTGCGTCCTGCTGCAGTGAGCGGTCTTCGACCCGGCGGGTTTGTCACCTAATAGGTGACAAACCTGCCGCACCTTCACCCTTGAAAAGCGGCGCCACTGAGGCACCAACAAGGCTCCTTATTTTTGTCGCATGAGCCATTCCGTTCCGTCGCGTCCCTTGTCTCTCGTTCCGTTCCTCGCCGCCGATGGCGTGCTGCTGTTTGCAGCGTCCTTCATTGCCTGGCGGGCTCCCGGGGAGCTCGCGGACGGATCTTTGCTGGGGGTGGTGGTTTGCACCTGCCTCGGCGCGGTGCTGACGGTGTTGCCGTTCGTGTTCAATGATGCTCGTGAACGCGAAGCCGCGCTGGCGGAGCGTCAGCGTGAACTTGCCGATCTCGTGACCTCCTCGACCGCGACCGCGTCGCGCTGGGGCGCGCAGTGGGCTGCCGCCGCGACGGGGCTGGAGGACGCCGCCGGGCTCGCCTCGCGCAACATCGCCGCCGCCGAGCGCCTGCCAGCGGTTTTCCAAGAGAAGATCGACGCGTTTGCCCGCCGCCTTGATCAAGCCGAAGCCGGCGCGCAGGCACGTGAAGAACGTGCCGCGGAACAAGAGGCGTCGCTCGTCAGCCGTGCCGGCCAGTCCGCGGTCATTGCGTCCGGATTGGAACAGACGCTTGCCGGTTTCGCTCGTATGGAGACGGATTTGCGTGAAAGGCACACCGCCCTCGCGGCGGCGCTCGCGGCGATTCCCGCAGCGGTCGCAAGCGCCCAGGTTGCACGCGAAGGATTGGAAGAACGATTTGCCGCCGCGCCGGCGCAAATCGAAGCGCACGTCCAGCGTCTCACCACCGAGGCTGAACTGCGGCTGGCCGCCACGACCGACGCGCTCGCGTCGCGACTTGCCGGGTTGGACGCTACGCTCGGCCTGCTCGCGGAGCAGTTGGAGCGGGTGAAGCACCCGGAGTGCTTCGTCGCACCTTCGATCACGGAGAACGCCTCCGGGCCTGACCCGGTTGTGATGGTTCCCGTGGCGGATTCGGGCGAAGGCAAGGCAGACTCGGAGGCTCCCGTGATCGCGGCCCGCGAAGAAACGGTTTTGGCTGTTTCCGTGCAACCCTCGCTGGAGGAGCAGCCTCCGGCCTCCATTCGCAAAGAAACGATCATGGATCCTTTTTATATTCCGAGCGACGGATACTCCGCTCTGGCGGAGGCTATGGACGCAGGTCGCGTTTGATCGCATCATCGACCGAGGGAACCAGAGGGCGGCGATGCGTTCTGTGTGCGAACGTCTTACCCCATGCCCACCAAAAAAACCGTCCAGCGCGCACGCCGCAAAGCGCGCGCGGGAAAGAAACCCACCACGCAGGCGGGCGAGTTCGTCAAAGAGGAGATGCGCCGCTACGAGAAGGGAGACGCCGACATCAAGTCCCGGAAGCAAGCCATCGCCATCGGGCTTTCCGAGGCGCGACGCGCCGGTGTAAAGTTGCCCGCGCCGAAAAAAGGCAAAACCTCTGCCGCCACACGCAAAAAAGCAGCGCGAGATCGCGCCGTGGGCTCGGGCCGGGGCAAGAAACCCTCCCCCGCCCGTTCACGTGGCGCGCGAAAGGCGGCCGCGACACGCAAGCGCAAGGCGGGATCCCGCTAAAATCCGACGCCAGAAAGTGGGTCTCGACGCATCCGTTTTTTACTATTCTTCAAAATGCACATCCTCTTTGGTAAAACATTGGTAAAGCATGGTGCTCCCCAAGCACCGCCGGGCGCCCCGATCCGCATGGTAAAATCCTGACTCATAAAGGGTATTCTGCACGCTCTTGCTGTAAGGGAATGTAAAATAGTGGGCGTCGAGGGAACTTTGGGGTTGCGCGAGAGGCCGCTTGGGCGTGCTTTTATGGCCTGTCACGAATTTGTTCCCTGTAAGTTTATAATCCCGTTTACCCCGTGTCGGCCAAACTCCTTCTAGTCAGGACGGGCTCCGTCGTCTTCCATGCCAGAGCATTGATCGCAACCCCCGGTGGATTATATGACCGGGAAATAGCGGGCGAAGAGGACCTTGCCACGACGTTTCAGGGTGAAAAATTCAACCTGATTGTCTGTGACGCACGGACCAAGGATGACGGCGCGCTTGAGTTGGTGGAACGTATTCGTGGCCATCAACATGATGCGCACATTGTGCTGCTTTGCGCGAAGCCGCAGCTCGATTTCATCGTCAAGGCGATCCGTCTGGGCGTGCGCGATCTTTTTCACCCGCCTGTCAACCTTGCCGCGTTGCTGGCCCGTGCCGACGAATTGCTGAAGCCGGCTTTCTCGGATGAAGCCGGGATTTTTTTACGT
The DNA here is from genome assembly GCA_029266495.1 of Rariglobus sp. GTDB lineage: Bacteria > Verrucomicrobiota > Verrucomicrobiia > Opitutales > Opitutaceae > Rariglobus. The sequence goes on along the minus strand of JAQSWS010000008.1, from coordinate 28,994 downwards.
CATTGCCGTTCGCCGCTCACGCTTTTCCTGGCGGAAGACGGAACCACGCCGCGCCCGGCTCCGTCGGGCAAGGCCACTGCGGCGGATGATCGTGAATTAAAAACCCTGCGCGCGGAGTGCGACCGCCTCGGCCACGAGTTGAAGGAAGCGCTGGAGAAGCAGCACCTTGCCGCCGCCACCAGCGGTTCGCGAACCAAGGAGCTTGCGGAACGTGACCAGGAGCTCTCCGAGCGGGAGGCTGCCTTGGCCGCCGAGAAAACCCGTCAGGCTGCCGAGGAAGAAGCCGTTCGCGCCGCGCGGGCCGAGCTCGAGGCGGCCCAGGCCGCCGCGAGCCAGGCGGCCACCGCCCTTGCGAAGAAGGAGAAGGAACTTGCGCAGGCCACCGCCCTTCATGCCAAGGCCGTGAGCGCCCATGAGGAAGTCCGCGCCGAGTTCGAGGCCGCGGAGCAAATGCTGGCTTCCCGCGAGAAGACCCTCGCCGCAGACCGGAAGAAATTTGAAGACGCGCAGAAGGACCTGCCCCTTGAGCAGGCCCGTCTGGCCGAGGAAAAAGCGGCGATTGCGAAATTGCGCGAGACCATCGATGCCGCGCACGCCGCCCAGCTGAAGGCCCGTGCCGAATTTGACGCCGAGCAGGCGCGACTCGCCGGCGAGACCGCTCGCATCGAGGCGGAGAGCGCCGCGCTGGAGTCCACGCAGACCGAGGTGAAAAAGCAGTCGACGGAGATTGCCCGCCGGGAAAAGGCGCTGGCTTCGCAGATGGCCAAGCTCATCGAGCGCGAACAGAACCTGATGGTGAACGAGGAGAAAATCTCCTCTGCCGAGGCCGATCAGCAGGAGGAACGGGATCGTCTCGCCAAGGAGGTTGCCGCGCTCGCCAAGTCCCGTGCCGAAGCGGAAAAAGATCGTCTGCAAGTCCAGACTGCGCGCGAAGAGTTAAAAGCCGCGCAGGCCAAGCTTGCCGCCGAAAGCGCCCGCGTTGAAGCCGATGCCGCCGGGCTTGAAGAAGCCCAGGCCGAGGCGAAAAAGCAGACGGCCGAAGTGACCCGTCGTGAAAAAGCACTCACGGAGCAGGTGGACAAACTCGGCGCCCGCGAAAAGACCCTCGCTGCCAGCGAACAAAAAATTTCCACGGCCGAGGCCGAACAACTTGCCGAGAAGGCCCGGCTTGCGAAGGAGGCCGCCGCGCTCGACAAGGCGCGCGCCGACGCGGAAAAGGACCATGCGCAGCTCCAGTCCGCCCGTGAGGAATTAAAAGCCGCACAAGCCAAACTTGCCGCCGAAAGCGCCCGCGTGGAGGCCGACGCTGCCGGGCTTGAAGAAGCGCAGGCCGAGGCGAAAAAGCAGATTGCCGAAGTGGCCCGTCGTGAAAAAACGCTGGCGGAGCAGGTGGACAAACTCAGCGCCCGCGAAAAAGCCCTCGCGACCGCCGAGCAAAAACTGTCCGCCACCGAAGCTGATCAGCTTGCGGAAAAGGCCCGCCTGACGAAGGAACTTGCAGCGCTGGAAAAAACCCGCGCCGAGGTGGAGAAAGACCGTGCGCAGGCCCAGACCACGCGCGACGAACTCAAGGCCGCGCAGACGAAGCTCGCATCCGAAATCGCGCGGGTGGAGGCGGACTCCGCCGGCCTGGAAGAGGCGCAGGCGGAGGTGAAGAAGCAGACCGCCGCGGTGGCGGGACGTGAAAAAGCCCTTGCCGAGCAATCGGCAAAAATCGTCGATCGCGAAAAGGCCCTGGCGGCGGGCGAGGCGAAACAGGCGAGTGCCGAAGCCGCGGTGCAGGCGGAAAAAGCCCGCCTGGCAAAGGAGCTTGCCGCGCTGGAAAAGACCCGTGCGGACGTTGAGAAGGATCGTGCGCAAGCCCAGGTCGCGCGCGAAGAACTCAAGGCTGCGCAGGCGAAACTCACCGCGGAGGCCGCGCGCGTCGAAGCCGATGCCGCCGGCCTGGAAGAGGCGGAAGCCGCCACCAAGAAACAAGCGGCCGATCTGGCCGCCCGCGAAAAAACACTGGCGGGGCAGCTTGCCAAGATCGCCGAGCGCGAGAAGGCGGTGTCGCTGAACGAGGAGAAAATTTCGACCACCGAGGCGGAGCAACTCGCGGAAAAATCCCGCCTTGCGAAGGAAGCCGTCGCACTTGAAAAGGCGCGGGGCGACATGGAGAAGGACCGTGCACAGGTCCAGACGGCGCGCGAGGAGCTCAAGGCCGCGCAGACAAAACTGGCCGCGGAGGCCGCGCGCGTCGAAGCGGATGCCGCCGGTTTGGAAGAAGCGGAAGCCGGGATGAAAAAGCAGACCGCCGAGCTGGCGCGTCGCGAGAAAACGCTCGCGGAGCAATCCGGCAAAATCGCCGAGCGCGAGAAGGCCCTGGCCGCAAACGAGGAGAAAATTTCAACGATTGAGGCGGCTCAGCTTGCGGAGAAAGCCCGCCTGGCGAAGGAGTTTGCCTCGATTGAGAAAACCCGCGCCGAGGCCGAGAAGGACCGCGCGCAGGCGCAGGCGATGCGCGACGAGCTCAAGGCTGCGCAGGCGAAGCTCACCGCCGAGGCCGCGCGGGTGGAGGCGGACGCCGCCGGTCTCGAGGAGGCCCAGGCCGAGATCAAGAAGCAGGCGACCGATGTGGCCGCCCGTGAAAAGGCCCTGTCCGAGCAAATGAGCCGGCTCGTCAAGCGTGAGCAGACGCTGATGGTGAACGAGGAAAAGATTTCCACAGCCGAAGCCGAGCAGCTCGCGGAAAAGGCCCGTCTCGCCAAGGAACTCGCCTCGTTGGAAAAGATGCGCGCCGAGGCGGAAAAGGATCAGGCGCAAATCCGCACCGCGAGGGAAGAAATCAAGGCAGCCCAGGCGAAGCTCGTTTCTGAGACCGCGCGGGTCGAAGCCGACATCGCGGGTCTGGAGGAGGCGCAAGCCGAGGCAGAGGTCCGGTCGGCGGAACTCGCCAAGCGCGAGAAAAAACTGTCCACGCAGGAGCAGACGATCACGGCCCGCGAAACCGCCGCGGCCGAGACCGAGGCCAAGGCCGCCGCCACGGAGAAAAAAGCGGCCCAGGCCACCGCCGCTCTGGTGGCTCGCGAGCAGGCTCTCGCCGCCCGCGAAAAAGAAACCGCCGCCCTGCGCTCGCGACTGGAGGCCGATGCGGCCGCCGCCGAGGAGGAGCAGGCTTCACTGGATGCCGCCAAGACCGCCTTTGACCAGAAAACCTCCGGGCTGGCCAAGCGCGAAGCGGAGCTCGCCGAAGGCGAGAAACAACACGCCGCCCAGATCGCCCAGCTTAAGAAGGATCTCACGGCCTTGCAAAACGCCCAGGCTCTGCTGACGGCGGACCGTCAGGCGATGGAGGCCGAGATCGCCGCGCACGCCGCGAAAGAACAGGCGCTTGAAACCAAGCGCCGTCGCATGCAAGAGATGCTCAGCGCATCCTGATTTTACAGCAACGTTTCAAAACCCCACACGACCATGGCATCGCAACCCGCTCCCCGACTTCTTGTCGAACTCGCCACCCACTCCCTGCAGCTCGCGCTGGTCGATGCCGGCGGCCGTCTGACTGGATTCAGGAAGTGTGCGGTTGACGCCGGTGCGGTCGCGGCCGTGCTCGCGGAATTGTCGCCTGGCGCCCCGGTGACCAACGTCCATGCCCAGCTGGTCCCTTCGGCGGGTTTCGTTCTGCGGTCCAGTGTCGAGGAAGCCACGTCGATGCGCACCGCGAAGAGCCTGCTGGCCCGCGCGGAAACCGCCGCCGCTTCATTGACGCCGCCCTTAAGCGTAGTGGCCTTTGACAGCGCTACTGGAAAACGAGTCGATACCGTGGGTGCGGCCCCTTGGGTGCTCGCCGGAGTTGCCACGGAGCAAGTGGACGCGGCAATCGCCCAGCTCACCGCGCTCGGTCTGCCGGTTTCAAGCCTGCGCCTCGCCCTTCCGGTGCGTATTGGCGCGGTGGTGACGGCCTTGCAGGACATGCCCGAATCCACCCGTGTGCTGGTGTGGCAGATCGGCGAGACCGATGCCCAGCTGGCATGCATTTCCGCCGGCGGCTGCGAAGCGGCGGATTCGACGGCGGTGGGTTTTACCCAGATTTTCGAGGCGGTGCAGGCGGGGTTGGGACTTAAGTTCCGGGCGGCGGCTGCGAAGCTTTTCTTCAATAACGATTATGATTTTTCGGAGACCGCCGGTCCGGTCGCCGAGCGGCTTGCCGCGTTCGGCTTTCTGTGCGCAACGCGGTCTGACGGGCGCTGCGGTGAATGCTGAACTTCCAAGCTCGGCGTTGGGTTTGTTGTTTACCGCCTCCGGTTCCGACGACGGCGAACAAGCCTGGCAACCCGGCTGGCTGGACGCCAACGCGCCTGTTCCGGCCGCCAAGGCCGCGGCCCCCGCGCCCGCGCCGGTTCCCGCCCCCGCCGCCGCGCCTGCTCCCGCGCCCGCTCCCAAGGTCGCACCCAAGGCCGCGGCACCTGCCCCGGCTCCCGAGGTGAAGGCTCCGGTTCCGCAGAAGCCGGCTCCGGTGGCCCCGAAGGCGCCCGCGCCCGCTCCGGCGGCAGCCGCACCAGCGCCGGCACCGGCCAAACCCGCGCCCGCGCCTGCTCCCGCCAAACCAGCTCCGGCGGCAAAGCCTGCCGCGGCCGGGGTTGCGGTGGCCGCCGCGCCGAAGCCGATTGCCCCCGCACCGGTCGTCAAGCCTGCCGCGCCTGCACCCGCACCCGCTCCCGTGCCGGTCGCAACGATTCCTCCGACCAAACCCGAGCCGGTTCCCGTCCTTGCCGAAGCCCCCGTGGCCGCGGCTGCGCCGACACAGGCCGGCACCGCTCCCAAAAAGAAACCGGTTGCCCTGTTTGCCGCCATCGCCGCCGTTGTGGTGCTGGGTGGCGTGGGTGCGTTCCTGATGACCGGCGGAAAACCCGAAGGCGACAAAGCGGTCGCGACCGCGCCGGAAACGCAGGCGGAGCAGCATCTGCGCGAAGAGGAAATGGCCCGCATGCTCGCGGAGGAACTCAAGACCCCGCGCAGCTTCCGCAACGAGCGCTACAGCTTCGAGGTCTCCGACCGCGGCTTCCTGCGCAAGCTGGTCGGCATCGGCAACCGCACGATCATCGACGAATTTGGATGGCTGGAGCTTCAGGGCACGTTCACCGGCACCGCGAAGCCTTTTTACGCCGGCACGATGAGCGACAACGAGTATGTGCCCTCGATCAACAAGACCGTGCGTGATGGCAAGGTGGTGTTTGAAATCAAGGGCACGCATCCGCGCTTCACGATCGAGACGCTGGTCACATGTCTGCCGTCCTCGTTGCGCATTCATACGGTTTTCACCCCGATCAACATGGAGGAGGCGCGCGGTCCGATCTCGGGCGTCTACATGGTCAAGATGAACCGCCAGTCGCTTTCGCTCGGCCAGCGTGCGGAAGTCACTCCCGGCGCCGTGACCTATTCGACCCAGTCCGGTCCCGTGGTGATGAAGTTCAACGGCGAAAATTGGGGCCAGGCCGGCGAGGCGGGCAAGCAGACCGTCGCGGTGGGCAGCAATCTGGTGTTCTTCTATTTTGCGGGCGGCACCGATCCGAAGAACAACGTGCTTACGACCGAGCTGACGCTGCCCTGAGTCGTGGAGCGGTTCAAATAAGGCTGAGGCCGCACAGTTTTTTCGCCTGCGCACGCCTCACCGGCTCGACCAAGGTCGAGCCCTATGGCAGGAAATACAGCTTGGTTTTATTCGAAATGCTCCAGCCGTGGGACCGCACCCGGCTACGGCAGATCACTTGACCACGTGGACAGCGAGGGACCCGGGGAAAACGGCTTGGATGCGGTTTCGTCGAGCGTGGCCCGAAGTTCCAGGACGTGCGCCGGCTTGCCGGCGGTAACGAGGATACTTACGCGGCGCAGTCCCGATTGACGCGCATCGTAGGAGGCCGGTGGCTGCGAAGCATCCTCGTTGACGATTTCAAACGGTGCGTCGGCAACCACTGCGAGGCGCAGCGTGCGGCCGCCTTTGCGGAGCGTGACGCCGGTTGCGTCGGTCTCGACCGCGGCATGTGTCATCCAGGAGAAACGATAACGTGCGCCTGGTGTGACGCCTTCGAATTCGTCGCGCAGCAGAATGGCGGTGGGCGAGGCGACTCGCAGGCCGCGCCGGAGACGGGTGGCCTGTTTTGCATAGAGGGGGCCGAGGTCGAGGACGGCGGACTGGTCTGCGGCGGAAAAGGCCTTGAGCGTGGCGGTGGCTTCTTCGTCGGGACGGGCATCGTCGATCAACGGGATGGAATGGCTGTGCGGACCGAGGGCGTAAACGGCCCAGCGGTCTTTGCCGAAGAGATCGACACCGGCCTTTTCAAGCTCGTGGTAGCTTGGCATGCCGAGATCGGTGGTCCAGCGGACGCCGCCGGCTTCGAGGATGAAGCTGCCGGCGTCCATGTGTCCGTGACTGATGCGGGCGCGTCCGCCCTTCATGCCGGCATAGAGGGAGTCCGGCCCCGAACCCCGTCTGAAAATCACGAGCGGACTCGGACCTTGGGTGGACCAGCTTGCGGGTGGAGCGACCGGAACGGGGGCGGGGCCGGTGGGCATCCACAGCAGGGCGAGCGCGAGAAAGCGATTGGGGAAAGGGGTGTTATCGGAGCGGACGATGCTGTCATTCGGCAGGGTGCGCAGGGTTGCGTGTTCGGTCGCCACGATGTCGGGGCGCCGGGTTTCGCGGGCGAACCAATACATGGCGGGCATGAAGCGGCGCTGGCGCACGGAGTCGCCGTAATTGAAGAAGTCGCCGGAGGGGCCGGTGAGGAGATTGACGATGGCGGCGCTTTGAAGAAAGGCCGGGTTGCCGGTGAGCACGCCGGAAGAGCCGGTCGCGGAGCGAAGCGCCTCGACCAGCATCAGGTGATAGGTGGTGCCGTATTCCCAATACATCGTGCCCTCGACGTAGGCTCCGGCCGGTTCGTAGGTGCCGAAGATGGCCGGGACATTGCCGTGGGCGCGGGCGAGCGCGCGTGCGGCGAATTCAGGTTCGTCCTCGGCGATGGCGAGGGCCGCGAGCGTAAGGCCGGCTTCACACACTTGCAGCCAATTGTTGGGCGAGGAGCGGCCGCGCCACCAGAGCTGGTCGGAATCGCCGGGCTGGAGCGCGTGTTTCACCAAGGCTTCCCGCAGGACGCGGCGGGACTCGGGAGGCAGGGTGTCGTAAAGCCAGTCATACCCGATGGCCACCGCGGTGGCGGCCTCGGCGGTATCGAGGAAATGCGACGGGTTCCAGTCGGAGAACGAGGCAAGGGCGAGCATCTCCTGTTCGGCGCGGGAGGCCCACTTGGTTTCGCCGGTGAGGCGGTAGAGCAGGGCACCGTTAAGAATGCGGCGGAGGGCGTTCCGGCTTACGGCCAGCATGCGCCGGCCGATGACCTCGCGTTCGAAAGGAGGCGCGGCGTATTCCCGTTCCGCGGTTTCGCGCAGGAGGATAAAGGCGTCGTTGAGCGGCCCGGGCTGCGTAACCGAACCACGGATACGCTCGAAATCGGCGGTGGTGGCGAGCAGACGCGGGTGATCGGGACGGACCTGGGGCGGAGTTGGAGCAGCCATGATCGCCAGTGGGGTTAAAAATGCGAAGACGAGACCGGAGAGGGAAATGCGCATGGGGTCGCACCATGTCATAAAGACTGGCCCCGCCACACAAGTCCGCTTGGAGGGTTGGAAGCTGAATCCAATTTCAGGCGATCGGAGTCCGTCGGGCGGTGAGCAAGCTGGCGGCCCGGCCGAGGGGAACCGGGAACACGGTGCGATAGCCGTGGATGATATCGCGGCCCACGATCAACGGAAAGCCGAGGCGGGACTCTACCACCATGAGGCGTTCAGGTGGTGAATTCCGTCATGGTGGAAGCGGCGGAGGGTCTCGGGTTTTTCCGACGGGAGCAGGTGACGAGAGCCAAGGTGGAGAGGCCGAGGATGATCGCGCAGGTCGAAGGCTCGGGGATGGCGACGGTGATGGTGCCGGCGCCATTGGTGAAATAGTCTCCGTAGCCGGCGCCGACGAGTTCGGTGTAGTCGTAGGTGCCGGCGACCAGTTGGATGCCGGCGATGCTCAGCAGGCCGACGGTGATGTTTTGATCGAGGGTGACAATGATGGAGGAGGCATTGCCTCCGTTGGCGGCCAGCGTCAGCGAGCCGGTGGTGGTCCAGTCGAAGTCGGTGTCGAAGCGGCTCCATGCATCGAGGGCGACGCTGGCATTGATGCCGAGTGAGCCAGTGGTGGTGGCCTTGATGGTTGAGACGACGCCGGACTCGTTGCTCACGGTGGCGAGGGGGCCATCCGACTGCACGCTCGCGGAGCCGCCTGCGCGCCAGGTTCCGGCGAAGGTGTTGCCGGCGTTGCCGAGGGCGAACGTTCCGTTGCGAAGAAAATGTGCGGTCGCATTCGTGCCGCCGCTCACCAGCGTATCGAACGTAATATTACGCGCGGCTCCAGCTCCGGTTGTCCCGGTCGATTTGAAGTATTGGGTGCCGGTGCCGAGTTGCAGGGTGCCGGCGATGGTCTGGGTGCCGGTCCTGGCGTTTACGATCACGGCGCCGCTTTGCAGGATCAAATTTGCGCTGTTGGATCTACCGTCACCCGCCTGGATATTGAGCTGGCCGGCGAGTGTCAGCGAGGCGCCGCCGAAAATGCTGGAGCTGCCATCGGTGGTGCGGAGGGTCTGGCCGTTGGCGACGATGTAATTGTGGGCGGGGGCTGGAACGGCGGCGGAACTCCAGACCGCGGTATTCCAGGTGTTGGTCCCGTTTGGAACGTAGTTGAAGTCGGCTGCGGAGGCGGTCGCAAGAGAGCCGGCGAGGCAGAAGGCGAGGAGTTGGAAGCGGGGCGAAGTATGGGGGGTCATAGGGGTGGGACCAGACTAGGTGGGGTGCGTAAAAAATCAACGGACTAGAGACGCCAATTTTCAGGTATCGGGACCGGAAGTCCGAGGGCGGCGACGAGGTCGTGATCAGGGACCCGGGTGTCGTTTTCATTGACGACGACGGCGAAGTCACCGGCGTAGTCCCACATGGTCCAGCCGATGCCGTTGTTGGAAAGCGCGGCCGAGACATCGCGCACCCAGGCAAGCCGGGAGGCGCGGGGGCTGAACTTTTTATAGACACCAAATTCGTTGCAGGTGAGGAGGAGCCCATGGGCCCGGCCCCAGGTGACGGCGGGCTGAATGAAATCGTCGTAGGCGCGGGCGCTCCAGTTGACCTGGACGTATTCGGCGAGCTGCGCGCGCGCGTCGGCATCGGTCACGGTTTTTAGGAGTTCATCGACGAACGCCGGATCGGCCGGGTAGGTGAGGCCCTTGGTGAACATGGCCCAGGCGGGGGACCAGCCTGCGCCTTGGTGGGTGAAGGCGGTGGGGTCGTAGAGGTGGAAGTTGGCGATGATATTGCGATCGTCGGGCGGGGTCAGCTTGAGGAGTTCGGGGAGCTGGGACCATTGATCTCCGGAGATGATGATCGTGTGTTCGGGAGCGGTGCGGCGGATCGCGGCGACCGTGGTGTTTTGGATGCGATTCCAGCGGGCGGCATTGTGGATGCAGGGCTCGTTGAGCACTTCAAAAAAAGTGTCCTCGGGAGAGAAGGGCGAGAGCGCGCCGGCGAGTTGCACCCAAAAGTCGACGAAGGTGGCGACGGCGGCGTCGGAATGGGCCAGCCGTTTTTTGAAGGCGTCCTCGGGGTGGATGTCGACGATGACGGCGAGGCCGTGGTCATGCATCTCGCAAATGCGATCCTGAATGCGGGTGAGGTAAGCGGAGGGCAGCCTGCCATTGATCGTGGCGGAGAGGATCGGTTCGCAATTGATGGCGAAGCGCACGTGGTCGAAGCCCATGTCGCGAATCAGTGCGAAGTCAGACGTGCGGATGTAGGTGTCGAAGTGGGCGGGAACGTAACCAGGCTCCCGATATACTTGGGAAAACCAATGGCTGAGGTTGATGCCCCGGCGCAGGCGGCGGGCGCGCGAGATCACGAGGGGCAAAACTTCGGAGGAGGGGGGGCGGGGGGCGTTCACGATCGGGGCTTCGGATTGTAGCAGAACGGCGAGTGGCGGCGTTAATCATCCACTGACTCCAAATATGTTGTTTCCCGACGCGCGACGGGGGAGGTCTTCCGGGTAAAGTGTCACCTAATAGGTGACACTTTACCGGGGGCTGTCGGGGACTTCGAGTTCATGGAGGATCCAGGCGCGGCGGAGCTCCTGCATGGTCTGGGCCTCGAGGAGTTCGCTTTGCTTGCGGCGGTGTTCGGCGTTGTCGGGATGGTGTCCGCGCAGGATGATTTGGGCGGCGACAAGGGTATCCTGACGGGCGGTGTTGAGCACGAACTGGCGGACCGTGCGCATGAGGTCGCTGCGGACGGCGTCTGGCAGCTGGCTGCGGAGAATTCCCTGGATTTTGGCGACATCGACGTTGGCGTCGAAGAGCGCGCCGAGGTTGGAATCCACGACGCGGCGGACATCGGCGCCTCCGCCCACATCCATGCCGATGCCGTTCACATGGCCATCAAGCACGGGCTCGAAGGGCTTCACGAGCGGCGGCAGCTCGATGTCGACCACGGAGGGGAGCCAGCCGCTGACGCGGGAGAAGGTGCTGTTGCCTTTTTGCGAAGTGAGGAAGTGGAGGAAATCGATGACGTGTTCGCGGTGGCGGGAGGCTCGGGTGAGGCCGAAGGCGGCGCTGGTGGGGGTGTCGGCCTCGGATGAGAGGCCATAGGTGCCCGCGCCAAAGCGGGGATGGTCCGGCGAGGGCATCGGGAGGCGGAAGGCGCTCAGCTCGAAAGGGGCGAGGGCGCGAAAGCTGGGGGCGTCCCAACTGCCGGTGACAATCATGAGGGCGCGGCCCTGCACGAAGTAGAAGGTGGCATCGTCTCGGTTCGCCTGAATGAAGCCGGGCTGGGCAAAGCGGCCGATCTGGCGGGCAAGGGACAGTCCGTTCACGAAGTCGGGCTCGTCGAGGGTCCAGCGGCCGGTGGCGAACTGGAGGGCGGTTTCGATGGGGTTGGGCTTGAGAACGAGGGTGTCGTCAAGGCGCCCGGCGAGCCGTTGCGTCTGGCTGCCGATGAGGGAGGAGGCAAACCAGGGGGTGCCGTAATTGGAGCCGGCGATGGGGAAAAGGGTTTCGCCGGTGCTGGCGGCGTGTTTTTGAACGCGTTCGCAGATGTCGACGAAGGCATCGTAGTCGGCGGGCGGGGGCGTGTCGCCGAGGATGCGTTTCCACTCGGTCACGTTGTAATACATGCGCACCGTGATCATCGACAGGGGCACGCCGTAATATTCGAGCAGGTTGGGTTTGTAGCTGTCGCCTCCGGCGAGGCCGTCGACGAAGGTGTCGCGCCAGCGGAGCGGGGCGAGCGAGGTGCCGGCGTTGTAGGGGTTGGGCAGCTCGACGTATTCGGTGAGCGGCACGAAGAAGCGGGCGAGGGTTTCGTCGTCGGAGCCCTTGCCAATTTCGATCAAATCGGGGGCGGTGCCGCCGACGAGCTGGGTTCTGAGCCAGCTTGGATAGATGCGCTCCGGGATCGGGTTCTGTTCGATGCGAACGCCGGGGTGCAGGCGCTCGTAATCGCGGGCGAGCGCATCGATGGCATCGCGAATGCCGGATTCGAGCTGCCAGTGGGCGATGCGGATGACGATCTCGTCGGGGTTGGCGGCGGCGCGCTGGCGGCTAAAGACGCGGGTGAGCGCAATGCTGAAGCAAACAAGCAGGAGGGTGAAGCCGATGAGGGGAAGGATCTTTTCGCGTTTCATCGGGCGGCCTCCGCGGGTTGCGTGGCGGTGAGGGCGGCCAGGCGTTCGGTGATCATCAGACGGCGGGAGTCGCGGAGGAATTTATCAAGGAAGTGCCGGTAATAAGTGATGGCGACGTCGTTGCGGCCGGTGCGTCGGGCGAGTTCGGCGATGCGGACCCAGGTGTCACGCTGTGTAGTGGCGCGGACAATACCTGCACGGTCGGCGGCGAGCAGATGATCGAGCGCGATGGTTTCGCCGAGGTTGAAGCGGAGGGCGGCGTCGCCCATCACGAGATGAAAATCCCGGAGGGCGGACGGGTCGGTGAGCGTGGCGCCCCGGGCGGCGAGGCGGTCGAAGCCTGGACGGATCTCGGCGGGGGCGAGGCGGGGATCGAACAATTCGAGCAGGGCCACGTGAACGACGGCGCGCTGGGCGAGTGCGTGAGGCGAGGAGAGGCCGGCGAGTTCCCGGTAGATGCGGAGGGCGGCGGCGTTATCGGGTGAAGCGCGGTGGATCTGCGCGATGCGGGCGAGGTAGTAACGGGAGCTGACGCCGAGTTCGTCGGTGGCGTCGGTCGCGGCGATGGCGGTGAGCAGGGAGGCGGCGCGATCGAGGTTGGTGTCGGTTTTGGGCTGAAGGTTGATCAGCGTGACGGCTTCGCCGAAGCGGGCTTCGCGATCGGCGGCGGCGGCCTGTTGCGCGAACGAGGCATGGGCGTCTTTGAAGAGGCCGAGGGCGGCTTGATCCCAAGGAGAGGAGGCGGGCGGGGAATCAGCGGCGGGAAGCGGGGTGGCGGCGAGAAGAACGAGGCCGGGGAGGAGACGGAGCGGAAAGGGGCGGGACATCAGCGGCGGATCAAAAGGGCGGAGTGAAGAAGGGGAGCTGACTGTTTTCCGCCGGCAGGGTGATTTCGATTACTTTGTTGGCGGACAGTTGAGCAAGGCGAGAGGACGAAGGAGGGGTTAGCGACGGGTAAGGAGTGCGGTTGAGGCGGGTGGCACGGGAGGAGTGACGGTTTCGATGATTTTCTTCAAGGAGAGGCCGATGGGATTTAGATCGTCCTTACCGGGTCGAACATCATTGAGGAAAAGAACAATCCGGGTGCTTGGCGCGAAACTTTGGGGACCGCCGATTACTCGTTGCCACCCTTGTTCTCCCAACGTGGCAACATGCATCCAGACCCGTTTGTTGCCAGGATAGGGCACGAGTTGATTTTGCAGCGGTGCAATTTGGAAAAGCGAGGAGCCAAGTTTGAGGGCGGCGGCTCTTCGGGAGAGATTGACGACTCGCACGGTGGCGACGGGGTGCGCTTCAGGAGAGTCATCCAGCGTCACGGCGAGCAAGTGATCTATAGTGGGGGGGGGAGGGATATAATTGGGGTCATCCGGATCGCCTGCTGGAGGAACATATTTTGGCGCGGGGCCGCGCGGGTCGGCAACAAGCAGGATGATAAATTGACCCTCTTTTTTTTCGATTCGCGCCTGCACCACGGGGACTTTTACGGGTGCTTCTTTAGGGGTCGCCGCCGGCTTGAGCCGATAAAATTGGATCACTCCATCGGGAGGGCAAAGGTAGGGAGAAGAGTAGTTGTCCTCGCTGGCGGTTACTTTCTGAGGTTTGCCTTTGATGTCATAGAGCATGTCGGGGATGTAGCCCAAGCTCAGGAGGCGAAACGTAGGAGGAGGCGGACTGTCGGGCGCAGGTTGTGGCTGGGCGGACAGCGGCGAAAGGCCAGCCGCGAAGCACGCAAGGCAGAGGATCAAATATCGGAGGGGGATAGCCATCGGAAGGAGATGATTTTAAACTTACGGCCGAATGCTTGATTGGTGGTTTTGGCGAGGGAGCTCGGCAGGGAATCGTCGAGCCGGGTTTCGGGAGCGATGGAGGGGGCGACGTATTCGGGCAGGCGTTGAACGACGGCTTCGCACCAGGCGCGACCGTTGATGTCGCCAGTCACGGGATTCATGGTATCGCCATAGGTGCGGATAATAAACGTGTCCGAACGTGCAGAGAGGCCTGCGCCGATGGTTGAAAGCACATCTCCTTGGGTGATGAACTTGGGCGCGAAGGCAGAACGTCCGCTATAAGGTGGGACGCCGGCGGTCGTCGTGCCACGCATGTTATTTAGGACGAACGGCTGACTCGCGAGTCCGGTTATGACGGGGTCGGAGGCGAAAAATGACGCAGGATTGGTGGCATCATTGGTAGGATAGCCACCCGCTGTTGTTGTGGTCGCATCAATGGCTGCCTGAATCGCACCCTTAAGACGTTCGTCGCTGGGTGCACCCGCAGTCGTATTGTCGATGAGCCGGCGGTTGATGAAGTCGGCCAGCGAGACAAAGGGGCCGCGAATGCGAATCTGGGCGACGATGTTGCGGGCCAGTTGGGCGATTTGCTCGTCACTGAGTGATCGGTAGCCTTCCCATGGCTGCGCGGGATCAGTGCCGGCCGTCGGGCGAGAGAAACGAGAGAGCGCATTGACAAGCGCAGGCGCGGAAGAATCGGACGGGTTGAGCGGATTGTAGGCGAGTTTATTGAGACCGGCGAGCACTGCGCGCCATGCCTGTTCAGACGTGGAATTGATGTTAAATCCACCTGAGAGAAGGAGGCCGGCCGCTGCGGTATCTGGATCTTGAAGTCCGCTGTTCAGATGAACGATGTGTCGTGTATTGGGAAGAGGCTTCGGAACCGAGCCGACCAAGGGAACCGTGGAGAAAAAATAGCGATCCCAGAGCGCGTGGTTGAGTAGCCAAGAGGTGTCATAATAGACGGCTTGTTTTGTGAATGACGCCATTTCCGAGAGCGGGGCGACGGCCACGTTGTCGGCGAGCTGAGTGACAGTCAGACGGAAGTCCGCCAAGCTGTTGCCGACCGGATAGGAGGGATAGCTCGCGATGAGCGACAAATTGGCATGTTGAAGCTGGCCGATCGAAAACAGGGGTTGGTCATCCGGCCTGAATTCAAAAAGGGTAGCCCTGACAGGCTTGTTGGTAGTGCTATCCCAATCATGGCCGGCTCCGGCCGAGGCTTCGTCGCCAGGATCGTCGGTGAAGAAGTGCAACGGCCACTTATTGTAGCTCAATCCGATTGAGCCAACCTGTCCGATATAAGGTGCGTTGTAGTTGAGATCCTGGGTAGTGCGGAACGAATAGGGAGCGCGGAGGTTACTCTGTGCGATCCATCGCTGTTTTAAATTGGTGCCTTTATTTAAGTTCTTGTTGCTGCCCATTGCGGAAAAAACCGCAGCCACCCCTATAGTAAAGGCAGGTTCATCGCCCACGTAACCGTTCTCAAGATTTACGCCGTCTTGAATGACGCTTTCTGTGCCAGTAAAAGGGGTGGTAAAAGAACTGCCAGGGGCGGGGGTGGAGGTGAAAAAGGTGCCTGGTGGCGTCACCTTATATTCGGTGGTCACGCGTCTGACGTCGTTGTCATCGAACCCAGCTTTTTGAATGATCTGATACCAGTTAACGGTGGCTTTGGTTGGATCCCATTGCTTGGGAGCAACCACTGGACGAGGGGCGCCGAGATAGGCAAAAATGGTGCCGCCGCCATCATGGCTTAAGCTGGAACCGCCGGAGTTGGAGGTGGTGGAATAAACGCCGGCGGAGGTCTCCGTAAATGGATAAAATCTGCTTACCACCCGGAGGTTTTTTCCAGGTTCTGGAATAGGCTCCCCCACCGAGTAGACGTAATGGTTATCATTCAGCCCATGAGTCAGCACATTTAGGCCAGGGTTATAAGAGTCTGACGCGTTATCCAATGTGAAAACCAAACTTTGGCCTGCCTGGATATCAGTAGTAACTCGAACCAGAAAGCGCATGTATTCGTAATCGCCATCGGTGCGATAGCCGCTGGGAACAACGCGCCCTGCGTAGCGAAAATCCCGCTGTTCGATCACTCGCCAGCCGGGCTGCACCGCTGTAGTGGAGTCTTCAATCTGCACTCTTAAGCGGGTGTTATAGGTAACACTGAGACCGGCTTCATACTCGGCGGGTTTGATCGGGGCGGTATATGGATTCCACAGCACGACCACCGGATAATAACGAAGTCTTAAGTTGCCTCCGGAAACCTCATAGCGAAGCCCCACCGCCATGTAAGTCATGACCGGGACGACGCCGACATGGTTGGCTTCGCCGGTCTTGTCCAAGACGGGTGGGGTGAAGGTGAGCTTTTCGGCACCAGGTGTCGTCGGAACCACCATTTGTGCAAAAGAACGCAAATGTCCCCATGTAGGCATGGCGAAGGTGGACACGGTGCTGTTGGACGAGGGCTCGGGCGTGAACAGGGTCCTGGCGTCGTCGGCTACAACCCCGGGGGCGGCGAGGAATGTGGAGAGGTCGCGCTTGAGACCGCCGGCGTAGGTGTCGGCGAGGACGCTGGTGGAGTGGGTGGTGAGGTCGTGAAACCGGTATTCGAGGGCGGTGGTTAGCGCGGTTGACGCGGCTGAGTTGGTGCCCGACAGGGGAAACTGCTTCGTCGCAAGGATACGCTCCACGGGCTGGGTGAGGTCATATAAGGTGCCGATACGGGGAGCGGTAAGGGAAGGTGCGGGGCTTTCTGCGACATTGTTGTTCATCAGCTCCACGGCGTTCCGTTGGCTGCTGACAAATGCTTTGGGTTTTTGGGATGCATCTGTCGTCAGGGGCAGGTTCGCGCGGGCTTTGACGCCCTCGTCGCCCACCCACCAAGCGTAGCGTCCGATGGTTTTGGGTGTGGTGCTGGACGCGGCGAAGCCTGGCAAGGTGTTCTCGAGAACCTCGATTTTTACCAGCGGGGCGGCGACATAATCCAAGGCATGGCCGCTATCGACAGCCGTGCGCACACTGCCGGGGCCGACCAGCAAGCTGGCCTCATGCGTGGTGCCACCCGCGACGATCGTGAGCGGGGTAGCAGTGGTGGCCGAGCCGTTGAGGCCGCCGGTAGCGACGTTCGGTTTGAATTCGATTCCAGCTGCAAGCGCTGTGGCGGTGGGCGTGATTTCGCCTTTGCTACCTACATCGCTGGATGGATTAAACGCGCCATTTTCGTTGCCGCTTACGAGCCAGGTTAACAGGCGGGCGGGCGAGCCGGTGGTCGCGTTGATATTGGCGGGGGTGGTGAGTGCGGTGGCGATCGCGGAAGGGGTTTGGTTATAGTCGGCAGGAACTGCGCTGCCGTAAACGCCGGTCCAGCGGGCGTTGGGAACGGTGGCGCCATTCTCGAGGTCCGCCCGGGCGGTGGTGCGCTGGTCGGGGCCGGCGTATTTCTGGAGCTGGCCGATGGCGATGTTGAGCGCCATGAGCGCGTTTTGGCGGGCTTGCGCGATCTGCTGGTTGTTGCTCGCCACCTGGGTCTCCACACGGGTGAGCGCCGCCAGTGAGACGAGCAACAACACCAGAAAGGCCAGCAATGTGATCGTGATGAGCAGTGCGAAGCCGCCGCGCCGCTGGCGCGGAATGACCAATGACGAATGACCAATGCCCGTTGGCTGGTCAGGGGATTTTGAAGGGCGTCGTGGCATGGCGGACGGAGGGCAGTGGGGTCGCGGGAACGAGGGGTGGGGTGAAGACCGCGAGAGGAAGAATATCCCTCCTGCGGCCGGGGTTCAAACGAGTTGATCGGTTCTTATTGGCGGCTCTTGAGTTGCCAGGCGCGGGTGTAGTCGACCTCCATGACGGCGGGGAGGCTGGCGTCATCGACGTTCTTGGTGGCCCAGCCGCCGAGCTGGACGTTGAATTTAAGGTAGGTGGGGACGGAGCCGACGCGCTCGTTTTGCCATTCGGCCAGTTTTTTGCCGTCCACGAACCAGGTGAGTTTGCCGGGTTCCCAGAGCAGACCGTAAACGTGCCAGCCGTCGGCGGTGGGGCCGTAGTAGATCTGCGAGGTGCCCCATTGTTTGTGATCGGCGCCGTAGCCGTCCCAGTGGGTGGCGACGCTGTTGCGGCCGGGACCCCACTCGGAGAGGATTTCCATGATGTCGATTTCCATGCCGCCGTTGCCGGTGTCGCGGCGTTTCCACTGGCTGCCGGCGGAGGGACCGCGGTCGGGCATCATCCAATACGCGGGCCAGAGACCGCGGACGTAGGGGACCTTGATGCGGGCTTCGAAGTAGCCGTAGAGCTGCGTCCATTTGTCGTAGCTTTGGATCAGTCCGGAGGTGTATTCGCGGGTGGGGCGGGACGGATCGTTGTTTTCGTGGCCGTGGCGTTTCTCGACTTTGAAGGCGGCGACGCCGTTGCCGACGATCACGTTTTCCGGGGCGTAACGTTGCAACTGGCCGGGCTGGGGGCCGTCCCACGGGAAGCGGGGGGTCCAGAGCTTGTCGTTCAGTTTGTTGCCGTCGAAATTTTCGTCGAGGGTCTTGACCCACTCTCCGGGGATTTCGACGGGAGGGCGCTGGCCGAGCCAGGCGGGAAGGACGGCGGGGACGTTGCGGTCCTCGGGTTTGCTCAACGAGAGTTTATTGGCGGCATCCGCGGGACTGCCGGAGGCCTTGAGGCCGGAAAGGAGGAGCGTGGTGTCGGGTTTCGGACGGTTGGTGAAGAGCTGGATGGCGATGATGCGGGCCGGGTTGAGCGGGAAGGCGGGGGCGCCGTTCTGCTGGCCGAAGGTGAGCTTGATGGTCTTGGTCTCGCCGACGCCGAGGGTGAGGTTCTCGGTGTTCCAAGGCTCGGCCTTCCAGTGGCCGGGGTTGTCGGCGCGGAGAAACACGCGGACCTTGCTTGCGGTGGGATTGGTGACGGTGAGCTCGATGCCGCCGAACGCGGAGAGATTCCAGCCGCCCTTGGGAATGGGGAACTGGATGTTGGGATAGTTGGACCCGGCGTTGAAGGTGACCTTGATCTTGCCGTTTTCGACGACCGCGGAGGATTCGTTGTAGTTGAATCCGGCGAGCGGGTTCGACTTGGAGAGGTTGAGCAACTCGCCGTCGATGGCGGGCGAGAAGGTGGCGTCGGTGCCGGCTTCGCCGGCGGGTGCGGCCGGGGCGGTGGCGATCGGAGCCGGTTCGCTGGTGCTTCCGAAGGGCGAGGCGGCGGCAGCGGTGGCGGTGCCGAAGGGGCGGAGATTTTTCACCAGGACCGCGGAGGTCAGCTTCGGGGTGGCGGCGAACAGCTTGATGACGCTGATGCGGGAGGCATCGAGGAGGTAGCCGGGATTGCCGTAGGATTGGCCAAAGGTGAGTTTGACGGTCTTGGTTTCACCGGGGGCGACCCAGGCATTGTTGGTGTTCCAAGGGGATTTCTTCCAGTCGCCGGGGTTGTCGGCGCGCAGATTGAGGTTCAGGCGCGACTGGCTGATGTTGGTGACGTCGACCTGGATGCCGGCGAATCCGGAGAGATTCAGATTGCCGGAGATCGGGAAATCGAAGCCTGGGTAGCCGCTGCCGCCGATGAATTCGACCTTGAGGGCGGGTGTGTCGGTGGAGGTGTCGAGGCTGAGGACGGGGTCCTTCTCGGTTTTGATGGAGCCGATGTTATCGGCGGTGGGCGTGAAGAGGACCGCGGCGGGCGCGGCTGTGGCGGTGGACGCCGCGGCGGGGATGACGGCCACGGTCCTGGCGGGAGCCGGGGAGCTCACGCCGTTTGACGCGGAGGCGGCGCCGACGGCGCGGACGGACTTGATGAGGATGGCGGCGGTCTGCTTGGGATTGTCCGCGAGGATCTTGATGCGGTTGACGCGGGAAGGATCGAGCGCGTATCCGGGACGTCCATACGACTCGCCGAAGGTGACCTTGAGCTTCTTGGTTTCGCCGGGGGAGAGCCAGACGGTGCCGCTGTTCCAAGGGGATTTTTTCCAATCGCCGGGATTGTCGATGCGGAGGCCGATGTTGAGGCGGGCCTGGCTGATGTTGGCCAGTTCGACTTCGACGGCGGAGTAGGCGGAGAGATCCCACGAGCCGCCGGGGATGGGAAGGTCGACGCCGGGGTAGCCGCTATTGCCGGGGAACTCGACCCTGATGGCGGGGGCGTCGGTGGAGCTGTCGAGGCTGAGGACGGGGTCCTTCTCCGTTTTGAAAGCCGACAGATCGACGGTGGCGGGGACCAGCAGGTCGCCGGAGGCCGGTGGTGGCGTGGCGGCCCGGGCGGTGAAGACCGTCGCGAGGGAGAAAACGAGCAATGGGGCGAGCGCCAGTCGGGAAAGTCGGACAGATTTTAACATGTGGAGGGAAAACGAAATTTATGCAGCGGGCGTGGCCGGCTCATTTCCTTATTTGTCGGTGAGCGATGAGGGCAGACCCTGGTTGGGCATCGGTCCGTCCACGGACGAGGCCAGATCCTTGCGCTGCCAGACGCGGACGTAATCGATCACGAAATCATCGGGGAGTTTGGCGTCTTCCAGAGGCTGGTTGTCCCAACCGCCCGTGACCATGTCGAACATGACGTAGGAGGGAACGTTGGAGACGCGGGGACTGGCCCAGCGGAGGACTTCCTTGCCTTGGCAATAGTAAACGGCGAGCCCGGGGACCCAGTAAACGCCGGTGGTGATGTAGCCGTCCTTGTCGGGAAGGACGTAGTGGTAAGGCGTGCCGCCGGATTTGTGCTCTTTGCCGTAGCCGTCCCAGTGGAAGGCGAGGTTGTAGCGGTAGGGACCCCAGCCGGAGAGGAACTCGAGGATGTCGAACTCCATGCCGCCCTTCGCGGTGCTGGCGCGTTTCCATTGGGGGCCCACCTCGGGGCCGCGGTCGGGCATGAGCCAGAAGGCGGGCCAGAGGCCGGGAGCCTTGGGGAGTTTCACGCGGGCCTCGAAGTAGCCGTAAAGCTGGCGCCATTTTCCATAGGAGTCGGCGTAGCCGCAGGCGTAGTCGGTCTTGCCGACGGTCTTCGTGTCGTTGGGGTCGTCGTTGTGGTAGCCGGTCTTTTTTTCGAAGTGGAGGGTGAGTTTGCCGTTTTTGACGATGGCGTTGTCTTTGCTGAAGTGGGTGCGTTTGTCCCAGAAGTTGTCGGTGTAGACGTTCCACCGGTTGAGGTTGATGGCGTCGCCGTCGAAGTTTTCGTCCAGCGTCTTGACCCAATCGCCGGCGACGGGCGGCCGCTGGCCCACCCAGGACGGGATGTCCGACTCCGGCACATTTGCGACGATGGAGGTGACCGTCAGGCTCTTTGCCCCGGGTGTCTTGTCGGCGATGATCGTGACGCCTTTGGCCCAGTCGCTGGTGAACTTGGTGCCGGTGCCCGCCTGGGGCGCCCAGTTGTTCTCGCTCCACGAACCCTTGCCATAGACCTCCTGCTTGGGATCGGTCGGGACCACCGGCGGGACGACGGCGGCAAAGGGAATCGTGATTTCAGTTTCGCCGCCGGGAGGAATCGGGGATGAGACGGTGATGGTATCGCTGCTGCCGCCCTTGCTTTCAAGGCGGGCCGAGGGAGTCACCGGCGTTTTGCCGGTATTTTTGAGTTTGATCTGAACTTGAAAGGCATCGGTCAACTGCCAGCTGCCGATGGCTGGCTTGAGGACGACCGACTCGCTTTTCGGGCCGCCGGTAAAGGCGATCTGGAGGTTGCCATCCGCCGTGAGGTCGGCCTTGGCTTCGCCTTTGGCCACCACTTGCTTGGCGGCATCGATCTTCACGCCCTTGCCGAGGAGCACTCCGCCGGCCGGTTTGACGCGTGCGGTGCTGGGATCAACCGGAGGCTTTTCCCCGGCCGAACCGGAGGCTTGAAGGTCTTCGATGCGGAACGCCCGCGCGGTGGTTTTTTTTCCGGCGGAGAAAAAGAGGAGGCGGGTGATGGCCCCCGGGTTCAACTGAAAGCCGGGTTTGAATCCGTAGGTATAGCCGAAGATGACCTTGATGATCTTGCTGTCTCCTGGCTTCAGGTTGACGCCTTCGCAGTTGCTGCTGCTGCCGTCCTGTTTGTTATCCACCCGCAGGCTGACTTGGAGATTGGTTGTCCCGAGATTGGTGATTTTGGCCTCGATGCGTCCCCACGGAGACAGGTCCCAAGGGGAGCCCGTTTCCGACTTGAGGGTGATGCCGGGGTATTCCTCGGAGCCGCCCGCGATGTTGACCGTGATCCCGTCCTTGCCGGTGGTGACGCTCACCTGGTCGGTGCTCGGCGTGATCTGGGTGGACGCCCTGGGGGAGTTTGGATCGAACAGAAACTTCGGGGCGATGCCGCCCACTTGCGCCGAGGCGCCTGTTCCGAAGGCCAGGACCAGCGTCGTGATCAGAATGGAGAACCTCCCCGATGCTCGCGATGGGCGGGCGGACAAACGGCCGGACGAAGCCGACTGTCCGGCGGGAGGGGTATTTACGTGGGTCATGGAATCGTGTCGCTTAGGGGCTGATCGTTGAGAGAAGGGGCTGTTCGGAATCGTGAAGGGGCGTGCCGGAGGCAGATGGTTTCGCACCCGCGGTCTTTCCAGTCGCTCCGCGGGCCGGGGAGAGGTTGGCGCCGTTGGAACGGATGACTTCACGATACCAGTGAGCGGAGTCTTTGAGGGTGCGCTTCTGGGTTTCGTAATCGACATGGATGAGGCCAAAGCGGTGCTTGTAGCCCTCGGCCCACTCGAAGTTGTCCATGATCGACCACTGGAAATAACCGCGCACGTCGACGCCTTCGTCGATGGCGCGCTTGAGCCCCAGCAGATAGCGGTGGAGGAAATCGATGCGCTGCGTGTCGTGCACGGCGCCGTCGAGACAGACCCAGTCGGGGAGGGTGAGGCCGTTTTCGGTGATGACGATGGGGAGCTTGTAGCGCTCGGCGAGGAACTTGGTGCCCCAGTAGAGGGCCTCGTCGGTGCGTTTCCAGAGGAAATGCGTATGGGGGAAGCCGGGCGCGAGCGGGGCGACGACGACCTCGCCGTTGGGGCCGGCCATGGTGGGCGTGGCGTGGTAGATATTGCAGCCGTAGAAATCGAGGGGCTGCTTGATGATGTCGAAATCGGAGTCGCGGAAGCGCGGGACGTTTTTGCCATAGGCGCGCAAGCCCTGCTCGGGATAGGAGCCGAGGACGGGGGCGTCGCCCCACCAGCGGTTGTTCCAGCAATGGCCATCGTGGACCGAGTCCATGCCGGCGTAGGTCGCGGCGATGTCGGCAGGGGAATTCGTAACAGGATAATGGATACAGCCGACGGGGGCCCAGCCGATGACGGGCTTGGTTTTGGCGCGCTGGCGGATGGTTTGCACCGACATGCCGTGGGCGAGGAGGGCATGATGGCCGGCCTGGAGGACCTCGTGCAGGCCGAGCTTGAGGCCGGGGGCGTGTTCGCCGTGGAGATGGCCGAGGCCGATGAAGCACTGGGGCTCGTTGAGCGTGATCCAGTGGCTGACGCGATCGGAGAGGCGGTCGACGATGACCGCGGTGTAATCGGCGAACCACTTGGCGCTGTCGGGATTCAGCCAGCCGCCGCGCAGGAAGAGCTCGTAGGGGAAATCCCAGTGGAAAAGCGTCACCCAAGGCTGGATGCCGGTGGCGAGCAGCTCGTCGATGAGCCGGTCGTAGAAACCAAGGCCGGCTTCGTTGACCTTGCCGGTGCCTGCGGGGAGCACGCGCGGCCACGAAACGGAGAGGCGGTAGGCTTGCAGGCCGACCTTGGACATGAGGGCGACGTCCTCCTTGTAGCGATTGTAGTGATCGCAGGCGACGTCACCGGTGTGATTTTCCCAGATGCGCCCTTTTTGGTGGCAAAGCATGTCCCAGACGGACTCGCCTTTGCCATCGGCCTGCCAGGCGCCTTCGACTTGGTAGGAGGCCGCGGCGGCGCCCCAGGTGAAATTGGGAGGAAACGATGAACTCATGGAAAACGACAAAAAGGGCGGGGGACGCGTTGGCGGGGCTCACCAAGCTGCTACTGCATGGGGGCAGGCGGGGTAAGGCCCATGACTGCACAATACCACCATCCGGCCTGTTCGTGTTAGCCATCTGCTGATGTTATATGTGTCAATTCCCGACGCCAATATTGGGCTTATCAGGGGAGGATTTGCTCGCTTTTTGGTCGGCGATTGACCATCTCGGGTAAAAGTCCGCCGAATTTGGTTTTCCTCTGAACGGGGCGAGACTCGATGAGAACCCCTTACCCTGCATGAGTTTTCCAGACAAGTTTCACTGGGGCGCGGTGACGTCCGCCTACCAAATCGAAGGCGCGTGGGATGCCGACGGCAAAGGTCCGTCGGTCTGGGATATGTTCACGCGGCGACGCGGTCACGTGTGGGACGGTCAGAACGGCAAGGTCGCCAGCGATCACCACGCCCGTTACAAGGACGACGTGGCGATGATGGCGCAGATCGGGCTGAACGCCTACCGGTTTTCGGTGTCGTGGCCACGGGTCATGCCGGCGGGCACGGGGGCGGTGAACGATGCGGGGCTGGCTTTCTACGACCGTCTGGTGGACGAGCTGCTCGCCGCGGGCGTGCAGCCGTGGGTCACGCTTTTTCACTGGGATTTTCCGTATCAACTTTTCCTGCGCGGCGGCTGGTTGAACCCCGACAGTCCGTCATGGTTTGCCAAATACACGGCGGCGGTGGTCGACCGCCTGTCGGACCGGGTGACCCATTGGGTGACGCTCAACGAGCCGCAGTGCTTTATCGGTCTCGGTCATGCGAGCGGAGAGCACGCGCCGGGGCTGAAGCTCGATCTCCCCGAGGTGTTGCTGGCGGGGCATCATGCGCTGCTGGCGCACGGGCGCGCGGTGGAGGTGATCCGTGAGCGGGCGAAGAAGACGCCGATCGTGGGCTGGTCGCCGGCGGGCACGATTTATTATCCGGCGACGGAGGCGCCCGAGGACATCAATGCGGCGCGCACCGCGACGAATTCCGTGTGGCCCGACGGGGTATGGAACAACCGGTGGTGGGGTGATCCCGTCGTGCTGGGTGGATACCCGGAGGAGGGTTTGCGTGCTTATGGCGCTGCGGCGCCGCATGCGACGAAGGCGGACTTTAAAATCATCCAGCAGCCCATCGACTTTTACGGATGCAATATTTTCCAGGCTGATGCGATCAAGGCGGGCCCGAATGGCGCGCCCGTCCACGCGCCATTGCCGCCGGGCCACCCGCGCACGCTCTATTTGTGGAGCCAGACGCCCGAAGCGCTTTATTGGGGGCCCAAATTTTTGGCGGAAACCTACAAGCTCCCGATCGTCATTACCGAGAACGGCATGTCGAATTGTGACATGGTGGGCCGGGATGACCGTGTGCACGATCAGGTGCGGATCGAGTTCATGATTAATTACCTGCTTCAGCTGCGCCGCGCACTGGCTGAAGGCATTGATGTGAGGGGGTATTTTGTGTGGTCGTTCATGGACAACTTTGAGTGGCAGGAGGGCTACAAGCATCGTTTTGGCCTGGTCCATGTCGATTTTGCCACCCAGCGGCGCACGTTGAAGGACTCGGCGCACTGGTATCGCGAAGTCATCGCTTCGAACGGACGCGAACTGGAGAAGTATGTGCCGGCCTCCGGTCCGCCGCCGCCTTACGTAATTCAGGAAACAATGCGTTACGTCGCCGCGCATGTGGAGGAGACCTTTAACATCAAGGACCTCGCCGCCCACCTGCGCTGCCATCCGGACTTCCTGAGCCGGAAATTTAAACAACACACCGGGGTTGACCTGAGTGTCTATATCCGACGCGTTCGTATCGAGCACGCGAGCCAGCTTTTGAAGGCTCCCGGCGCGCTGATTGACGATGTTGCGGAGAAATCGGGATTCGCTGATCGCATCCATTTTACGAAGGTGTTTCGCCGGGTCACGGGACAAACCCCCGGCCAATTCCAGCGGCAATTCCGCACAGGTGGGGAGCGGGTCATGCAGGTGGCGTCGGGTCCGCGGCTGAAATCGAGGAATCCCCGTTCGGCGACGGCGTGAGGGTGCGGCGTCATTCTTTCATGGTGGCGTTCGCACGGGGCCGGAGTGGGCCGAGCCAGGAAGACGGACATCTTTTGTCCGGCTTCTTTTCGGCGGTGTGGAGTGGGTGGGGTGATCTCCCATGGGTGCGCCTGAGGCCGGATCAGGAATCGACACACGTTGCATCAGCAGAGCGCTAACCGCTGATCGCGCCGTTTTGATAAGGTGGGGCTATTAATCCCTGCACCACCTTGTCTCGTCGCTCCCTGTTACCTGTATGCCTGTCCGCGTTGCTCCTGTCGTTGGTCTTCCCTCTTGCCCAAGTCGCCAAGGGCGCCGGGGGCACGTGGAAGGTCAACGCCGATGGACTTTGGTCCACGGCCGGCAATTGGAAGGCCGGGGTGCCTGAAGGGACCGACTCGCTCGCGGCATTCGATGCCGTGACCATCACGGCCGACCGCACCGTGAGCCTTGATACACCCCGCACGGTTGGCGGCTTGGTTTTCGGCGCATCGTCGCCAGCCAGTGCGGGTAGTTGGATTTTGAGCAACAACGGCACGCCGGCAAACGTCCTCACGCTTGATGTGAGCAGTGGCACACCCACGATCACGGTGAACATGCGGGACACCGTGAAGACCGCCACCATCAGTGCGGTGATTGACGGTCGCGACGGGCTGACCAAGGAAGGGCCCGGAACGCTCGTGCTCAGCGGGGCGAACAGCTTCACGGGCGGGCTTGGAATCAACGCCGGGGAAGTGCGTCTCGGCTCCAGTAATGATTCCGGATTGGGTGCGACCGGGGGTGCGGTGAGTCTCGGCAACCATGCGGTTCTGCGCAGCTCGACCGACACCACGCACACCTTGGGCGCCGGTCGTGTCCTGACGGTTGACACGGGTGGCGGCACCCTGGCCGCGTCCGGCTACAGCCCGCGCACGTTCGCTTTTGATATTCAGGGGTCGGGGCTCCTTTCGCTGGCGGCCGGCACCACCCAGATCAACCTTACCGGTCGCAATCAGTCGCATGCCGGCGGCGTGGAGATCGTCTCTGGCCGCGTGCAGTTTTTCAATGCGCTGGCGCTTCCTTCCGCGGGTGACGTGGCGATCGCCCCGGCGGGTGGATTGATCGCCGCCGGCGCCCATGGCGATGTCAACGCCTGGCTGGCGGGCGGGCGGATCGCCGCCGGCTCCGCGGGCGCCATTCTCCTGGCCGGTCCGAGTATCGAGGCCGTATCCATGAAAGGATACGCATCGCTGATGATGGGGGCCGGCGTGGACAATGCCGCCTTCACCGGCACGCTTGCTCCTGCGGGCGGGGACTATCGCCTGGGTGGCGGAGGCCAGAATGGCATTACCCCTCGGCTGGTCATCGCCGGCACGAACAGCCTTACGGGCGCCCGCGGTTTGATCGTGGGCAACGGCACGGCGGGCACCACCTCGGTGGGCATCTCGGCGCCGCAGGACTTCACGGGTGGAACCACCGTTACTCAAGGGGCCCGATTGATCGTCAGGCATTCGCGGGCGCTCGGTTCGGGCCTGGTGAACAATGTCAACGGGGAGGTTCTCCTGAGCGGAGGCGTCACGGTTGCCAATGCGCTCCAGCTGACCTCGGTTGTCGACTCCATCAACATCGAGGAATCGCTTCGAAGCAGCGCGGGGGACAACACCTGGTCGGGCGATGTCACCTTGCTCGCGCGCACCCGCTTTTATGCGAACAACGTCGCGGGCAACCGGCTGACGGTCACCGGCAACGTGAACGTGGGGACCAGCCACCTGGGCGTGATCACGGGCGGTTCCGCGGGCGGAGACATTGTTATCCGTGGCGATATCCGTGGCACCGGTGGTCTTTCCAAGGGCGACACGGCCGGCACTCTGACGCTCACCGGTGCCAACGTTTATGGCAGCACCACCATCAAGGGAGGCATGCTGCGCATCGGCGACGGCGGGCGCACCGGCACGCTCGGCACGGGCGGCGTCAGCATCAACGACACGAACGGAGGTGCCTTGGTGTTCAATCGCACCAACACCTATGTGGTTGCCAACGTGATCAGCGGGGCCGGCGCCGTGATTCAGCAGGGAACGGGCGTGACGATTCTGGCCGGTTTTAACACCTGCACGGGCCCGACCTCCATCAAGGCTGGCACCCTGCTCGTGAATGGGGCGCTCTCCGAATTTTCAGAAGTGACCGTGAGCCGTGGCGGTCGTTTGGGCGGCCTCGGTCGGGTGGGCGCCGTCACTTTTGATGCTGGCGCGGCTTTTGTCTGCGACATCACGGACGTCACGCAGGCGGGAGGCGGGCTCACCGCTGCCCGCCTCACCGGTGCCGGTCTCGATCGGTTCACGGTTTTCCTCACCGGCGCGGCCGCGGGCTTTGACGGGACGAAGGATTACACCTGGCCGGTGCTCACATCCTCGTCTGTCGCTGGCATCGCGTTGGGTAATGTCACACTCGACACCACGGGCTTTGCCCGGGCTTTCACGGGCCGGTTCACGTTGTCCAAGGAAGGGAATACGCTGCGCGTGACGTATGCCGGCGCGACCTCGCCTGCGTCCATCGCTTCGCGCTGATCAGGACCGCGGATCGCAAAAGTGCCGCAGACGCCCCCGCCTACGAGGGCCGCATGAAACCACCGGGCAGCCTACAGGCGGCCAGGCTTGATCGGTAGGGACGGACCGCCGCGCCGT
The DNA here is from genome assembly GCA_029266495.1 of Rariglobus sp. Lineage (GTDB taxonomy): Bacteria > Verrucomicrobiota > Verrucomicrobiia > Opitutales > Opitutaceae > Rariglobus. The sequence continues at coordinate 830 of JAQSWS010000008.1, read as the reverse complement.
CCGTTCGGCGTGCGCGAGTGGGGCGGTATCGCCGCAGGTTTGTGGCCCCGTCAGTCGGATCGGGTGGGAGCGGGCAATCTGCTTTATTTCCAACTCAAGTGTCTATTGCCGACCATGGAGCCGCGCATTTGCGAACGTGAATACGGTAGGGCTGCCGCTTGCGGCATGCCTCCTGAAGTCGATACCCGAAAACACGGCGCCAAGCGCCGTCCTTTGCAATCCAGCAGCGTTTCAGTCATCGGTAGTTCGATGCCGACGAGCAATCGGCTGCCGTGATTCGCTTCAGGCGCGCGCCCCAGTTTCTACCAAGTATTTTCCCCTAGGGCGGCGTCAGATTATCCCGGGGTTTTTTTGGTCGCAGTTCGCCAAGAATAAAAAGGGTTTACGACAGTCCTTGGGATTGCGGACGGGGAGGAGCCTCCCGATTTGAGGTGCCAAAGCAGGCGAAATTCGTCGGTAAAAGACCTCTTTCCGATCAGTAACGGCCTATCACCTGATCACCGGATTTTGCTATAGTCGCTCCATGACCCCCACTATGTCCTCTCGGTATCGCTCGCTGCTGCGCGCCTGTCTGCTCGCCTTGCCCGTCTCGCTGATTTTCCCGCTGGCCCAAACTTCCCACGCTGCCGACGGCACGTGGATACTTGACGGCGGCGGCACTTGGGATCCGGCCGTTCCCGGGACAACATTGTGGCAGAGCAATATCGTTGCTGAGGGCTCCGCCTTCACTGCGTCTTTCACCAATAATATCACCACCGCTACCCGCACGGTCACGCTCGGCGCTCCGGTGACCATCGGCAATATCATCTTTGGTGACGCCGATACCTCGA
>JAQSWS010000075.1 GCA_029266495.1 Rariglobus sp. | reverse complement strand
CGTGAACCAGCGTCAACCGGAAATGCCATATCTATCACTCTTAACGCCAGCCAGATCAGGCTCCCCTACCGGAGCGGGATTCCTCAATGGGCGCAGCTCCGTTATGACAATTCCACCTCTCCAGGTCGCCCAAGCATTCGGCAATGATAGATGATCTTCATGGACGCCGGGCGGTGAGCTAGCCGTTGCTCATCCGTAAGGCCGTTTGCATGCGCACGAAGCTTACTGAGGCTTCCCGATGCTCGATGGATTCACGAGGCGGTAAACACCGTCAGGATCCAAACGCCACGTATTGATCAACGAACCCGACGCGACGACAGGCGCGGGTTTTTCGACCGGCGCGGCGAATTGAGCGGACGGCGCATCCGGGAACGTCTGCACCTGCCCTAGAGCCGGCGCGGCTGTCTCTCGATGGGGTTTGATCAGCAATTTTCGCCATTGTTCAACGTCAGGCTGTTACGCTCCACCCTCACGACTTCCCCGGCCTCGGTGCCGTCGCGTTCGATCCGATGTTCAATGCACGTGGTTCCGTCGCTCATTTGAACCGTCAACTTGCGACCTTTGAGCACATAGCCGGTCGGATGCGGAGCCTCTTCGGTTTTGCCTGGCTGATTGGACTGCGGCACAGACTCGTCCGTATAAACAGGATCTTCCCCCCGCCCTACCCTGATTATCGGGGTTTTCTCATCCAGGCGCACATAGTCCCACGTCAGCCGGATAATTTCTCCGTAACGCAGACCAGCAAACAGGGCGATGGCATACATGGCCGCGAAGATCCCGTCTCGATACTCCGCCGCCTTGGCCATGACCCGTTCCGCTTCTTCCGGCGTCAACACCCGCGGCGGCCGCAGATCGTGCTTGGCTACCTCGATGTAGCGGACGGGGTTTTCCGGCCGGTTTGGCGACGGGCCGATACAGCTTCGGGTGCCTCTCCCCCAGCTTATTTCAGTTAACCCAAAGTGAACCGTTTTTCTGGAAATCCTGGTCAATCTGGCAAAAACGGCGTTTTCGCAAAAACGCCTGTTTTAACTCTCAAATCCTGGAGCCGATGGTCGGGATTGAACCGACGACCTGCGGTTTACGATACCGCTGCTCTACCACTGAGCTACATCGGCGTGCACAAGAAGAGCGGAAGAAACTCGCCCTCCCTGTAATCGCAAGCCTCATTTTCCCTCCCGTGCCGCTTCCGACCGATCTCTTCGATTACACATTGCCTCCACACCTCATCGCGCAGACCCCCGCTGCGCGCCGCGATGGCTCTCGCCTGATGGTGGTCAATCGCACCGATCACACCGTTGCCCACCACTCGTTTGCCGATCTTCCCCGCTTCCTCCACCCCGGCGACACACTTTTCCGCAACAATGCCGCCGTCCTGCCCGCCCGCCTCCATGCCCGCCGTCCCACCGGCGGCGTAATCGAGTGCCTCCTTCTTCGCCCCGACCTCACCCATGGCGAAAACATCTGGTGGTGCCTCGTCCGGCCCGGGAAAAAACTGCCCGTCGACGCCACGTTCAACCACGGAGACGATTTCTCCGGCCTTGTGCTCGCCAAGGATCCCGAAGGCGCCGCACTCATCCGCTTCACCACCCCCTCCGGCCAGTCGATCGTCGACGTAGCCAACCGCCTCGGCGACGTGCCGCTTCCTCCTTACATCGAGCGCGCCGATCCCGCCACCGAGCGCCCGCGGGACCTCGAACGCTACCAGACCGTCTACGCCGACCGCAGCCGCCAGGTCGCCGTCGCCGCGCCCACCGCCGGCCTGCACTTCACCCCCGAGTTATTCGCCACCCTTGCGGCACAAGGCGTCTCCACCGCGGAAATCACGCTTCACGTCGGCCTGGGCACGTTCAAGCCCATCGACGCCGCGACCGTGGAGGAACACGCCATTCACCGCGAACTCTACGAACTCCCCGTCGCCACCCAGCGCGCCCTGTTTACATCCACGCGCACCGGCACCGGGCGCCGTATTGCCGTTGGCACTACAAGCGTGCGCTCGATCGAGGATTTCCTTTCAGGTCACACCGCGCCACTCGATCACCCGCACTTTGCCGAGGCCGGCATTTTTATCTATCCGCCGCGCACGTTCGCCGGTGTCGATGCGCTCATCACCAACTTCCATCAACCGCGCTCCACGTTGCTCTGCCTCGTGTCGGCATTCCTCACACCAGGATCGACCGACGGCATTGCCTGGCTCAAGGAACTCTACGCCGAGGCGATCGCCCGCGAATACCGTTTCTTCAGCTACGGCGATGCCATGTTGATTTTGTAAGGCGGCCGCTTGCGCTTTCGTCATCAAGGGATTGCCTCAGTGGCATCCCCATGACCGTTTCCACTCCGGCCACCCAAAATCCCCCCGCTTCCGCCGGCGTTGCGGCGTGGCGCATTCTTTTTCGGATGCTGGCCGGTTTCTTTGCCTTGTTTTCCTTCGCCTTCTGGGCGGCCGCCGGCTGGAACCAAGGCCGAACCCAAACGGTTCAGGTTCCCGTGAAACAGGCCGGCGGGTTCACCGGGTCCGAACTGGTGACCTACAAAGATCATTTCATGCCCGGCGTGGAACTCCTCGGCGCATGCCTGTTTCTCAGTGTCGCCCTCTTCGCGATCACCTTCCTTCGGGCCAGGCCCGTTCATTCTCCGTCTTCTTTTTCCCACACCTCATGAAAACCATCCGCCTCCTCGCCTCCGCCGTTGCCCTCGCCGCCACGGTGATCACCGCCTCGACCGCTTCCGCCTCCGACGTCTGGACCATTGACTCAGCCCACTCCTCGGTCGGCTTCAACGTCCGGCATTTTTTCAACAAGGTCCCGGGCACCTTCGACGAGTTCAAGGGCACGATCACGTTCGATCCCACCAAGCCGGAGGCCGGATCCGCCGAAGCCACCATCAAGGTGTCCAGCGTGGACACCCGCAGCGAGAAACGCGACGGCCACTTGCAGAATGAGGACTTTTTCCTCACCGAAAAATTCCCGGCCATCACGTTCAAAAGCAAAGCCTGGAAAAAAACCGGCGAGAACACCTTCGACGTCACCGGCGATCTCACCATCAAGGACGTGACCAAGGAGATCGTCTTGAAGGCCACGCTGCTTGGCGTCGGCCCCGGCCGCCCCGGCAAAACCGTTTCCGGCTGGGAGGCAACCGCCACGCTGGACCGCCGTGACTTCGGCATCAGCTACGGTCAGGGAGTGGTCGGAAACGACGTCGAAATCGTCCTCAACATCCAGGCCACGAAGTAATCTTCCGTTCGTCCCGCCTTGTTTTCGTCCCTGGACGGCCCCGCTCACGGTGGCCGTCCTTTTTTATGCGCAAGCGCAGCGTTGCCCTTCGCGCCCTCCGCCACCTTTCTGCGGATTGCCCATGACCGACGCCGAACTCCAGACCCTGATCGAAGATGCCACGTTTGACTACACGATGGGCGACACCGACGCGGCCATCGCCAAGCTCAACCGTGCCACTGACGCCGTGCCGGCCTCCTTCGAAGCCTGGCACGCGCTGGCCGAGATTCATTTCAGCCTGCGCCGCTTCGACGACGCGTTGCATGCGGCCGAAAAAGCCCACGCGGTGCGAAGCGATGACCTGTTCATCAACACCACGCTTTCCCGCATCTGGATGGAAAAAGGCGACAAGGCCACCGCTGAGAAATACGGCGCGCAGGCCAAGATTCTCAGTTGGAAAGATCAGCTCAAAAACCCCGACGCCCACCAAGGCGGTGTGCAGTGAGCGGGGCACTCTGGAGTTTATAGCTCGCGTAAAATCCGCGCGCGTTGGTCGGCGTGCTCGGCCTCGCTGATCAGGCCGTCCGATCGCAATTTCTCCAGGCGCGCCAGCCGCGTAGCCGGATCGCCCGCCGGGGCGTCGGGCTGACCGGACGCACGCAGGTCAGACACGATGCCGCGAACCGTCGGACGCAGGCCTTCCGCCACTTCCACCGCCGAGTCGCGGATCACTGGCACCGTTTCAGCCGCCATATACCGGCTCACGGCGCCGAGATAACCCATCCTGAGCAAGTTCGCGCCGAGCGCGAGCAGGGGAATTCCCACAAAAAAGCACCAGAACTTGGTCGGTGAATGAAACGTGCCGAAGGCCGAGAAAAAATCGATGCCGCCCACGAGCAAAAAAAGTCCACCCACGATCACCGCCACCACACCCCCGGCACGCAGCACGGTGCGATTGCCCTCATGCGCCGGACTGCTCATGGACGGGCGGGGCGTTTCACTGGATCGATCATCGAATCTCATAAGTCCTGAGGTTGGATTTTAGTTCTTTCAGTGACCGTGGCCGGCGCTGGAGTTGGAGCTGTCGGCCGCTGCGTGCTCCTGCGCCAGACGTTGGGCCGCAACCGACATCAAGGATTCCGGCGAGCCGGGCAACGCAAGCGAGGCCAGATTATAGCCGAGACCGCTCAACCCATCCTTCCACAGGATCCGGCCCGTGAACAGGTCGAGGCAAAACACCTCGCCTCGCGTATGCGCGAAAACCTTCCGCATGTCGGCCACGAGCGAAACGAAGTCTCCGCCCAATCCACTTTTGAGCTGCGCCTCCCAAAGACGCCGACCGGTTTCCCGATGCATGGCCACCACCGTGCCTTTGGTGGCCAGTAGAAAGATATCCTCGGCGTTCATGTGCGATCAGGCGCGAGGAGACACAATCACTCCGCAGCCTTTGCGTCCGGAGTAGACGCGGCGGGAGGCGGGGTGGACGTGCCGAGGAACGCGGGTAAGTTCAGACCCACGCTCTTCGCGAGTTCGTTGATCGGCAGCACGCCCTTGTAGAGATCCTGCACAAACTGGCCGGGACCACTGCTCGCGCCACCGCTGCCGCCGCCACCCATGACGACGACCTTCTCGAAGGAGAGACCCTTGATCGCACCGGCCTGAATTTCGGCGATGCGCACGATGTTTTCGGCGATGAGCAACTGGGTGGCGCCGGCGGTGTCGTCGGCCACGCGGAGTAGTTTTTCGAAACCTTGCGCCTTGGCATCGAGCAACGCACGCGTGCCCTCCGCCTCGGCCGTCAGCTTGGCCTGAATACCCGTCGCCTCGGCGGAGAGCTTGGCGCGAATACCAGCCGCCTCACCCTCGGCCACGCGTTTCACGCCCTCGGCTTCCGCATCCTTCTGGATGATGTAAGCGGCGGACTGACCTTCCTGCAGAATCTTCGTCTGCGCAGCCTTCGCCTCGGCGTCGATGCGCACGCGCTGCTTGTCGATCTCCGCCTTCACGATCTGGTCGGCCTGCTGGGCAGCCTTGTCACGATCAGCACGGGCGAGTTCGGCTTCTTGCTGGGCCTTGTAACCCTCCTGCAAAACACGGGCCTCGGACACTTTTTGCGCCGCATCGGTGCGGCGCTTGGCTTCGGCCTGATCGGAAGCGAGGTCGGCGTCGGATTTGGCGATGATCGCCTGGGCGGTGTTTTGACCGCGCTTGGCCTCGGCCTGGGCGTTGGCAACGCGGATGGCCTGATCGCGCTCGGCCTCGGCCTTGCCGATGGAACCACGCTGATTTTCCTGCGCGACTTTGATGTGGGCATCGTTGATCGCACGGGCGGCGGATTCCTTGCCGAGCGCATCGATGTAGCCGGACTGGTCTTTGATGTCGCGGATGTTGCCGTTGATCATGCGCAGGCCGACCTTGTGCAGCTCGACCTCGACGCCCTTGGTGATGGCGGCGATGAGTTTTTCGCGATCATTATTGATCTCCTCGATCGTCATCGAAGCGAACACGACGCGCATCTGGCCCATGATGATTTCCGCCGCAAGTTGCTGGACCTCGTCCAGCGAACGGCCGAGCAGGCGCGTCGCGGCGTTCTGCATCACCTCGACATCCGTCGAGATGCCGATGGTGAACGACGCGGGCGCGTCGATGCGGATGTTCTGACTGGAAAGGGCGCCACGCAGTTCGATATCGAGCGTGATCGGCGTGAGATCGAGGTAGGAGTAACTCTGGAAAAACGGAACCACGAAGGTCGCGCCACCGTGGTAGCATTTCGACGAAAGGCCGCTCGCGACCTTGCCGTAAACCACGAGGATCTTGTCCGGCGGGCACATGCGATAGCGCGAAATGAGCGTCGAAGCGACGATCAGCAGGAAGAGAACAACAAGAGAGATGGCGATGATTTCGATCATGGAGGAAGGGTTGGAAGCGGAGCTGGAAAATGAGATATGAACGATCGGCTCAGAGCGGTTCGACGAGCACCGTGCGTGAATCGATGATCTGAATGACCTTCACGCGTTCGCCACTCGGGATCGAACGGTCGGTGACGTTGAGGCCGGCAAACGTTTCCTGGCGTCCGTGAAACGTCACGGTTACCTGGCCGCCGGATGCCTTGGATGGAGGCAGCGTGACATATACAGTGCCCACGGCGTTGAGCGCATCGTCGGTTCGCATCGTGCCGTCGCTGCGCATGCCGTGGATCGCGCGAAACATCGCCACGATAATCGCCATCAATGCGGCACCGGAAAGCACCGCCACGAGCGTGGCTGCAAACATGCCCAAACCTCCATCGAGCGCCAGACCGCCCGCCCAGCCAAAGCCCAGGAAGAAACCGGTCAGCGGCTTGACGGAGAAAATTCCGCCACCGCCATCACCCGAGTCCACCGCGCCGATGGAATCGACGGCGTCATGGTGATCCATCCCGACGACGGCCAGAAGGGCGAGAATCACGGCCAGCAGACCGGCGATCATGCCGATGCCATAAAACACCTGTCTCGCAAGATTCAGTTCGTCCCACCACTGCGACACCTGGGTAATCAACGCGAGAGTTGTCATTTAAGCTTTTGGAGTATCGCAGATAGCGCACGCCCCTAATATTACAATGTCGATTGCTATTTCGATGAGGTGACCGGTGGAATGCCGCCAATTGACAGTGACGGAACCTCCCGCCTAGCCTCCCCCGCTTCACATGGAAAAACCTGTTTACACCCTCGAGTTCGAGAAGCCCCTGCGCGACCTCAGCGCCCAACTTGAGCAACTCAGCCAGCAATCCCTTGAGAACAATCTCGATGTCGCGAGTGAGATTGCGGCTATCGAGCGCAAAATCGCCGCGACCCAGCGCGAGATTTATACCAGCCTCACACCCTGGCAGAAGGTGCAGATCGCCCGGCATCCCAAGCGCCCCTACGCCCTCGATTACGTCAACCTGATCTGCGAAGGGTTTGTCGAACTGCACGGCGATCGCCAGTTCAACGACGACCGCGCCCTCATCGGAGGCACCGCTTTCTTCAATGGAGACGCCGTGATGATCATCGCCCAGCAGAAGGGCCGCGAAACCAAGGAAAAGATCGCCCGCAATTTCGGCATGCCCCAGCCCGAAGGCTACCGCAAGGCGCTCCGCCTCATGAAGACCGCCGAAAAGTTCGGCCTTCCCGTCATCACCTTCATCGACACCCCCGGAGCCTATCCCGGGCTCGGCTCCGAAGAGCGCCACGTTTCGGAAGCCATCGCGGTCAATCTCCGTGAAATGGCCATGCTCCGCGTTCCCTCGATCTCCGTGGTCGTCGGCGAAGGCGGTTCCGGCGGAGCACTCGGCATCGGGGTGACCGACCGCGTGCTCATTTTCGAAAACAGCTATTATTCGGTCATCTCGCCCGAAGGTTGCGCCGCGATTCTCTGGAAAGACCCCGCCGCCGCCCCGAAAGCAGCTGCGGCACTCAAGCTCAACGCCGACCAACTCGAGCAACTCGGCGTGGTCGACGAGGTCATTTCCGAACCTTTTGGCGGCGCGCACAACGATTACGAAAAAGCGGCCGCCACGCTGCGCTACGCCTTGCAAAAACATCTTAACGACCTGCGTGGGCTCAAAGGCGAGGCCCTCCTCGACGCCCGTTATGAACGCTACCGCCGCCTCGGCATCTACGAGGAAGCCGGCGTGGTGCACAACTGAGGCGAGTCGTGACAGCGGCGTCCCGCCGCTTTCCTATAAAACAACGCGGCAGGATGCCGCGTCTGCTTTCACCCGTCTGTCGATCACCGGCCGCCCGCCCGGCGCACGGTGATCAGGTCGACTTTCGTCGTGCGCTTCGTTTCCGCGTCATAATCGACCAACGCGCCCGAAATACGCACGTCGCCCTCGGCGACCTCAAAACGCTTCGGCATCCCGTCCAGGAACCGCGAAACCACCGGGGCGACTTCGCGGCCCAGCACCGAGGCATACGGCCCCGTCATGCCCACGTCGCACATAAAACCCGTGCCCTTCGGCAGCACGCAGGCGTCCGCCGTCGGCACATGCGTGTGCGTGCCGAGCACCGCAATCGCCCGTCCGTCGAGATGCCAGCCCAGCGCGATTTTTTCACTCGTCGCCTCGGCATGCACTTCCACCAGCACCCCGTCGGCCTTGCCTTCGAGCTTCTTGAGCATCGCATCGGCCCCGAGAAACGGACACTCCGCCTTCATTCCCATAAACGTGCGTCCGAGCACGGTAAACACGGCCAGTTTAAACCCTTTCACGTCGACGATCACGTGATCCGCCCCCGGGCAGGACGCCGGCAGGTTGGCCGGGCGGCAGACGGTCGGAAAATCGTCGATTTCATCGTCCCACCCGCGTTGATCCCACACGTGGTCGCCAAGGGTGATCGCATCGATGCCCGTTCCCAGCAAGGTCTTGGCCAGCGTGCCGGTAATACCGGACCCGGCCGCGACATTCTCGCCATTGGCGATGACCACATCCACCTTCAGGTCCGCCCGGAGACGCTGCAAACGCTCAACCAAAATCTCCCGGCCGGGCTTTCCCACGATGTCACCGATAAACAAAATTTTAGGCACGCCGCCCAAAGTGCACAGCGCCTCCGTCAAACCAACCCCAAATGTCCGCGTTTTCCGCACTTGCCAGCACCGGGCCGGGCGGGTTTTCTCTCGCCCTTACGTTATCACGTTTAAACGCCTATGAAATCGTCCACCTCTCCCTCGTCGTTTCCCCAACCTGAAATTGGCCGCGCCATGAACGGCGCTGACGTCGTCGTAGAGTCCCTCGCCCGCGAAGGCGTTGACGTGATCTTCGCCTATCCCGGCGGCGCCTCTCAGGAGCTGCACCAGGCCTTCGCCCGCTCCGACAAAGTGCGCGTCATCCTCCCCCGCCACGAACAAGGCGGTTCCTTCGCCGCCGAGGGCTACGCCCGCGCCACCGGCAAAGTCGGCGTGTGCATGGCCACCAGCGGCCCGGGCGCGACCAACCTCGTTTCCGCCATCGCCGACGCCTTCATGGACTCGACCCCGATGGTCGCCATCACCGGGCAGGTGTTCACCAAGTTTATCGGCAAGAGCGCGTTTCAAGAGACCGACTTTTTCGGCATGACCCTGCCGATCGTGAAGCACAGCTACCTCGTGCTCAATGCCGCCGACCTGCCGCGCATCATCAAAGAGGCCTTCTATCTTGCCCGCACCGGCCGTCCCGGCCCCGTGGTCATCGACATCCCGAAGGACGTGCAGCAGGCCAAACTCACGCCTGTTTTCCCGGCGACCGTCTCGTTTGCCAATCCCACGCTCGGTGCGCTCCCGCAGGCGACCGACGACCAGCTCAAGCGCATCCTCGACCTCATCTCGACCGCGAAGAAACCCGTCCTCTATGTCGGCGGCGGCCTCATTTCAGCCGAAGCCCATGCGGACCTGAAGACGTTTGCCGAAAAGGTGAACATCCCCGTCGCCACGACCTTGATGGGCATCGGAGCGTTCCCCGAGTCGCACCCGCTCTCGATGCGCTGGTTCGGCATGCACGGCGCCGCCTATGGCAACTGGGCGGTGGACCAGAGCGACCTGGTGATCTGCCTCGGCGCCCGCTTCGATGACCGCATCACGGGCGACGTGTCCAAATTCGCGGCCGGCGCGACCATCGTGCACGTCGACATCGACGCCTCCGAGCACAATAAAAACAAACGCGTCCAATTCCCGGTGGTCAGCGACGTCAAATACGCGCTCGTCCGCCTCAACGAACTGATCACCGCCGCCAAGTTCACCGCCCCCGACATCAAGCCTTGGATCACCCAGGTCGATGCATGGAAGCGCGACTACCCCTTTAGCTTCGAAGATCACAAACACATCCTCCCGCAAGAGGCCATCAAAGCGCTCTACGAACTCACCAAGGGCGAGGCGATCATCGCGACCGGCGTGGGTCAGCACCAGATGTGGGCGGCGCAATTCTACCAATTCGACGAGCCCCGCCGCTACATCAGCTCGCTCGGCCTCGGCGCGATGGGCTACGGCTATCCCGCGGCCCTTGGTGCGAAGGTCGCCTGCCCCGACCGGCAGGTCATCGACATCGACGGTGACGGATCCTTCCTGATGAACATCCAGGAACTCGCCACCGCCGCCGTGGAAAAGATCGCCGCGAAGGCGATGATCCTGAACAACCAGCACCTCGGCATGGTCGTGCAGTGGGAAGACCGTTTCTACCAGAGCATCCGCGGCAACACGATCCTCGGCCACCAGGACAACATCGGCAGCCCCGACAATCCCGGCGGCCTGTATCCCGACTTCGTGAAAATCGCCGAAGGCTTCGGCGTAAAGGGTCGCCGCGTCATCAAAAAAGAAGAGTTGCGCGAGGCCATCCAGGAGATGCTCGACCACGACGGTCCCTACCTCCTCGACGTGATCGTGCCTTACACCGAGCACGTGCTGCCAATGATCCCCGCCGGCAAGACCGTGAAGGAAATGATCCTCAAGTAAGCGCCAGCTTCACCGCGCATCCGTTTTACGGATACAAAAAGACCCGGGCCGCAAAGCCCGGGTCTTTTTGTATGTTTCGAAATCCGCACCCGTCCGGCTGCAGAGCCCGACCAGCGGTCGGGCCTGCAACCAACCGGTTCAGATCGCCTTGAACACCACGGCGGCGTTTTGCCCGCCGAAGCCCAGATTGTTGCTCATGACGACCCTCACCTTTGCCTGGCGCGCGACATTCGGAACATAGTCCAAATCGCATTCCGGGTCGGGTTCGTGAAGATTGATCGTCGGTGCGATCGACTGCGTCTGGATGGTCTTGACGCTGATCACGCTCTCAATGCCACCGGCGGCACCGAGAAGATGCCCGGTCATCGATTTGGTCGAGCTGACGGGCAGCGATTTCGCGCGCTCGCCGAACACCCGCTTGATCGCGAGCGTTTCGAACTTGTCGTTGTAAGGCGTGCTGGTGCCGTGGGCGTTGATGTAGTCCACCTGGTCGGGAGTCACGCCCGAGGCCTTGAGCGCACGGGTCATGGCCATGCCGAGGCCCTTGCCCTCGGGATCGGGCATGGTGATGTGGTGGGCGTCCGCCGTCGCCGCGTAGCCAGCGATCTCGGCATAGATGCGGGCGCCGCGTTTCTGCGCGTGCTCCAGCGACTCAAGCACGAGCACGCCGGAGCCTTCGCCCATCACGAAGCCGTCGCGCCCCAATGAAAAGGGCCGGCTCGACGTGGCGGGATCGTCGTTGCGCGTGCTCATGGCGCGCATGGAGCAGAAGCTGGCGTAGGCGAACGGCGTGATCGCCGCCTCGGCGCCGCCGGCGATCATCACGTCGGCATCGCCGCGCCTGATCATGTGCATGGCCTCGCCGATGGCGTGCGTGCCCGTGGCGCAGGCCGAGACGATGCCGAAATTGGGACCGCGCGCGCCGATCTCGATCGCGAACATGCCGGAGCAGATATTGCCGATCAGCGCGGGGATCGTGAAGGGGGAGACTTTGCGCGGACCGCTCTCAAGGAGCTTTTTCTGCTGCGTCTCGAAGGTGAACATGCCGCCGATGCCGGAGCCGATGACCACGCCGACACGGTCGGGGTCTTCGACGACCATATCGAGTCCCGAGTCCTTGAACGCCTGCTTGGCGGCGCAAAAACCAAAGTGGGTATAACGATCGTTACGACGGGCATCCTTGGGATCCATGTGCTCCTCGGGATTCCAGTTGCGGACCTCGGCGCCCACTTGGGTCGCGAAGGCGGCCGGATCGAACAGCGTGACGCGATCGATGCCAGGCTTGCCAGCCAGCAGGCTGGCCCAGAAGGAATCCACGTCATGGCCGAGTCCGTGGATGGCACCAAGACCGGTGACGACGACACGCTGGGAGGCAGGGAGGTTTTCCATGTGAGGCTTAAAAACGAGGGGGCTGAAAACAAAAAAGGCGTCCTACCGTAAAGTCTCGCGAGAGGCTTGGTAGAACGCCGGAAATGAGACGTCGATTACTTGGCGCCGGCTTTGGCGGTGATGTATTCGACAACCTGGCCGACGGTGGTGAGCTTCTCGGCGTCGGACTCGGGGATCTCGCCCTTGATCTCGTCCTTGAACTCTTCCTCGAAGGCCATGATCAGCTCGACGGTGTCGAGGGAATCGGCGCCAAGATCGTCCAGGAAGGAAGCCTGGGGCGTGATTTGCTCTTCGTTAACGTTAAGCTGGTTAACGATGATCTCTTTAACGCGTTGTTCGATGGTTTTTTGGTCGGCCATGATGAGTAGTGCTTGAGGGTTTGAAAGGGTCACATCGCCATACCGCCGTCAACGGCAAAAACTTGGCCGGTAACGTAGCTGGCTTCTTCGGAGGCAAGAAAGGCAACCGCATGTGCAATCTCGGCGGCTTCGCCAAAACGCTGCATGGGAATAAGGGCGGTGGCGCCCTTCTGAACTTCTTCGCTGAGCTCGGCGGTCATGTCGGTCTTGATAAAACCAGGCGCGACGACGTTGGCGGTCACGCCGCGCTTGGCGAACTCCTTGGCGATCGACTTGGTGAAGCCGATCATGCCGGCCTTGGCCGCGCCGTAGTTGGCCTGGCCCGCGTTGCCCATGATGCCGGTCACCGACGAGATGTTGACGATGCGGCCCCAGCGGTTGCGGCACATGGGCCAGCCGATGGCCTTGGTCCAGTGGAAGCAGCTGGTGAGGTTCGTCTGCAGCACGGAATCCCAATCGTCCTCGGACATACGCGCGAGCAGGCCGTCACGGGTGATGCCGGCATTGTTCACGAGGATATCAATCTTGCCGAATTCCTTGAGGAGCTCCTCGGAGGCCTTCACGACGGCGGGGCCGTCGGAGACATCGACGGCACGCGCCACGGCCTTGCCACCGGAAGCGGTGATGGCGGCGGCGACGGCTCCGCAGGACTCCGCGGATTTGGAGACACAGATGACGGTGACGCCCTTGGCGGCGAGCGTTTCGGCGATGGCTTTGCCGATGCCGCGTCCGGCGCCGGTCACAAGGGCGGTTCTGTTGGTGAAGGTCATTTTTTTGGAAGAAGTAGCGAGTAGTGAGTAGCGGGTAATGAGTAGAGAGGTAGCGAACCCGGGCAATGGAACCGCAAGCGTGATGCTCGCTACTCACTACCCGCTACTCGCTACTTCTTTCCCCATCAATACACGTCGCGCTGGTAGCGCTTGTCCTTCTTCATCTGTTTCACGTAGTCGATGGCCTGCTCGGTGGTCATGCCGCCGTGCTGGACGATCACATCGTGGAGGGCGACATCCACATCCTTGGCCATGCGCTTCGCATCGCCGCAGACGTAGAAGTGGCCGCCATTGTTGAGCCAGCTCCAGAGTTCAGCGCCCTTTTCGCGCATCTTATCCTGCACGTAAACCTTGAGGATCTGGTCGCGCGACCAGGCGAGGTCGAGATGAGTGATCTGGCCTTTTGCGAGGTAGGATTCCCACTCTTCCTGATAGAGGAAATCGGTGTGGCTCTTCTGGTCTCCGAAAAACACCCAGTTGCGACCGGTGGCGCCACAGGCAACGCGGTCCTGCACGAAGGCGCGGAACGGCGCGATGCCCGTTCCAGGGCCGACCATGATGGCATCCTTCGACGTGTCCTCGGGCGGGCCGAAGTGGGAGTTGGACACAAAAATCGGGGCCGAGGTCTCGTTCACGCGCACGCGATCGGCGAGGAAGGTCGAGCACACGCCATGACGCTCGCGATGATTGGTGGTGTAGCGCACGACCGCGACCGTGAGGTGGATCTCGTGCGGGAACGCCTTCGAGGAGGAGGCGATCGAGTAAAGGCGGGGCATCAGCTTGCGCAGGTGGTCAACGAACTCCTGCGGGGTAAGCCGGGTGTTCGGATACTCGCAAAGGATGTCGATGTATTCGCGTTCATCGAGGTAGCCGGCGAGCTTGTCCTTGGCCTCGGGCGCGAGGAGTTCGCCCAATGCAGCCTTGTCGGAAGGATCGGTCGCCTTGGCGAAGAGCGTGTTGATGATCTTCGAGGTGGGGCTGCCAAGGGCGAGCTTATGGGAGAGTGCCTCGCGCAGTGTGATGGGCGCGGGCAGCTTGAGCATCGCGGGCGAAACGAGTTCGTCACCGGTGGCTCCCAGCTTCTCGATGATCTCGGCCACTTCCACCGGACGATTGGTGGGGAATACACCGAGCGAATCGCCGGCTTTGTAAGAAAGCCCGCTGTCGCCGAGGCTTACGACGAAGTGGCGGGTTTCCTTGGCGGAACCGGGTTTGTTGAGCAGGCGGTTCTCGGTGATTTTGGCCGGGAACGGATTGTCTTTGGAGAAGGCGGAAGTGGCGACGGGAGCTGACATAAAAACAAGAATTGAGGGAGAGCACCCAGTCCCTCGCAAGCCCTTAGTTGCAACAGACGGCGCGCGGGCTTGCGTCGGCCTGCGCTTTGCCGCCAACTTGGTCGCTCATGAGCGATTCCGAGCCAATCCGTCTGCAAAAATACCTCGCCGAAACCGGCATCTGCTCCCGCCGCGATGCCGAAGTGCTCATCCGCGAAGGCGAAGTGTGGGTCAATGCCGTCAAAGCCGTTCCCGGTCAGAAGGTCACGCCCGGCGTCGACAAGGTCACGGTGAGCGGCAAGCCGATCCGCAACACCAAGCCGCAGCCGAAAATCACGCTCGCGATGAACAAACCGCGCGGCCTCGTTTGCTCCAATGACGATCCATTCAATCCGGAGACCGTCTTCGACCAGCTTCCACGAGAGTTCTCGAAATACCGTTTTTTCTGCGCCGGCCGTCTCGACAAGGAAAGCGAGGGCCTGCTCATTCTCACGACGGACGGCGACCTGGCCAATCGCCTGATGCACCCGCGCAACGTGGTCGTTAAACGCTACTTCGTCGCCCTCAAGAAGCCCTTCCCCCAATCACGCATTCCGCAACTCGTCCGCGGCATCACGGTCGAAGGCGAGCACCTGAAAGTGGAAACCGCCACCTTGGTGAACGCCGGCAAAAGCGAGGAATCCGCCAGCCTGGATGTATCGATGCACCACGGAAAAAAACGTGAAATCCGCGTGCTCTTCGGAAAACTCGGCTACGACGTGAAGCGGCTCAAACGTTACCAAATCGGTTCTTTCCCGCTCAAAGGAATTCCCGAGCGGGCAATGAAGCAGCTTTCCACCAAAGAAATTAATTCACTCTTCAAAGATCCCGGCATACATCCCCTCGCCGTCGCCCTCGCTCAACGCACGTCTAAAAAACATGAAGCTTAACTCCACTCTCTTCGCCGCCCTGTTCGTTGGCGCCGCCGCCGCCCTGAGCGCCGCGCCCCTTGTCGAAACCACACCGGTTTACTCCAAACCCGAGTCGGGCGCGGCCGCCATTGGCTCCCTCAAGGCCGGCAGCGAACCCATCATCGCGTCCGGCACGACCGCACCCGCCGGCTGGACTGCGGTCACCTTGTCCGGTCCGCACGAGGTCTATGCCGCCAACAAAGATGTCACCAAGGCCCTCGAGGTGCGTGTTGGCTCTCCCTACCTCACTGATGCCAAGTCCGGCGCTACCGTCCTGACCCTCGCTGAAAAAGGCGACCAGACCGAGATTATCGACTACCGCGGAAAGTGGACCAAGTTCCGCCTCACCAAGCCCGTGACTGGCTACATCAAGCTGGCCGCCAAAAGCACGCCCGTCCTCAACGCCGCTCCCGTAACCAGCGTCCCGGTCCCCGCCCCCGCGCCGGCCCCGGTCCAGCCCGTCACCACGGTTGGTAAAGCCGCCCCGGTCGGCGATGGTGCCTCCAGCGCCCTGCCCCGTCTTTTCCAAGGCACGTTTGCCTCCACCTACAACCCGCTGCGCCCGCGTCGTCCTTACGATTTCCAACTCAATGACAACGCCGGCTCGCGTTACGCCTACATCGACGTGAGCAAGCTCCTCGCGACCGAGCAGCTCAATAAATACATCGATCGCACCGTGGTCGTCTACGGCACCGCCCAATCCGTCCCTGGCAGCAAAGACATGGTGGTGGTCGCCGAAAGCCTCCAACTCCGCTAAACACCAGCCCGGAGTCTGGAGCTGAGAGTCCAGAGCCAAAAGCAGACATGCCGAAGCTCTGGACTTTTTATTTCTGGCTCCCGGCTCCCAGCTCTCAACTCATAGACTCTTTCACATGGAACTGATCGACGGTAATCAAATCGCGGCCGACATCGTCGCCGAACTCAAAGCGCAGGTCTCCTCCCTGACCGGTCGCAAGCCTTGCATCGCGCTCGTGCGCGTCGGCGAGGACCCCGCCTCCGTCTCCTACGTAAAAAAGAAGGAGAAGACCGCCGCGGACATTGGAATCGAGAGCCGCATCATCCTCCCTCCGGCCACCATCACCCAGGTTGAACTCGAGAAACTCATCGACGACCTCAATGCCGACCCCGCCGTCGATGGCATCCTCGTCCAGTCCCCGCTTCCCAAGCACCTCGACGAACCCGCCGCCTTTCGCCGCCTCGCCGCCCACAAGGACGTGGATGGCTTTCACACGCTCAACATCGGCAAGGTCGCCCAGGAAGACGACACCGGCTTCGTCGCCTGCACCCCCGCCGGCATCATGGAACTCCTCGCCCGCTCCGGCACCGACCTGAAGGGCAAACACGTCGTCGTCCTTGGCCGCTCGCTGATCGTCGGGAAACCCGTCGCCCTCCTCGCCCTTCAGAAAAAAGCCGGTGCCAACGGCACAGTCACCATCTGCCACTCCGGCACCAAGGACGTGGCCGCCATCACCCGGCAGGCCGACGTGCTTATTGCCGCCATTGGTCGCGCCGAGTTCGTCACCGCCGACATGATCAAACCCGGCGCTGTCATCATCGACGTGGGCATCAACCGCGTCGCCGACCCGTCAAAGAAAACCGGATACCGTCTCACCGGTGATGTCCATTTCCCCACGGTCTCGCCGCTCGCCTCCAAGATTACTCCCGTCCCCGGAGGCGTGGGTCCCATGACCGTGGCCATGCTCATGAAAAACACGGTCAAGGCCTACCGGCAGGCGTTGACCCAAGCCTGAGCCTTGCACCGGCCGGTTCCTCACGTCTAAGTAATCCCAGATGCCCGTCCCCAAAATTCTGGTCGTCGATGACCAGCCCATCAACGTCCAGCTTCTCAAGCGCAAGCTGGAGAAGGAGGGCATCGAAATCCTCACCGCCTATAACGGACAGGAGGCGCTGGACCAGGTTGCCCGCGTCAAGCCCGACCTCATTCTCCTCGACGTGATGATGCCCGACATGGACGGCATCGAGGTCTGCCAGCGCCTGCAGTCCGACGAGGCCTCCCGGCACATCCCGATTATTTTTGTCACCGCCCGCACTTCCAAGGAAGGCAAGCTTGAGGGCCTTGGTGTCGGTGCGGTCGACTACATCACCAAGCCCCTCGACCTCGACGAAACGCTCGCCCGCGTGCAGACGCAGCTCCGCTTCGTCCAGATCAACCGCGAGATGCTCGACCTCCAGCGCCGCCTCGTCGAGGCCCGCCGCGCCGCCACCATCGGCGCCGTCACCCAGGGCGTAGCCCATAATCTCAACAACCTCCTCGGCGTCGTCCTCGGTTATCTCGACCTCATCAAGTCGCACTACGACAAACCCGAGCAGGTGAAGAAGAACGCGCAGAGCGTTGAAAACGCCGTGCAGCGCATCGTCTCGATCATCCGTCAGCTCAGTTCGCTGGTGGTCAAGTCGCGCCTGCCTCTCGTCCGCTGCAAGCTCAACGAGGTCATCGACAGCTCCATCGCCCGTTATCAGTCCGAAAACAAAATCACCGCACCCGTCACGATCGAAAATCCACTCGGCGAATACCCCATCGACACTCATGTCGAGATTTTCGAGGACATCCTTGGCAAGGTGCTCATCAACGCCTGGGAGGCTTATGACGAGAAACCCGCCGGCGAACGTCCGATCTGGCTCCGCACCGCCCTCGTGGAAAAGTCCGAGGGAAAGATGATCGAGATCACCATCGATGATGCCGGCCACGGCATCGCCGAGGACATCCGTGACCGCATGTTTGAACCGTTCATCAGTTCCAAGCACACCGTTGGCGTCGGCATGGGCCTGACCGTCGCCCGTCATGCGCTGCGCAACCTCGGTGGCGAAGTCTCGCTGAACGACCGCCCCGGCGGCGGCTCCTCCGCCACCGTCACGCATCCCGCCGAGCGAAAGGTCAAAAAAGCCCTTCGAGGCTGAGTCTCCCCATGCCTAAAATCGCCTTCATCGGAGCCGGCAACATGGCCTCCGCCATCGTCACCGGCCTGCTCGCCCAAAAAGTCTGCGGTCCCGCCGATATCGCCTGCCTCGGCGGCTCCGGCGCAAGCGCACAGAAACTCTCCGATCGCACCGGTATTCGCCTCGCCACTACGCCGGCCGATTTGCTCCGGGACGCCGGCATCGTGGTCATCGCTTTCAAGCCGCAGCACCTCGCCAGTGTTGATCCGCTGATCTCCGCGCTCTGCTCCGGCAAACTGGTCATTTCCGTTCTCGCGGCAAAGACGCTTGCCCGCCTGTCGACCGCGTTCCCGGGCGCGCGCAACATCGTTCGCACCATGCCCAACACGCCCAGCGCGATCGGCGCGGGCATGACCGGCTGGTGTGCGCTGAACCCGCTCGCCTCCAGCGACCGGGAGACGGTCCTGACACTCCTGCGCGCCATCGGTCGCGAAGTCGAGGTTCCCGAACACCAGATCGAGGCGCTGATGGGAGTGAGCGGTTGCGGCCCCGCCTTCGTCTTCGAGTTCACCGCAGCCTTGCGCGAAGCCGGTGTCGCCGCCGGACTGGACCGCGACACCGCGCAAATGCTCGCCGTGCAGACCCTGCTCGGCTCGTCGCGCCTGATGGCCGAAACCGGCACCGAACCCGAGACACTGCGCAACCAGGTCACCTCCCCCAACGGCACGACCTTCGCCGGTTTGAAGCGCCTCGAAGCACATAACTTCCGCGCGATCATCACCGAGACCGTCCAAGCCGCCAAAGCGCGGGCCGAGGAACTCGCGCAAGGTTGATTCGGGCTTTGCGTCTTACGTCTCCGCGTAGTGTAGGGCTGGCGCTCGCGCCATGCCTTCCCCGTAAGCGAGGCGTGGCGCGAGCGCCAGCCCTACATCGGAATC
>JAQSWS010000153.1 GCA_029266495.1 Rariglobus sp. | reverse complement strand
GGGCAGGGGTGCCTTGGCGGCGGGCAGGGGCTCGTTCATGATGATCTTGAGGTAGGCGCCCAGCTTTTCGTTGGTGGGGCCGTAGCCATCACTGTAAAGGTAGACCTCGAGGTCGTGGAGCATCTCGAACGCGCTTTGATAGCGTTTGTCGCGATCGCGCTGGAGGGCCTTCTGGATAATGGCCTCCAGCTTCGGGTCGATTTCGGGACGGAGCTGGGAAAACCGGGGGATCGGCATCGTCAGAATGTTCTGACGGGAGATCATGCGGTCGGCGTCGCGGAAGACATTGCGACCGAGGAGGAGTTCGGTGAGGACGATGCCGAGGGGAAAAAGGTCGGCGCGGGCGTCGGTCACGGCGTAGCTGGCTTGTTCGGGCGAGAGATACTCGTCCTTGCCGGCGATGACCTTGCCTTCCTCGTTATACATGAGGTCGAGGGCCTTCGCTATGCCGAAGTCGGTGAGCTTCACGTCGCCCTCGTAGGCGATCATGACATTCTTCGGGCCGATGTCGCGGTGGACGATGCCGAGGAGGCGGCCCTCGGTGTCGCATTTCTGATGGGCGTAGGTGAGGCCGCGGGCGATGCGGGAGATGATGAAGGCGGCGATGTCCACCGGCATGACCCGGCCGAGGGCGGTGTGGCGTTCGAGAAATTGCTCCAGGTTCACACCCGACACGTATTCCATCACCATGAAATATTGTCCGCCGATCTGGCCGAGGTGGTAGGTCTGGACGATGTTCGTGTGAATCAAGTTGGCGACCAGCCGGGCCTCGCCGATGAAATTTTTTTGGAACTCGGAGATGGTCGAGTATTCCTCGCGGATCAATTTGACCGCGACGACCTTGGTGAAGCCACCGGCGCCTCGCTGGAGGGCCTCATAAACCACGCCCATACCGCCTTCTGCGATGGTGCGGGTCATCTCGTAGTGCAGTTCGTTGAAGATGTGTTTGATGGCTGCCACGGGATGGGAGGCAACGCGAGTCAGGGGACGCTGGCAAGAGGGGAAATCGTCCCTAGCACGGGAATTGCTACATCCATTGACAGCGCAACGGACAGCGGTAGTTTTTGCCCATGATCTCGCTCAGTCCCCGCGCCGCCGCCCAAGTTCGTGTCATGCAGGCCGATTTACCTGCGAAAAACCAGCCGTTGCGGGTGTTGATCGAGACCGGTGGGTGCTCCGGCTTCCAATACGGCATGTCATTTGACGAGCCGAAGGCGGATGACACACGCTTCGAGAGCGAAGGGGTGCAGATTGTCATCGATCCGACGAGCCTCGCGTATCTCGACGGCTCGATCATCGATTTCGATGACGGGCTCCACGGGAAGGGGTTCGAGATCAAAAACCCCAATGCGCAGAGCACGTGTGGATGCGGAAAGTCGTTTAACTGAGGCGGCGGGGCGGAGCGGACGAGTAAGAGAACGAGAACGAGGTTACAGCAGGGGGGCGAAGAGTCGGCTGAGGTCCTCGGCGATGTTGCCAAGCAGGCGGTTGCGATG
The DNA here is from genome assembly GCA_029266495.1 of Rariglobus sp. Classification (GTDB taxonomy): domain Bacteria; phylum Verrucomicrobiota; class Verrucomicrobiia; order Opitutales; family Opitutaceae; genus Rariglobus. Next base: position 3,622 of record JAQSWS010000153.1, on the reverse strand, counting down.
TGCCTCGGGTTTGGCTTCGATGCATTCGCGCAGCAGTTCGCCGGCCCAGACGCGCATCGCGCGCACGTCCGCCTCCGAATAGAGGAACACACCGATTTCGAAATTCACGAAAAGGCTGCGCAGGTCGAAATTGGCCGAGCCGAGCATGCCGATGCGCTCGTCCACGATAATGGCTTTTGAGTGCATCATCTTGCCGGTGTGGAGCATCACGCGTGCACCGGCTTTGCGCAACTGGCTCACGTAGTGGCGGCGCGCGAAGTCGGTAATCGGGTGATTGGACTTGAGCGGGATGATCAATGTCACGTCCGTGCCGGCGCGCGCCTTGACGATGAGCGAGCGCAGCAGCACTTCGTCGGGAATGAAGTAGGGCGTGATGATCCAGATGCTTTGCGACGCTTCCTGGATCATGGAGAGGATGCCCTCGTAAAGCGCGTCGCCGGCGACATCCGGGCCGCTGGCCACGACCTGCACGGCGCTTTCGCCTTCAATGCGCACGGCGGAGGGATCGAGTTCACGATGAAGGGTATCGATGGACTGGCGGCTGGCGAAGGCCCAGTCGGCGAGGAACACCTCATTGAGGAGCGCGGCCGCAGGTCCGGTGATGATCGCGCCGAAGTCGTTCCAACGTTTTTTGAGGACGGTTGGTCCCATGTATTCACGAGCGAGATTATGGCCGCCGACGATGGCGGTGTGCTGGTCGAAGACGGCGATTTTGCGATGATTGCGCAGGTTGGCCGAGCGACGGGTCGAGAGCGGGATCACCGGCATGAAGCGCACGACCTCGCCGCCGGCCTTGCGCAGGGGATCGACGAAGCTGCGACTGGAAAACAGGCAGCCGAGACCGTCGAGTTGGAGGCGCACTTTCACTCCGTCGCGGGCGCGTTTTGCGAGCAGGTTCACAAGGCGGCGGCCGGTGTCGTCGCGTCCGAGGATAAACGCGGCGATGTGGATGGAGCGTTGCGCGTCCTTGATGAGGGTTTCGAGTTCGGCGTAGGCCTGTTCGCCTGTCGTGATGAGGCGCACGGTGTTGCCGCCGGAGGGCTGGCCCGCGCCGGTGGAGGCGAGGGTGTGCGCGGTGGGAAGGCCGGCGATCGCGGGGGAAACTTCGGGGACGCCGGGGAGGCGGGGGATGACGGGGCGTTTGCGCTTGGCGAGCCGCTTGAGTTTGCGTCCGCCGAAGAGGAGGAAGAGCGGCACGCCCACGTAAGGGATCAGGATGATCATGAGCAGCCACGCGACCGTGTTGCTGGGCGGGCGTTTCTCGCTCACGAGGCGGGCGATGGCAAAGACGGCGAGCACGAAGCCGCCCACCGTGAGCAGGTGGGTGTGAAGGCTGGTGCCGACGGCTTCGGTCATCTCGGGGTCCATTGAATGTAAGGACAGGTGGGCGGTTCGAGGATTACAGTGTCGCGGACAATGCTTTAAGCAAGGAGTGCGGTGAAACTGAAATTAGCCAAATTGGGACTTGAACTCACCTCCGGGAAACGCCTTTTTGTCCGTTCTGTTTGGTGGAATATCCAAGTGGCCAAAGGATGGGGACTGTAAATCCTCCCGCTCACGCGTTCGCTGGTTCGACTCCGGCTTCCACCACCAGATTACCTTCCTCGGCCAGGAAGGTTTTTTTATGCCGTGGTCCCGGCAACGCGGTGGGACGTCGCGTCTACGTTCAGATCAGCCCCGCTTCGCGGAAGCTGTAGTAACCCAAGCCTCCGGGGTCGGCGGGAGGCTGGCCGAGGATCACGTGATCGAGGAGGGCGATGTCGACCGTCTGGCTGGCTTCGCGGAGCTGGCGCGTCATTTTAATATCCGCGGAGCTGGGGGTTGGATCACCGGACGGATGATTGTGAGCGCAGAGGATGGCCGAGGCCGATTCCCTGATCGCTTCACGAAACACTTCGCGCGGGTGAGCCAGGGTGGTGTTGGCGGTGCCCGAGGTGATTTCGATGCACTTGAGCAGGCGGTTTTTCCGGTTGAGGCAGAGCACCCAGAATTTTTCCACCAGCAGGCCGTGCGTGTAGGGCCGGAAGAAGTCCGCGGCTTTGTCGGCACTGTCGATCAGGGGCGGCGAATGGGTGGCGGCGTGGGCGAGGACGCGGCGGGCGACCTCCATGACGGTGATGAGCTGGAGGGCCTTGATGCGGCCGATGCCCTTGAGTTTTTTGAAGTCGTTTTCGCGCCATTGAATCAGGCCGGCGAGCGAACCGGCTTCCGAGATCAGGCGGTTTGAGAGGGTGAGCACGTCGTGGCCCTTGGTGCCGCTGCGCAAAAGCATGGCGAGTAATTCGCTGTCGCTGAGCGCGGTCGCGCCGTGTTTCTGGAGGCGTTCCTGCGGACGGTCGCCGGCGGCGAGGGTGTGGAGGCGATTGGGCGTCGTGCTCACGCGGCGCGGTTGGAACCGTTTTTAGGCGAACGGAATTCTTTGTCGGCAATCCCGGTGATGTGACGCTGGAAGTCGGGATCCTCGCCTTCGAGAAGGGCGGGGAGGAGGCCGCGGAAGTCGCTTCGGCGGCACCAGTAGCGCATGTAGTCCTCCCAGGTCTGCCACAGGCGGGCGGTCTGGCGGTCCATCTCGTCTTCGTAAACGAGGATGTAGGCGCGTTCGAAGATCGCGATGAGGATTTCGAAGAGGACGTTGCGTCGTTCGACTTGCTCGGGGTTGAAGGGGGTGGTCGGTTCGGCCTGGGTCATCAGGCGCAGGTCAGCGTTGTCGAGGACGAGGCGGAGAAACTTGGAGTATTCGTCGGAGAGCTGAAGATAGAGTTCTTCGTCGTCGTTGATGCGTTCCTTTTTCTGCTCCTTGAGGAACACCCAGATGGCGAAGGGCAGGCCGACGACGGTGACGATGTAACTGAGGGCTTCGAGCCATTCCAAGGTCGTCATGCGGACAACATGGTGGTGAAGGGAGGCGTTGGTCAAACGACATCCCCTGGGCGGGTGTCTGCGTTGCCCGCAGGCGGGCACAAAAAGGCCGGCTCCTGTCAGGGAGCCGGCGGGCTGTCGGTCACCGAGCGCCTGGCTCAGTAAATTTTAACGTAGGCGTTGCGACGTAGGCGTTCGATCCAGCGTTGCTCGGCTTCGTGGGCCATCTGGTTGACGAGAATGCGCTCGATCTGGTCGCGGACGTCGGCGAGCGGCTGCACGCCGGCGAATTTGCGGTCCTCGACGTAGAGAATGTAAACGGCCTCGGGCGCGACGATGGGGTCGGTGGCCTGACCTTTTTCAAGTTGGAAAAGCGGCTTGCTGAATTCGGGTTTGAGGTCGGCGCGGGGCTGCCAGCCCCAGTCGCCGCCTTTGGCGCGCTTGGAGTCCTGGCTGAGTTCGCGGGCGAGGTCCTCGAATTTTTCGCCGGCTTTGAAGCGGGCGATGACCTTGCCGGCGCGCTCGACGAGCTGGTCGTCGGTCTCGCCGGGCTGGCGGGTGAGGGAGAGAAGACGCATGTGGACCTGATCGTCCTGGAAGAAACGCTCTTTGTTCTCGTTGTAGAAGGCTTCGACGCGGGCGGGGCTGACGATGTTCTGGGTCGTGCGCTGCTGGCCGCGCATGTAGTCGTAAATCATGTCATCCTCGACCTTCTTGCGGTAGTCGCGGTAGGTGAGGCCGCTGTTGCGGAGGTAGGCGAGGA
>JAQSWS010000074.1 GCA_029266495.1 Rariglobus sp. | reverse complement strand
GATGCTCACGTCCGACGACGGCGAGCTTGTCTCCCGACAAGCCGTCGAGGTCCAAGTGGTTTCCACCAGTGGCACCAACAAGACCGATCGCTTGGTGGCGCATTACCGCTTCGATGAAACCGCCGGCGCCGCCGTGACCGATTCCGCCCCCGACGGGGTCACTCATGCCGGCACCTTGAGCAACGAAACCGGACTCTCCTGGTCGTCGACCGCCGGACGCATCCACGGCGCCCTCAACTTCACGACGCCCAATTCCTACGTGGAATCGCCTGACCAGGACACACTCGACAACACCAACCGCCTGAGCATCGCGCTCTGGCTCAACCCTGCGGCCGGCACGATGGACGCCAATATCCGCGGCCTGCTTTCCAAGCGCATCGGCACCAATAACCAGGAGGCCTACACGGTTTATCTTCAGAACGGTCGGGTGTATGTTCGGTTCAACAGCAGCAACATCACCCGCAACACGACCAACGTCGTAATCACCGCCGGTAAGTGGACGCACTTCGCCGCAGTCTACGACGGCGCGCAAGCCGGCACCGCCAACTGCGTCACCGTTTACATCAATGGCGTCGTCGTCCCGCTCAGTGGCAGCCTCGAGACCGACACATCTATTCCCAACACAGCCTCGCCGCTCTGGATCGGCCAGATCAACAGCGGCAGCGCCTCTTACAGTTTCCTCGGCTTAATCGACGACGTGCGCATCTATCGCGGCCGCTCGCTTGCCGCGACAGACGTGGCCGACCTCATGACAGCGGACGCCCCCCGCATCACCCTCGCGGCCCCCGCAGAGAATCCGCTGTCCAGCCAGCCCTTCGCCCTCTCCGGCACCCTGACCGATGGAGGCTCTCCGCTTTTGCCCGGCTACTTCTCCTTGCAATGGAGCAATCCCGCCGGCACCCCGGCCGTGACGTTCTCCGCCCCGACCGCTCTTTCCACCAACGCCACTGTCACCGGATCCGGCTTCCTCACCCTGCGCCTCACCGCCGACGACGGCACGGTCGCTACGTTCGTGGAAACAAGCCTGACCATCACGACCTCTGTCGTAAACTACTCCGCATGGGCCGCGCAGTTCAGCTGGCCCGTCGGAGCCGAGTCCGGCGCCGCTGGCGACCCGGACGGCGACGGAATCGCCAACCTGATCGAATACGCACTCGATTTCGATCCCCTCACGGCGAATCCCGCAACCCACCGCCCGGCTGTATCCATCATAGACGGACATCTGGCCTTGGCGTTCACTCGCGACCCCTTGCTGAACACGCTTACTTACGAAGTTCAGGCCAGCCCGGATCTCAGTGCGAATTCGTGGACAACCCTCGCCCGCTCCACCGCCGGCAGCACCACCGCCTCCGTAAACGGCGGCACGCTCTCAATCCAGGAAAACACTCAGGACGAACTGCTCCGCGTCACCGTCGTGGACGCCACCCCGCTCAACGACATCCCCCGCCGCTTCCTTCGCCTCCACATCGTCCAGCCCTGAGCGCCTCAAGCCTGCACCGGACTCCTCCCGCGCCCAAGTTTTCGCCATCGTGGACGCCTTTCCCGACGTCGTGACGCCCAACCATCCGTGGCAGCACCCGACCTCTCCTCGTTACCGGCGCACACTTGCGGTTGAAAGCCTGGCCATGATTCTCCGGCCCTCGCCAGAGGATTCGTTTTGTTTAAACGAAACCCCAAGAAAATTTAAATCCCCTGATTCAAGATGGGATCTGCGCGCGATTTTTCCTGATACCTCGGGACTCCCCTTTCCGAGTCCGACCCTGCCGATCTCATCGTCTCATGAAGTCCCCCATCACCCGTCTTTTCCGTCTGGTTGCCACCGGCACCGTTGCCCTCGCCGCGACCCTCGTGGCGACCGCGCAATCCTACACCTGGAAACCCGTCCGCGTCGGTGGTGGCGGCGCCACCACCACCATCCAGGCGCATCCCCGGGTGAAGAACCTTTATTTCATCACCACCGATGTCGGCACTCCCTATCGCTGGAATGCCTCCGAACAGCGCTGGGAGGGCCTGCTCTATAAAAACGGCGCCAGCGGCTGGGAAAATCGCGGCGCCGCCGCCCGTCTTGCCTTCGACCCGAGCGACGCCTCAGGCAACACACTCTATGTGACCACCGGCGGCATGTGGTCCGTGGACGGCACCGTCCTCAAATCCGTGGATCGCGGAAACACCTGGGGCGATTGCCAGATCCGCCTCGATATCAAACCCAACAACGAACAGGGCGCCGGCCAGCGCATCGCCGTGGACCCGAATAACAGCGCCGTCGTCTATGTCACCACGCGCGGTGCCAAGGATGCGAAGGTTACCGAGACCAATGGCACTTTCAAGAGCACCCGTGGCGGCGCGCCCGGCTCGTGGGAAAAAGTGAACGACCTCTGCGGCAACTTTGTCCTCTTCGATCCCAGCGGCGGCAGGATCAATGGCGTCACCCGCACGATCTACATCGGCACCTCGGGAGGCGTCCAGCGCAGCACCGACGGCGGTGCGACGTTCGCCCTCATGCCGGGCAGCCCGACCCAGGTCACCCGGGTCGATCTCCATTCCAGCGGCATCCTTTATGTGACGGCCGGCAACCCATGGACCGGCAAACCCAACGGCGGCGTGTTCAAATGGAGCAACAACGCCTGGACCACCATCAGTCCGCCCACCCCCGGCACCTACTCGGCCGTCGCCGTCAACCCGCAGAACAAGGACCAGGTCGTTGTCAGCAGCTGCTCGTTTTCCCCGTATCGATTCAACCACTACCGCAGCAAGGACGGCGGCGCGACCTGGACCATCATGAACAAGGCCCACGACAAAACCGAATCGCCATGGTATGCCTCGGACATCGGCCAGGCCACCAGCACTTTCTGCTGGGATCCCTTCAAGCCGTCCACCGTCTGGTTCACCGACTTTTTCTTCGCCTACAAAACCGACGACGTGTGGGCCTCGCCTTCGGTCACGTGGAAATCGCAATGCGCCGGCCATGAGGAAACCGTCGCCATCGGCAACCTGCTTTCCCCGGGCTCCGGTCCCAATGTCCTCCTTTCCTCGGTCGCCGACATCGGCGGCTGGGATCACAAGTCCCTCGTCGATCCTCCCGTGGTGGGCATGATGAAATTCTTTCCCCACATCCACACCAACACCGTCAGCGGCAGCGGTAACATGACCGGAGTCGCCGTGCAGGAAACCAACCCGAGCTTCATCGCCCGCGTCGGCCGGATTTCCTGGGACGGAGCCGCCTACTGCGGTTACTCCACCGATGGAGGAACCTCCTACACACTTTGGAAGAGCCCGTCCGACGCCGCCGGCGGCCGGATCGCAGTCTCCGCCACCAGCGAGACCATGGTTTGGGTTACCCAGCAAAACGGCTCCTATCGCTCCGTCGATCGCGGCGCGACCTGGAAACCCATCCCCACGCTGCCCAAGGGTATTCTCATCGGCGGCAACAACGTCTTCTCCACCGGCCCGCGCTTTCCGCTGGCGGCCGATAAAGTCCTATCCCACCGATCCCCTCACCATCGAAACCACGCCCGGCAAGGAGGGCGATGTCTGGATCGGCATGGCGAAACAAGGTCTCTTCCACTCCACCGATTCCGGCGCCACGTTTACCAAAATCGACGGCATCGACAGCGCGGATTTCATGGCCGTGGGCAAAGCCTCGTCCTCGAATTCGAACGCCCCTGCCGTCTACATCCTCGGCAAAATGGGCGCGGTCGAAAAAAGCCTCTTCCGCTCCATCGACAACGGCGTCACCTGGGTGGACCTCGGCGTCCCCGACATCGGGAAAAGCGCGTTCTGCATGACCGCCGATCGTCGCGTCTACGGCCGGGTCTACTTCGGCACCACCGGAAATGGTATCATGATGGGAGAGATCGCTGCCAGCGCCCATCGTTAACGCGCGCCTGATCCACCGATGCACTCCCCTGGCCCGGAGCCTGCGGCTTCAGCACGGCGCGGGTCTGGACGATAGAGGCCTGCTCCGCGTCACGGTGGTCGACGCCGCCCCGCTGAACGGCGTCACCCGCCGCTTCCTGCGTCTCCACGTCACGCAACCCTGAGCGTCCTCCACCGCTTGGGCGAGTGATCCCCCGTCCGGCCGCCAACACACGCTTCCGCATGACGGGTCTTCCGCGCAGGTCATTTGCTTAAACAACATCACGAGATAATTCGCGCGCGTTCCCTCTCCGCTGGATGGAGCGCTCTCGCCGCCTAGGATCTCGGCACCCCACCGCTCTCTATCCTGCGTCAACCCCGCCGCAAGATCCCCGCTGCTCGCATGGCCCGCTGCGTCCCGGAGCTACATTGCTTTCCCGATCAGTCTTTCCCCCCTGATACCCATGAAAATACCCCAACACCAAAGAACCGCATCCCGCGGTTCCCTCCCGGCTGCAAAGATTATTCGTCTTCTCGGCCTTCTGTCCTGTCTTGGCCTGCCCCAAGTTCACGCCCTCACCGGAACCATCACGAGTCACGCCGCCGATGCCCAGGCCCATAGCGACGGCACCATCACCAACCAGACGATCACCTATGGCCGCGCCGGCGCCACCAGCGGCGTGCGTCATAGCATCGTGCACATCTTCCAGATTCCTTCCGCGGTCCTGACCGATCCCACCCAGCAGTTCAGTGCCGCGACCTACACCATCAAGCTCGGCCAGGGTCCCGCCATGACCGTCAACGCCGACCTCTACGGACTCGGCTACGACGATGTCGCCGTCGTCCAGGCCGCGGACTTCTACGAGGGAGCCCTCGATTCGGCCAACAGCCTTCTCCAGGACAATCTGCTCACGCCGTCCACACCCGCCTACGCCACGGTCAGCAACTCCGGCGCGAATCTGGTAACCCATCTCAACGCGTGTCTCGCCGCCGCCCGCGCCGACAACGCCACCAGCGCTTACGTGTTTCTTCGCCTCAGCCTCGACGCCTATATCTGGTCCGGATCCTACATCTCCGGCATGAGCGAGGCCGGAGGCACCGCCGCGCCCACCTTGAACTACACCACCGTCACCGTCCCCGCGTGGAGCCAGATCCCGCTCGGCGGCGGCGGCTTCGTCACCGGCCTCATCGGCGACGCCTCGGGCAACACCTTGCTCGCGCGCACCGACGTCGGCGGTCTCTACAAGTGGAATCCCATCGGCGTCGGCGGTAACTGGCTGCATCTCACTGACAGGATCGTGCCCACCACCAACCGCTGGAACAGCACCCGCGGCCTGTTGAATACGATGTCCGCCGCCATTGATCCGGCCAACTCCAACAACCTCTACATCGCGGTCGGCGGCAACGCCGCCGTGAGTGCGACCAACTCCGGTATCTACGCCTCCACCGACGGCGGCTCCACCTGGAGCGAGATCACCACCGGCACCATCACGCCCAACTTCGTCATCAACGGCAACGGCGACCGCTCCGCCGGCGAACGCCTCGCCGTCGATCCCAACAACCCCAACCTCCTCTGGTATGGTTCGGAAAGCCACGGCCTGATGAAGGGCGTGAAGACCGGCTCCACCTGGACGTGGAGTCAGATCCCGTCCACCTCGATTCCCTTCGGCACCGCCGGCAACGGCGTGCGTTTCGTCGTCTGTGACAAGGACGGCGCCAACACCATCACCTACGCCGGCGTCGCCGATTCCGCCGCCACCGGCAATGTCGGCGGCGTCTACAAGAGCACCGACGGCGTCAACTGGACCAAGCTCACCGCCATCACCCTCACGCGCCCCAACCGCGCCAGCGTCGCCTCCGATGGCACGCTCTACGTCACCGGCTCCGGCGCGGTCTTCAAGATGTCGCGCGTCGGCACGGCCACCAACATCACCCCGGGATTGACCTCCTACGAATACCGCGGCCTCGCCATCAGCCCCGACGGTTCCGTCGTCAGCGTCTCCAATACCAGCGGCGGCACCTGCGAGATCTGGCGCTCCGCTTCCGGCGGAGCCTCCGGCACGTGGAAAACCCAGGGCACCGCGTCGTTCAACAACTGGAACAGCAGCACCGCGCGCATCTATGCCTCCGAGCCCGACGGCAGCCCCGTCATCAGCTATCAATGGTTCGGCAACGTCGCCGCGCTCTGGATCAATCCCACCAACGTAAACGAACTCTGGGCCTGCGATTTCTACGGCGTGCAACGCACCGCTCAGGCTGACCGTATCGGCAACACCGCCGTCAACACCCAACCCGTCTGGTATCGCACGATTAAGAACATGGAAGAGACCGTCGTCTTCTCCGTCCGCAACGCCCCCACCGGCAACCGGCTCATCACCGGCGTCGCCGATGTCGGCGGTTTCCGTTACGTGAACACCGTTTCCCAAGGGCCGTTCGCGGCCTACTCCAACGGCAGCGGACTCAACGCAACCAACGGAAAAAATGTCACCAGCATCGACTTCTCCGAGAACAACCCCTCGCGCTGGGTCTACGCTTGGGCGACCGACAACGGTTCCTCCGGCACCGGCGGCGTCTCGACCGACGGTGGCAACGCCTGGCGTCGCTTCGGCCAGCTCGCCCGCCGCAACATCGCCAACAGCACCACCGCCGGCTGGGAGGTCTTTGACCTCGGCTCCTACCTCTCCAAACAGCGCGCCAAGGGCGTGACCACCGTCACCCTCGTCGTCGCCGGCGGAGATCCGTGGTGGGAAAACACTCCCTCGATGTCCTTCGGTTCAAGCGAATCGGCCAACGCGCCTCGCCTCGTGGTCAACGGCTCCACCGTTCTTCCCATCCTCGGCGACACCTATGTCTCCCGTCCGTCGCCAACCACCAACTACGGCAACTCCACCTCCCTCGCGATCCGCAACAACTACAGCAACGAGGGCTGGTCCTACATCAAGTTCGACCTTTCCGGCGTAGCGACCATCGCCGACTCGCGCTTGGAGCTCTACCGCAACTCGTCCACCAACACGAGCACCCTCGATGTGGGCGTCCACATCGGCGCGTCCAACACGTGGATCGCGGGCGATGGCGGCACCGACAACCTCCCGGCCGGCGAGATGACCTACAACAATCGCGCCTACACCGTCACTGACTCGTCCTCCGCCAACAACCCGCTCACGTCCCAGCCCGATTATCGTCAGGGCGGCGTCGGTCTCCGCGGCGGTCGCATCGCCGTCTCGTCCATCAACCCCGACAACATGGTGTGGCTGCCCATCGGGCAGACCGCCCGTTACAGCGAGGACGGTGGCATGACCTGGACCGCCGCCACCGGCGCTCCCGCCTCGCAGATTGGCGGCCTCTACACCAACGGTGGCACCCTGGACAAATCCGCGGTCAATCTCACCGCCGACCGCGTCAACGGTTACTTCTACATCGGCTACTACGGCGGTGCCTCCCACGCGATCTACCGCAGCACCGACGGCGGCAAGACGTGGTCCGCCATGCCCTCTGTCTCCAATGGCGGCACCTACAACATCTTCTCGCCCCAGATCGCCGCTGCCCCCTATACGGCTGCGTATCCATCGGGTGGTGACGTCTGGGTCTGCGACGACAGCAGCTACAACAACAACGCCTACCCGGCGGGCGGGCTCTGGCGCCTCAACACCGCCGGCACCGGCTGGACCAAGCTCACCAACATCGGCCGCGTCTCCCAGGTCTCGTTCGGCAAACACCCGACCGGCACCGGCTACACCGTCTATGCCCACGGAGAAAACAATCCGGGCGGCCTGCGCCGCGTCTACCGTTCCGACGACTACGGCACGACGTGGACCGCGATGGCCGACCTCCCGAGCAACATCCCGATCCTGTCGATCTCCGGCGACCGCCAGAACGCCGGCAAGGTCTTCATCGGCACCGACGGCCGCGGCCTGTTCATCGGACAATAACCATCCGCCACCGTCCCGTCTTCAAACCCGCGCCCTCAAAAGGCGCGGGTTTTTCATGCTCCCCTCGGTTCCAGCGATCGCTTGTTAAACCGTCTTCGACGCGTGCGCCCTCACCGTTTTCCCAGACACCCATACGCCGTCGATCATCACCGTGAGCGGTGCCGCGGGCAGCCCCTTTTCATTGCGGTGAATCTGCGCGACCAGGAGATCCGCGCACGCGGCGCCGATCTTGTCGTGACGCTGGTTCATTCCGGCGAAGTCAGGCTCGTTGAACACGTCGTGATCCAGCATGACAACTCCCACATCCTGCGGAATGCGGTAGCCGGCGTCCGTCAAGTAACGACGGACGCTTGGGTCTTGAACGAGCAGGCAATCGGGATGCTCGTCCGCCACCCAACTCAGAATCCCTTCCCGCGTCAGTTCACCAGGCAGGTGCGGCGCCACCCTCCGGGAGGCGGATATGCCGGAGTGATGGAAGAGCAGCGCGTGCAACCACGCGTTATCAACCCGATCGCTCTGGTCCCGACTCACGCAGAGTCCGATGCGTTGATACCCGGCCCCCTGCAACTGCCGGATCGCCTCCAGACCGGTGTGCAACTGGTGGTTGACCACGCGATGCACCGCCGGCGAGCGCATGGAATACCCGAGCGCCACGCTTGCGAAATCCGCCCATTGCAAACGCGGGGATTTCAACCCGGCCGGCACCGGAGCGATGACAATCCCCGCCACGCCTCGATGCACGAGGATGCGGCTCAATTTCGCCGCGTTCATGCCCTGTGCGCCCAGCCAGAACTCCTCGATCCGGTAGCCCAATTGCTCCGCGCGTTCCGTCAGCGCGTTAAACGCGGTCCGATAAGCCGGAATGCCCCGCCAGACCGACTTCGTGCGATCGGTCGTGATGTAGCCGATGCAGCCCGCATGGGGTGAACGTCGCGCGTTGGCCAGATGCACCGACAGTCGCTGGATAAGCGGATCGGGCCGGTAACCCAAACTCTCGGCAATCTCCTGGATGCGGCGCCGGGTTGCCGCGGGAACCTTCGGATTGTTCCTCAACGCATACGAAACCGCCATCCGGGACACGCCCGCCGCGTCCGCGATGTCCTGCATGGAAACACGTTTCATAAAAATGGATACAACTCGTGATCCCGGTGAAATTGATGGTGCGCCGCAATCGTTCAACTGCCTTGGGATCGGTTTGTTTACAGTAAACAACCCCGTTCGTTGCCGACGACTATAAAATTTTCAGCCTTTCCTCTCATGAACCCTGCTCAATCTGCTTCCCCCTGCAGCCATTCGATTGGCGCATGTCTCCTGGCTGGATTTCTGGCCATCACCGCAGCCTCCTCCCATGCGGCCACCTCACTGGTAAACGATCAGTTTATTGACGGCGCAGTCACCAACGGGAGCGACGCACTCGACGCCTTGTGGACGGCGAACAACGGCGCACTCTCCGTAGCCGCGTTCGCTTCGTCCGGCAACACCACCAATGCCTTGATCAAGACTGGCAACAACGGATTCAACGTGCTGAAGGGCGCTTTCGTCAACGCCACGGCCCTCACTAACGGCGGCGACGGCGCGTCCATCACCCTGTCGTTTGACTTTCGCTTTACCACCACACCCGGCGCCAGCGACGCCGGCCTGCGCATCGGCCTGGGCACCTCCACCCACGGATACACGTTCAATCTCGGCACCGGTGGCACCGCGCCCGGCGGCTTCGTGCGGTTTGCCAATCCCGACGTAACATCGGGCACCTCCGTCGGGTTCGCCACTTCACCCGCCTCGGCGTTTTCGATCAACGACACGGTCAGCCACACGTTTTCGATGACACTCACCCGCACGGGCACAAACGCCCTCTCCCTGAGTTCCACCATTGATGGCAACAGCTTCACGGCCACCAGCGGCGCGACGTCGATCAGTGCATTCACCTTCGATCGCATCCTGATCGGCGAAGGCGGCTCGTCGATGAAGTTCAACATCGACAACGTAAACGTCACCCTGGGCACCATCCCCGAACCCTCCACCTACGCGGCTTTCGCCGGATTCGCCGTTCTCGGTCTGGGTGTAGTCAAACGCTCGCGTCAGTCCTCTGGATTAAAAGAAGCGACACGCTGGTCGCTTCATCCGTGCTCAAGTTTCGACACGATAAAAAAGCGCCCGTCTCACCCGGGCGCTTTTTTTGCGCCCCTTCGCCAGCCCATCACTACGAATCGTTTCCCTGATCATTTCGCCTGGGGGTGCGGCCACGGCCTCTGCATGTGGGACATGTTTTGCCCCCCGGGCGCACCTTCGAGGGCCACACCGGCACGGTGGCGTGCGATCACTACCATCGCTACGCGATGGTGCGCGTGTAGTCGGCGAACCACTGCGGGCTGTCGGGATAGAGCCAGCCGCCGCGGTTATAGAGTTTGTAGGGCAAGTCCCAGTGGAAAGGGTGACCCATGGCTGGACGCCGGCGGCGAGGAGCGTATCGACGAGGCGGTCGTCAGACCCGACGCCCCGTCGGTATGGAGGCGGCTTCAGATTTGTTTAAATAACTGAATTTAAATAAAATGTGACCGGTCGGCCGACCTTGAGTCTCCGTTCCGTGCCGGATTCCAGTGGGATACTTTCTGGCGCAACCCCCTGCTTCGCCCAACCCCGGGCTTAGTGGAGCCCCAAGGCGCGATTTCTCCGGAAAGCGTTCCCCCGATGAATACACCTCCAGCCCTCCGGCCTGTAGTCCGGTCAAAACTACACAGGTCCACCCTGTCCGCGTTGTGCCTCGCTCTCGCAGGCATGGCTTGCAGTTCCGCCTTCGCCCTCACCGGCACGATCACCAGCGAAGCCTCTGACGCCCAGGCCAACAGCGATGGCACTGTCACCAACCAGACCATCACCTTCGGCCGCCTTGGCGCCGATTCCGGTATCCGCCACAGCGTCATTCACGTCTTCAAGATTCCGTCCGCCGTCCTGAGCGACCCCACTCAACAGTTTAGCGCGGTCACCTACAAGGTTCGGACCGGTCTCGGCTCGACCATGACCGCCAACGGCGACCTCTACGGCGTCGGTTACGATGTCGTATCGACCGTCAGCGCCGCGGATTTTTATGAAGGCGCCCTCGATCCCACCCCCGGCAATACGCTGATCAAGGACAACTTCCTTGTTCCGTCCACGCCCGCATATACCGACATCACCAATTCCGACACCGCACTGGTGACCTACCTCAACGCGTGCCTCGCCACCGCCCGCGCCGACGGTGCGTCCGATGCTTATGTGTTTCTTCGAATCAATCTGGACGCCTACTCTTGGTCCGGCGTTTACCTCGTCGGGATGGCCGAAGCCGTGAGTCCCTACCCACCCACGCTCGCCTACACCACGGTTACCGTCCCCGCGTGGACCCAGATTCCGCTCGGCGGAGGCGGCTACGTCACCGGCCTCATCGGCGACTCCACCGGAAGCACCCTGCTCGCGCGCACCGATGTCGGGGGTATCTACAAATGGAACGCGGTCGGCGAAAACTGGCTTAACCTCACCGACAAGATCGTGCCCACCACCACCAGATGGAACAGCGTCGAAGGCCTCCTCAAAACGATGTCCGCAGCCATCGATCCCACCAACTCCAGCAACCTCTACATCGCCGTCGGCAACTCCTCCGGCGTGAGCAGCTCGAACGCCGGCATCTACGCCTCGGCAAACGGAGGCTCCACGTGGAGCGAGATCACCACCGGCACGCCCAACTTTTCCATCAACGGCAACGGCGACCGCGCCGGTGGCGAACGCCTCGCTGTCGATCCCAACAACCCCAACCTTCTCTGGTATGGCTCGGAAACCGCCGGACTCATCAAGGGTGTGAAGAGCGGCTCCCTGTGGACCTGGTCTCAGGTTTCGAGCGCAGAGGTTCCCCTCGGCACGTTCGAGCCGGATCCGAACAGCAAACCAAAAGGCGTTCGTTTCGTTGTCTGCGACAAGAACGGCGCCGCCACGATCACCTATGCCGGCGTGTATGACTACTCCGGCAGCACCGGTGGCGTTTACAAGACCACCGACGGCGTCAACTGGGACAAGATCCCCGGCATCACCCTCGCGAAACCTGCCCGCGCCACCGTCGCCTCCGACGGCACCCTTTACGTCACCGGCACGGGCGGCGTCTTCAAAATGACCCGCGCCGGCACCGTCACCACGATCACACCCGGCTCCGCCTCGCTCGCATACCGCGCGCTCGCCATCAGCCCCGACGGCTCCGTCGTCACTGTGGCCAACGTCAGCGACGGCACCTGCGAGATCTGGCGCTCCACTTCGGGCGGCGCCGCCGGCACGTGGAAAACCCAGGGCACCGCTTCCTTCAACAACTTGAACAATAGCGCCGCGCGCATCAACCAGTCGGAACCCGACGGCAGCCCGACCATCGGATACCAATGGTTCGGCAACCTCGCCGCGCTCTGGATCAATCCCACCAACGTCAACGAACTCTGGGGCTGCGATTACTACGGCGTTCAACGCACCTCCCAAGCCGACCGTATCGGCAACACCGCCGTGAACACTCAGCCCGTCTGGTATCGCCTGCTTAAAAATCTGGAGGAGACCGTGGTCTTCTCCGTCCGCAACGCGCCCACCGGCAACCGCCTCCTCGCCGGCGTCGCCGACGTCGGGGGCTTTCGCTACGCCAACAACGTGGCCCAAGGCCCCTTCAGCGCCTACAGCAATGGCGGCGGACTCAACGCCACCTACAGCAAAAACGTCACCAGCATCGACTTCTCCGAGGGTAATCCCTCTCACTGGGTTTACGCCTGGGCGATGGACGGCACCTCCTTCGGCACCGGTGGCGTCTCGACCGACGGTGGCAACACCTGGCGGCGCTTCGGCCAGCTCGCTCGTCGCAACATCCCCAACAGCACCACCGCCGGCTGGGAGATCTTCGACCTCGGCTCCTACCTCGCAAAGCAGCGCGCGAAGGGTGTGACCACCGTCACCCTCGTCGTCGCCGGCGGAGATCCGTGGTGGGAGAACACGCCCTCCATGTCCTTCGGCTCGCGCGAATCCGCCAACGCACCCCGTCTCGTGGTCAATGGTTCCACCGTCCTCCCGATCCTCGCCGATACCTATGTCTCCCGCCCGGCGCCGACCACCAACTACGGCAACTCCACCAGTCTCGCGATCCGCAACAACTACGACACCGAGGCCTGGTCCTACATCAAGTTCGACCTCTCCGGCGTCGCGACCATCGCCGACTCGCGCCTTGAACTCTACCGCAACTCGTCCGCCAACAACACGAGCACCCTTGACGTGGGAGTCCACATCGGTGCGTCCAACTCGTGGATTGAAGGCAACGGGGGCTCCGATAACTCCCCTGTCGGCGAGATGACCTACAACAACCGCGCCTATACGATCACCGACTCCTCGGCGGCCAACAGCCCCCTCTCGTCGCAGCCCGACTACCGGCAAGGCGGCGTCAGCCTCCGCGCCGGACGCATCGCGATCTCCTCCTCCAATCCGGACGTCATGGTATGGCTGCCCATCGGGCAGACCGCCCGTTACAGCGAAGACGGCGGCATGACCTGGAGCGCATCTACCGGCGCGCCCGCTTCGCAGATCGCCGGCCTCTACACCATCGGCGCCAACCTCGACAAGGCTGGCATCAACCTCGCCGCCGATCGCGTCAACGGCCACTTCTACATCGCGACCTTCGAAACCGATGCGCACAAGATCTACCGCAGCATCGACGGCGGCAAAACCTGGTCACCCAGAACCAACGTCTCCAACGGCGGCACCCACAACATGCGCACGCCGCAGATCGTCGCCGCCCCCGCCTCGTCTCAAGATCCTGACGGTGGCGACATCTGGGTCTGCGACGACAGCACCTACAACAACAACCCGTTCCCCGTAGGTGGCCTCTGGCGCTCCACCGACGGCGGCGGCACGTGGACCAAGATCAACACCATCGGCCGCGTCTCGCAGGTCTCGTTCGGCAAACACCCCTCCGGCACCGGCTACACCATTTACGCCCACGGAGAAAGCAACCCCGGCGGCCTGCGCAAGGTTTACCGCAACGATAATTACGGCACAACCAGTTGGACTGCCATGGCCGACCTGCCCAGCGACATCCCGATCCTGTCGATCTCCGGCGACCGCCAGAATTCCGGCAAGGTCTTCATCGGCACCGACGGCCGCGGCATGTTCATCGGACAATAACCGTCCCGCTCTCGTCCCGATCCCAGCCCGCGCCATCCGATGGTGCGGGCTTTTGATTGGTCGAATCATTCAAATTGGATCGTGCCCACGGTTTGAATACGCATCTCGACGCGACGGCTTCTTGGCGACCGTGAAGCTCGGATGATCCACCCAGACACCTTCCACCAAGGAAATCGTGGGCGTCTCCGGAATGCCGCGCTGATTATGCAGGACTTGGGCGGACACCAGATCGATGAGCAAAGCACCGCACCGGCTGAACTGCTGGTTGATGCCGGCGACCCGATCATCCGGCAATAGATCAAGCATGACACAGGGTAGTTTTTTCGCCGCGTCGAGTGTCCGCAAGAGATCGCCGGACGTCTGCAGGATGACCACGTCGGGCCGTTCCTTGCGCAGCCAATCGCGGATGCGCGTCTTGGTGTAGTCCGCTTCACTTTCGAGCAACGGTCGCAACCTCCGGGACGCGGGCAACGAGCGTTGCATGTCGATGTAACCCGCGGACCAGAGACGGTCGGACCGTTGATCATCTCCAGTCCGCAGTGCGAGGCCGATGCGCTTGAATCCTTTTTGAATGCACGCGCGAAACGCATCGCGAATACCATGGAGATGATAAGGAACCACACGATGGATGGCAGGCCGCGCCATCGTGTAGCCATACGCCGCGGTGGCGAAGCGCGACCAGTCGAGCGTGATCTGGCCCACGGGATCGTCGAGCGGGCCGATGCCCACGCCCAGAATCCCACGTGCCAATAAAATCCGGGTGAGCTTCTCCGGCTCGTAGGAATCCGCGCGGAAAACATCGAGACCGTAGCCAAGTTCACGGCAGCGGGCGGAAGCGCCTTTGATCAACTCTTGCAGATAATGATAATCGGCATGCATCGGTATCACGAGGGCCAGGTTGGCCCGGTAACGCCGGACACCTTGAGAACGCACCTGCCGAAGAAATCCCGAGGCCACCGGGTTGGCGATATAACCGAGTTCTCGCGCACGTTGCTTCACACGTTCCCGCGTCGCCACGCTGACTTTCCGGCTGTCGTGCAACGCGGCGGCCACCGTGGTTTTCCCGAGCCCGAGTGCTTTGGCTACTTCGCGTATGGTCATAAAAAGAATGCGAAACGCTTCTATGCGGACGTGTCCGCATCCGCGTCCTTTGCCAAGGCTTTTCCGCCCCGGTAAAGTGGCGTCCGTGAAGTTGAGACCGGTTACCCCTCCGTTCCTCCTCCGGCATTGGTTCCCATTCGAGCGCTACGGCAATCGCCGTCAGCTCCGGCATGTGCCCCATCCGGCGTGTTCGCCTGAGGTGATTTGATTTCAGCACCGCCGGTAACGAATCGCTCGCGTCACCGGCGTTTTTCTCGAGCGAACAACCCCCACCCCAATGACCCCGAACCGGTTCCCCGGCGCGATTCCGCGTCACAACCATCCGAAGCCGAGCCTCGCTCAGCGTTTCGTTCAAACCGCCCTGGCACTGAGCCTGGCTGCCCTCGCATCAGTTTCACCCGCATCCGCCGCGACATGGGATACGGTTCCCCTCGGCGGCGGCGGCTACGTCACCGGCATCGTCAGTAATTCCAACGCCAGCGCGATCTACCTCCGCACCGATGTCGGCGGCGCGTTTCGCTGGGTGCCGGCCGCCGACGGCAACAACGGCTCCTGGCGTTCCCTTTCCGACTACCAGGTTCCGTTTGGAACCCCCGGCGCGGAGAGCGTGATGAATGTCGAGTCCATCGCCACCGATCCGAACAATCTAGATCGCGTCTACACCGCTTCCGGCGACGCGCTCTGGGTTTCGGAAGACAAGGGCGAAACGTGGGACGTGATCCCGAACAGCCCGGTCGTAAATACAGAGGGTAACGCTGAGTTTCGCTGGTGCGGTGAACGCCTCGCGGTTGATCCCAATAATTCAAACATCCTCTGGTTTGGTTCGCGCGGAAACGGCCTGCAAAAAGGCGTCAGGCAGACGAACGGCAGCTGGGTGTGGACCGTCGTTCCGGCGACCGCCTTGCCTTGGGGTGAAGTTGTGGTGCAAAGCCCGCCCCGAGCCAAAGGCGGCGTGATGTTCGTCACGGCTGACAAGAACACCAACGCCACGATCCTCTACGCGGGCGTTCACGACACCGTGGGCTCCACGGGCGGTGTTTATCGCAGCACCGACGGAGGTGGAACCTGGACCAAGTTAAGTGTTTCGACCGGAGCGACGCTCTATGCACGACGCGCTCAGGTTGCCAGCGACGGCACGCTGTATGTCACCGCCGGCTCGGCTGGTGTTTACAAAGTGGCGCGCACCGGAACCACGCTGGACAAGCTCACCGCCTTGCCGGCGAAGGAATACACCGGCGTGGCGATTGACCCGCAGAATAGCCAAATCGTTTATGTGGCTGATTCGCCCGCCGCCGGCACCGGTGTCTGGCGCACCACCAATGGCGGTGCCAACTGGGTTTTACAGTCCAGTTTCGGCGCACGCCAGGAGCCGGACGGGATCTATTCGGTAACGGGTTATTGGTTCGGCGCGACGGCGGCGCTGATGGTCAATCCGACCAACTCCAACGAACTGTGGGCCACTGATTTCTTCGGCGCCTCCCGCACGCGCACCGCGCAAAATATCGGAGGCACCCCGGTGCCCACTTGGAATACCCTGCAGAAGGGTCAGGAGGAAACCGTTGTCCTCGCCCTCAAGAACGCACCCACGGGCGCGAAGCTCGTGGCCGGCATCGCGGATGTCGGCGGCTTTCGTTACAGCGACGTCACCCTCCGGCCTTACGGAACGGGCGGCAATCGTTTCAACGATCCGGCGGGCGGCAACTTCACCAGTATCGATTTCAGCGAAAGTAATCCGGACGTCTGGGCATCCACCTGGGTGCGGCCGGAAGGTTCGAGCTACGGCGGCACCGGCACCTTCTCCCTCGACGGCGGCGTCACCTGGCAGACCTTCGGCAAGATCGAGCAACGCACGGTTGCCGCGGGAGCGGCCAATACCTGGATCGAGTGGGATGTGGCTCCGTATCTCAAACAACACCTCGGCGGCCCGATCACCCTGATCCTGCGCAACTCCAACGAAACCAATTCCGGCCTGACATTCAACTCCCGTGAAGGCGCCAATGCGCCGCAGTTGTTGATCAACGGCTCCACCACCGTGCTCGCTTCCGCCGACGCCATTGCTCGCGACGGCACCTACGGCGCCGTCAACGACGGAACCGGCACCGCGCTCTACACCAAGATGTCGTCCGCCAGCGGCTATACGCGCTGGAGCTACCTGAAGTTCGATCTCACGGGCGTCAGCTCGGTCACGACCGGCAAATTGCGGGTGTATCTGACCGCCTCCGACACCGTGGCGACCTCCGTGGCCGTTTACGCGAATGACGTTACCTCCTGGACCGAAACCGGTCTGACTTGGAACACCCGTCCGCTCTTCAACGGTCGCGCCAATACGTATGTCTCCACGCCTCCCGCTGCGCTGACCGCAGGCGGCGGACGCATTGTGGTGTCCGCCACGGATGCAGGTAATTTCGTCTGGCTGCCCATCGGCACCTCGACCCCTGCATATTACAGCAAGGATCGCGGCGTGACCTGGGCCGTTTCCACGGGCGGTCCGACTTCACAGATCGGCGGCATCTACACCAACGGTGGCACGGCATCTTATACTGCGCTCCCGCTCGCCTCGGATCGGGTGAACGGCAATTTCTATATCTCGAAATTCGCCGCCTGGCAGAGTGCCACGAACACCACCCGGCATTTGACCTACCGCAGCACCGATGGCGGGCAAACGTGGGTCGCCACCGCCGGCTACATCAACAACAGCAGCTTCAATCTGATCACGCCCCAGTTCGTCGCCGCGCCTGCCGCCAATGACCTTTGGTTCTGCGATGGCGGTCCGCAAGGCGCCGGCCTCTGGCGTTCGACCAACGGAGGCGACACCTGGACCAAGATCACCACCGTCGCGTCGGCGCTCGCCGTCAGCTTTGGCAAAGCCAACACCGGCAGCGGATACGCTTATGCGGTCTACATCTACGGCAAGGTAGGCGCTGTTCCCGGCGTTTATCGCTCCGACAATCTGGGAACAACCTGGGTTAAGCTGGCCGATCCGACGATCGAAGGTTCGCCCGTCCTCGCCGGTGACCGCCAGAATGCCGGCAGCGTCTTCCTTGGCACCGGTGGCCGTGGCATCTTCCACTACAACTCCGGGTTCGCCAACCTGGCTCCCGTTGCGGATGCGTTTGTGCGTGACGGCGCGTCTGCAACCACCAACGCCGGCAACGATCCCACCCTCCTGGTCAAACTGGATGGCGGCGGCTATACCCGCTGGAGCTACCTGAGGTTCGATATCTCCGGCCTGTCCGGCACGGTGGCCTCCGGCAAGCTGCGCCTGACCCTGACCGCCTCCCCGACTGCCGCAACGCCGGTCGCATTGTATTCTTGCGCGGATACGAGCTGGATCGAAGGCAATGGCGGCACTGACAATAACCCAACGGGTGAACTGACCTGGAACGTCAAACCCGCTTCCGCGGCCTCCGCGTTGGTGACGGTCACCATTCCGGCCAATGCCGCGACGGGCACGGTCTACGAGCTGGATGTCACCAGCTACATCCAGCAACAGAAGACCGCCGGCGCGACCGCCGCGACCTTCGTCCTGAAAGGCACCACCTCGGGCAGCGCCTACGTCGTCGGCTTTGGCTCCCGCGAAACCGCCACGGCTCCGGAGCTGAGCCTAACCCTCGCACCGTAATAAAATCGGGAAGATGACCTCGATCCTCGCCGCGAGGATCGGGTGCATTCCAAATCGAACGGGAGCCGCCAGCCGGCTCCCGTTTCTTGCGTCTGGAAACTGAAGCCGGTTTCACCGCCAAATAGAGGCTGCTTTCCCTCTCACCGCGCCTCCATCGGCTTGACCCGGAACCGCCCCGGTGCGTCTCCTGCCAGCCGGCGGAACCACGCCACGAAGTGGGCGTCGCTTTTGAATCCCAGTTCATAGGAGACCTGTTTCACCGGTATCTCCATCTGCGCCAGCCGCCGTTTCGCATGTTCCAGCCGCCGGCGCTCCCAATAACGCCACGGACTCAATCCGAAGGTCTGGGCAAACTTCAGATCCAACTGTCCCGGACTGAGCTTCGCCTCCGCCCGTAACAACGCCTTGGGAAAACCCGCCGCCAGCGGCGACTCGTTGAGCCGGCGCACCACCCGCGTCAGTCGCTCGTCACCGCTGCCGCCATACGCCGGCCTGCATCCTTGCGCGACGAGCGCCTCGCACCACGTCGCCAGCCAGTTCACAAACAGCGCCTGCCGCCGCAAAAAATCCGGATACGCCGCCTGCTCGTGCGCATAACCCACCCAGGCGCCCTGCCGCTTGCGCACACTGCGCTCCAAAACCTCCGCCTGCTTTCGCAATCCCGGACACTCCGCATCTTCAATGATCCGACCGCCCGTCTTCACGAAAAAATTATCCCCCGTCGGCCACTGACAGATAAAATGGATCGAGAGGATATGCGCGTCATCCGTGAAATCGACCGTCCCCTTCTCCCGGGCTCCCGTCAGCCATTGACCAGGCCCGGCCACGGTCCGGCCGCCCGTGCCAGTCAGCACAACCCTTCCCTTGCGCACATACCTCGCCCAATAGCCGGTGCGTCCGCCCACCGTGCTCTGATGGAGGAATTCCGGGGCGACCACCTGGTCGTAGACCCAGATCAACTCGGTCTGCAAACTCGCCCATTCGTGCAGCGAGCGGTCCGGTGGCGGCATTGAAACCATGATATTTCGATATCAGTCATGATATTTCTAAATCGAGACCTTTCGCCGTCCCGGCAGTTCGTCCGCACGCTGGCCCGATGCCTCACCTTGCTTTCTCCCGTTCACTCGAAATCGATTCAGGCTGGGACGTGATCGTCGTGGGCGGAGGTCCCGCCGGTTGCACCGCCGCGGCCGCCGCCGCGCGCGCCGGAGCCCGCACCCTGCTGCTCGAACAAACCCAGTCGCTCGGCGGCAGCGGCACCACCGCGCTGGTGCCGGCCTGGTGTCCGTTTTCCGACAAAAAGCAGATAATCTACCGGGGGCTCGCCGAAAAGGTGTTCCGCGCCTCGCAGCGCGGCACGCCTCACGTTCCCAAGGAGCAACTCGACTGGGTCGCCATCAACCCCGAGCAGCTCAAGCGCGTTTACGACGACCTCATGGAGGAACACGGCGTGAAGGTGTGGTTTCAGACCTTCCTTTCCTCCGTGGAGCGCAACGCCGCCGGTGACGTCGAGGCGGTGGTCATCTCCAACAAAGGCGGTCTGCGCGCGCTCCAAGCCCGCGTTTACATTGATTGCACCGGCGACGGTGATCTCGCCGCCTGGGCCGGCGCCTCGTTCCAGAAAGGCGACGAAGCCGGAGAACTGCAGCCCGCCACGCATTGCTTCGTCCTGAGCAACGTCAATGAGGCCGGCCTGAAGGCGCTCCCCGGCCGGCTCTTCGGCGGTGATCCGCTCAGTCCGGTCCACGCCATCCTCGCCTCCGGACGGTATCCTGAAATTCCGGACACCCACCTGTGCCACAATAAAATCGGGCCCGGCACCGAGGGGTTCAACGCGGGCCATCTCTTCCACGTGGACAACACCGATCCCGCCAGCGTCTCCAAGGCCGCCCGCGACGGCCGCCGGCTCGCCGAGGCCTACAGCCGCGCGCTCGCCGAGTTCGCACCGGCGGCCTTCGCCGAATCTTTCCTCGTCATGACCGGCACCCAGGTCGGCATCCGTGAAACCCGCCGCATCATCGGCGATTACGTGCTTACGCTCGATGACTGGCTTACGCGCCGGACCTTCGACGACGAAATCTGCCGCAACGCCTACTTCATCGACCTGCACACCACCGCGGAGGAGGCCCGCAAAAAAATCAGTGTGGCGGAACACCGCTTCGAACATTACAAGCCCGGCGAATCCCATGGCATCCCCTACCGCTGCCTCACGCCCAAGGGCCTGCGCAACGTCCTCGTCGCGGGCCGTAACATCTCCGTCGAACGCGTCGTTCACGGCAGCATCCGCGTGATGCCCGTCTGCCTCTCCATGGGCGAAGCTGCCGGTCTCGCCGCCGCCCTGGCCGCGCAGGCCGCCACGCCCGACGTCCATGCGGTGGATACCGCCGAGCTCCGCGCCCGTCTGCGCGAAGCCGGCGCCTATCTGCCCTGACCGGCCAGGCAGGCCGGAGGCGATTCCTGCAAAATCGCATGGTCCCATGCCTGCCACGATCACGGTCTCGCTCGCCTTACCCTTCGTCCAAGAACTCCACCACGAAGCTCGCCCACGCGTGGCACAGGCTGGAGCCGGTGTTCCACTCCTCCCACCACGTCGTCGCTCCGCGGTCCAGCATGCCTTCGTAGATCGGCAGCAACAACGCCCGCGCCTCGTTCGCGAGGCCGTAACGTTTCAACGCGTGGCAAAAGTGATACATGCTCGCCGGCACGTTGCATGGTAGGATGCGCGGTTGCTTCCCCGCCCCGCCGATCTTTGCGAAAAACGGCGTCGTGCGTTTCGCGTAGGGAAACTCGTAGCGCGCCGGCAGGCATGCCTTCAGCAGGGTCACGGCTTCGTCGTGCTCCAACAATCCATGATATGCCGCGTAGCCGACCGTCGTCTGCGTGAGCCACGGCCATGGATTCAAGCGCAACTCGGCCGGGCGTCCGTCCACATGCGTGTCACGCCATTCAACGCCGCCGAGTGACGAGAGGTAACACTCCCAATCAATCCCGTTCCACTCCACGTCGATCTCCAATACGTGCCACGACGTGTCGTTCGGCGTCGGCAAAATCGTCGGTTGATAGATTGCCGACCGCGTCCATGAACCTCCTTCCTTAATCGAGGCGACTTCGATGCCATCAATCCACACCCGCGCCCCGCCGTGCACCGCGAGCCGCAACGGCGGCTCCGCCGCCGCCTTTTTAAACTCCGTGCGCAAACGGAAACTCCCCCCCTTGCCGGAGCCATGATGATAGACCCACTGACGGTGTCGTTCGTGCTCCGGCGTCGCATCTGCGTCGAGCAACCGGCCTTCGCGCAAAAAAGTTTTTCGAAACACCGTCCGCAACCGCGCCGCCTTCGCCTCGAACTCCATCGCGCGCCCCGGCTCTCCGCACGCGCGCGCCAGGTCCGCAAGCGCGCGGTGTCCGCCGTGATACACCGCGTTGAGCCCCGCGCTCCGCGGGAATTTTGGCAACTCAAAGGTGTTGTCCAAAAAGATCCACCCGGGCACGTCGACGAGCAGCCCGTCCGCGTCCTCGTGTTTCTGAAAAACGCCCACGCCGCGTTCCGCCAGCGGCAGGTTTTTTCGCACCGTCTCCACGTCGCCGCTCAACTCCAGATAACGCTTCAAGAGCACCGCATAAGACATCGAAAAATCCGGGATCACCATCGTGCCGCCCGGCGACGGGTAACACATGCGCAGCAACCCGGTCGCGTCCGCCCCGCGTGGGAACTGATGCAGAAACCTCCGCACCGGCTCCAGCGTTCCGAAGAGCCGCAACATCGCGCCCATGTAGTGCTGGCAATCAAGATACTGCGCCCGCTCGCGCCACGGGCAGTCCGTCAAAAGATCCTCGGTATTCAGCTCGATCGTGCGCGCCGACACTTCGCGAATGCGCTTCACCAACGGCGAACCACCCATGACCATCCAACGCGGTTCGTAAGGCCAGGTATGCTCGATCACGCGCAGCCCGGGCACCTCGACCGCTTGATCTAAAAACAAAAAGCGAAACGCCCGTTTCTCATAGCTGCGCCACGAGGCATCGCCCGCAATCAACTCCAACCGGTCGCTGTAATTCATCCCCGCCTTCGTCGCGTCCACGCGTCCGTCGATGAGCGCTTCGGCATAGGAAATCGCCAACGTCAGCGCTCGTTCCGCGCGCACGTCGAGTTCGATGTAGCCGCTCACTTCCATGCCCATGTCGATGAGCCAGCCGCCGTCACGCGCCTCCTGCGCCACCGGACGGAGCACGCTCTCGCGCCACGCCGGCAGATCGCGCGCCAGCGCCACCGGCCGCTCCGCCCATGGATGCATCGCAACCGTGCACACGTCTCCCCACGGCAGATCCTTCGCCGCGAATTCCACGTGTTCTGAAAACCCCAGACAGCCAAACAGCCGGTGCGCATCCTGCCGGTAGCGCGCCGTCCGTCGCGCCCGCCAACCTGTCGGATCTCCGAGGTCTTCGGCGCCGGCACGCCCCGCGATCAGCAAGGCCGGCGTCCCCGCCTGGTAACTCTGCGAATCCCTGCCTTGGTGGTGCGCAACAATTCTTATGTCGTTGCGACCTTCGATGAGATACGGATGCAGATCCACCGTATCGAAATAGAAATACGGCGGCACCTCGCGCGGCGGACCGGAGTGAACCAGCCGTCCGTTCACCCACAGTCGCAGTGAGCTTTCCGCCGATACCTGAATCCAAGCC
>JAQSWS010000152.1 GCA_029266495.1 Rariglobus sp. | reverse complement strand
AACGGAGTGTA
Source organism: Rariglobus sp. (assembly GCA_029266495.1). Classification (GTDB taxonomy): domain Bacteria; phylum Verrucomicrobiota; class Verrucomicrobiia; order Opitutales; family Opitutaceae; genus Rariglobus. The sequence continues at coordinate 5,133 of JAQSWS010000152.1, read as the reverse complement.
GCCTGGCGGTGTATGGAAGGCGGGAATACCAAGGAATTTTCGATACTCTTCTGTGTCAGTGCCCAGCTTGCGGATCTGCTCCCGCTCCCACTCCTCCACCGGCATGACGTCGTCGTAGAAGCCATCGATCGCCACACGTCCGTCGGGGGTGTGCAATGACGCGCACAACTCCGCGACCGCCTGGATCGGGTTGCGCAACACGCCGCCATGCAAACCGGAATGCAGGTCGCTCTTCGCCCCGGTCACCACCACGTCGCACAAGACCAGGCCGCGCAGGCCACACGTGATCACGATCTGGTCTGCACGGGGGATGCCCGTGTCGGACAGGTATACGAAATCCGCCTTCTTTAAACGCCCGCTGTAGGCCTCAAGAAATTTCGGGAAACTCGGACTGCCCATCTCCTCCTCACCCTCGATCATGAACGTGATGCGCAAAGGCAGGTCGGGCCGGCGCTCCAGCAACCGCGCCACCGCGGAGATATGGGTCATCAACGGCCCTTTGTTATCGGCCGCGCCGCGACCATAAAGCCGGTTGCCTCGAATTTCGGGTTCAAAGGCCGGGCTCTTCCAAAGGTTGAGAGGATCGGCGGGTTGCACGTCATAGTGGCCGTAGATGATCACGTGCGGCCAGGCCGGGTTATCTCCACGCGTCGCAAGGACGATCGGATGCAAATCGGTCCTGACGACCTCAACGTTGAACCCGATGGACGCCAGCAGATCGGTCGTGAAATCGAGTGCGCCCTTCATCCCCGCCTTGAAGGCCGGATCGGCGGATACACTGGGGTGACGGATGAATTCCTTCAGCTTTTCAACAGGGTCAAACATGCCCGCGACGGTGAAGGATTCCGTGAACGTGCGCTAGTCGGATATTTGATTCGTCAGATATAACCGGCGCTAAGCGCATGGCCGCGCAACCCATCGCCTGCAGCCGGTCCGCATTCCAAAGATATACATCGTCTTTTCAGCCACGCATTTCTAAGTTGTCGAACCAGCCAAGCAAAGACGGTCACCGATCGTCCCGATCACCCGGATTGGCTGACTCAATCCACACACCCATGAGAGACGATTACCTGGCCGCCGCCCGCAAGATCATCGACGACCCCAACATCCTGATCAACGTTGTCTCACGCCGCGTAAAACAACTCCGCCGCGGAAGCCGCCCCCTGGTCGAGTCGCTGGAAAAACTCTCCCCGGAAGACACCGCTCTACGCGAGGTTGCCGAGGGCAAGATCAGCTACCTGCTCGCCACGCCCGAAGAACTGGCACGTCTGTGATTTCAGTCCTGCCTGCGCCGGAATTTGATATCACGGTGCGGGTCGGCTGCAACCTCGCCTACGAGGCGACAGGCCCGGCTACGCTGCTCCTGAATCTACAGCCGCGTCCCGATCGCAACCACCGGGTCATTTTCGAAGCGTTGACGATCGGGGAAAATCTCCCCGCCGACGAATTCACCGACAGCCATGGTAACCGGGTCCTGCGGGTCAACCTGTCCGCCGGCACCCATTATCTGCGCCACGACGCCATCGTGGCGATTTCTTCACGGCCCGATAACCACGACATTCCCGTGGGCCGTCCGCTCACTCCGGGGGAATTGCCGCCCGGGCTCTTTCGCTACACCCTCCCCAGCCGCTATTGCGATTCCGACAAATTGACACGCTTTGCCTGGGAGAAATTCGGCCAGGTGGAGCATGGTCTTCCCCGTGTCACCGCAATCAGCCAATGGCTGCATGACAATATCGAGTATCGCCTCATGTCCGGTCGGGCCGATCTCTCCGCGTGGGACATTTTGCAACGCGGCTACGGCGTATGCCGCGACTTTGCCCATCTCACGGTCGCGCTTAATCGCACGTTCAACGTCCCTGCGCGTTACGTAACGGGACATCTCCCCGACATCGGATTCCCCGACCCGGGCAACCATATGGATTTTCACGCTTATGCGGAGGTGAACCTCGGTGGTCATTGGTTCACGACGGATGCACGCTTTCATGTGCCGCGCATCGGCCGGATCAAGATTTCCTGCGGCCAGGACGCCGTGGACGGCGCCTTCTCAACGATTTTTGGCGGTGCGACGCTGAGCTATTTCCAAGTGTGGGCGTATCAGGTGGCGCGCGGGAAAGTCGTCGTGGGTGATCCGCTCGATCTCACCCGGCGTCTGGACAATCAATGGACTATCCAGACCGAGGAACCGTATCCGATCAGCTAATACAGGCCTGGGAATCCGGCGTCCGAAACAACTGTCCGGCATCACTCATAGCGCGCACGGCTTTGCTTATACAAATCCATGTATTTGGGGGCGAGCTGCTCCAGATTGGCGATGCGTGTGGCGTCCGACGGATGCGTGGAAAGAAATTCGGGCGGTTTCGCGCCCCCCTTGGCGGCCATTTTTTTCCAGAAAGTCGCCCCCGCCCGTGGATCGTAACCCGCGCCGGCGGCAAACCGGAGCCCCACCGAGTCCGCTTCGGTTTCATGCAGCCGTGAATACGGCAGGGCCAGTCCGACCTGCGAACCGACTCCGTAGGCGGCGAGTGCCATGTTGCGTTTCGCGGGGTCCACGTCCTTGACCTCCATGCCAATGGCGGCGAGCAGACCCACGCCGGCGATTGCGTAATTCTGCGACGTGCGTTCCGCGCCGTGGCGCGAGGTCACGTGAGCGATTTCATGGCCCATCACAATGGCGATCTCGTCGTCGCTGGCGGCGAGTTTGATCAGGCCGGTGTAGACACCGACTTTTCCCCCAGGCAGGGCGAAGGCATTGACGGTCGGCGAGTCGAAAACCACGAACTCCCACTTGGCATTGGGAACTTCCCTGCCAACCGAGGCCGCGATGCGTTTGCCGATGCGCTTGATCCGGGCGTTCAACTCCGGATCTTTGGAGATTTTTTCCTCTTTCTTGATCTGGGCAAAGGCGGCAAGCCCCATCTGGGCCTCCTGCGCCGGCGAGACAAGCATGAGCTGGGAACGTCCGGTTTCATTCACCGTGGTGCAGCCCGAAAATAAACAGACCACCAGCGCAACACCGGCGGGAATCAAGGGAGATTTCATGGGATAAGCGGGTAAAGGCCTCTGTGCAGGTGAATCATGCAATTCAAAGGGACCAAACTGCTCAGAAACCGCAACCCGGCACCCGGTTCCATCATAGTCGCGCATTAAAGGGCCTGAACGCTTCCGGTATGGCCCTGAGTGTGAACTCAGGGAGTTGAGGACTCTCCACGCTCATAGGCCCCGTCCGGCTTAGCCCCAGATATGAGGCAGCCAATCCCTCCGGTCACTCGATCTTCGGACTGGGCGTCGTGCCAAGCCATTGGGGCTGGGCACCGGCGGGCAGCGGAGGAATACCGTCCTTGCCGGCAGGTGGCAGAGTGCCGTTGAGTTCCTGCCGCCAGTGCGCCACGTCCCCTCCCGGGCAATACACATAGATCATGTGCATCGGCTCGTCGCCCGTGTTGGTGAGCTGGTGAAACTTGCCCGGCGTCATGTAGACCGCCTGCCCGGCTTTGATCGGCGAGCATTCGTTATCGACGCAAATCTGTCCCTCGCCCTGCACGATAAAATAGACCTCTTCCTGCTCCTGATTGTGCCAGGGCACCTGGCCGCCCTTGGCTTCGAGAATGGAGTAACCCATCGAAAAGCCCTTAGCCTGGATGGGCTGCGGGCCCTGTCCAACAAGTCCGCGGCCCCATCGGCGCGCGGGAAAGGTTCCACCGGGAAGTTTGGCGAGGTCTGCAATGATCATGGTGCCGGCAAGACAAGCTCCGCCACCCGGGTGGCGGCGATTCTATTTCGCGGCGGGCACGTTCAAAACGCCATCTCTGTGCTAAGGATCGTCGCCTGCGTGCTATCGTCCGCGCACGTTGACCGGGGGAAAACTTTCCCGGCTCTCCGTCCAGGCGCTTTCCAGCAGGATCGTTTGCGGCTTCAGCGCCTTCGCGTTTCGCGCATCCTCGAGCAAGGACATGAGCAAAAACCCCGCGGTGCGCCCGATGCCTTCGGCGTCAATCACCACGCCCGTGAAACCCGCGCTGCTTCCTGAGTAAAGCGCCAGGCTTACAAATGCCGTGTCCTTTGCCTGCATGAGCCTCCCCTCGATCATCTTTTGACGGATATTGCTCTCGGGAGAGAGAATCACATCCGGTCGGTGGATCTTCATCCATTGGGTCAACTGCCTCTTCACATCCTGACCGCCTCCGATCATCAACGGAGGGGCGGCTTCCGGGAAATCGTTGCGCACGCCGGCAAGGAACGCTCCAAGGCGCATCTTGTGCGTGCGCTCGTTGTTCAGCGCATTCATCACGAGACCGGGCCGGCGGTAGCCCGCCTCTTTTATTTTTTCCAAGGCCATGCCGAGGTCGACAGCATGATGGTCCATGACGCGATGCACGGGCGCTCCGGTCAGGGAGTAATCCAGCGTCACCCCGAAAAATCGCGTCCAATCCAGCGGTAGCGTCCAGCGGCCGACATTGTGCGGCGGCACCAGGATGAGTCCGCGAATGCCGCGTTGAATCAGCATCCGTTCCAGCCGCCCGGTGGCGTCCTTCCGGTCATTCTGCCAGCGGATGACATCGATCGCATAGCCGCGCTCCTGCGCGACCGCGTTTAATCCGCGCGCGCAGGTCCCGGCATAATAGCTTCCGTTGAGGTCCGCCGCCGGACCACTGTGCACCAGCGCGATGGCTGCATCGCGCTGCATCGAGCGCCCCACCCTCCGCGCCTGCATGAACGCGGCCAATTGCGGGTTCAACCGGTAACCCAGCCGCGCGGCCACCTCCTCCACCCGGCGATGCGTCGCCGCCGACACGGTCGGGTGCCGGCGCAATGCATAAGACGCCGAGGCAAGACTCACGCCCGCCTCCCGCGCGACATCGCGCAATGTAGGCGCATTCATGGCGGTCCGTCTCCGGTCCCTTCTCCCTCCATAAATATGAACCTGTTCATATTTCATTGAATTGCGCATCCGCTGCATCGATGCGAGCCTGCGCTGACTCCAATGTCTTCCCCTGACTTGCAACGTCTCCACGATCGTTTGCGCCGTTATATCGTCATACGCGCGCCCTTTGGTTCCGATGACGCAACGCCCGGCACAAAGACCCGGCCCGTGCAGGGCGCCTGGAATGATATCGACTACATCGACCGATC
>JAQSWS010000073.1 GCA_029266495.1 Rariglobus sp. | reverse complement strand
CTTCTTCGATCATTTTTAAGTAGGCTGTTCGTAAGACCACGTCCTTCAGCAATTCCGCCTCCCGCTTGGCGATGCGGAGTAAGTCGTAATCGTCCTCAACGACTCCGAGGTAACCGCTAGGAAGCTCGTGGATCGAAACGCCGACATACCCTAGAATTCTAAGAATGAGACGCCTGCGCGTTTGATCACACGACGTATCCAGCTCCAAGGCATGGACGAGATCGGACAAATCGGATGTCCAGCGAAATGGCTCGGGATTTTGAGGTTCTGCCCGTTTCCATTCATGGATGACAGGAGAGATGAAGCGACGGTGCAAAGGCTCGGGAATGAGCCTGTGACTGGATTCTACGTTTGTCTCGCGACAGAGAAGGCTAGCGAAAGACCTCTTCTTTTCGACGGGCAGGGAGCCGAGGATGGAGAGCAAATCCTCTAGGTGTTTGAGCGCTTCCTTTCTTAATCCTCGCTCCAGCAGATCCAGATAACTGACGTAGTTCGATAGTTCCGGATAGGTAGCAACGCACTCTTTTATCTTCCGAAGGGTAGCAAATGAATTTCCGCGCCAAGAGAACATCGTAGTAGATCGAGATTACCAAGGAGTGCACGGGATTCGACCGCTACATGCTACTTTTAAAGCTCCGTTCCTCGTTTGGTGGCTTCACTGATTGTTTGGTCTGGTCGCCGCTTCTAGAGATGTCGGGCGAGCAATGGCGTCGGGCGGTTACTTGCTACTTTTTCGTCCATTCGGTCTCACATTTTCGGGCGGTTGACGGGGGGCGCTACTACGCGAATGGGCCGAGCTTTCGCGGTGGGCCGATCTCGATTTACGAACGGTCGGCGGAGGGTTCGAGGTTACGGCGGCAGGATTGCCGCCGCTCCCAGGTGGGCGGTTCAGCCCGGAACACGCCCGGCACGGGCGTGGCTACATTTGGCGGCCAATCAGCGGCGGGTGAGGCGGATGGGGACGGTGGATTGGGGGCGGAGGGTGATGCCGGCCCAGGCGGGTGGGAGTTTTTCGTCCGCGAGGTGGACGCGGAAGCGGCTGAGGAGGGAGGCGAGGGCGATCTTGGCTTCCATCATCGCGAAGTGCTGGCCGATGCATTGGTGAGGGCCGGCGCCGAAGGGGAAGTAGCCGTCTTTGGCGAGGGTGCGGGTCGCGCGGTCTCCGAGGAAACGGTCGGGGCGGAAGGCATCGGGGTCGAGCCAGTGCGAGGCGAGGCGTTGGGTGACGTAGGGTGAGATGACGACGGTCGAGCCGGCGGGGATGTCGAAGCCGCCGAGTGTGTCGTCCTGGGTGACGCGGCGTTCGGCGATCCAGATCGTGGGGTAGAGGCGGAGGCTTTCGCGGAGGACGGCGTCGAGGTGCGTGAGTTTGGGCAACGCGTCGAGGGTGAGGGGTTGTCCGTGGAGCGTGGCGTCGAGTTCGGCTTCGACGGCGTGGAGCGTGTCGGCGTGCGTGGCGAGAAGGCAGAGCGTCCACGTGAGCGCGCTGGCGGTGGTCTCGTGTCCGGCGAGGAGGAAGGTGACGATGTGGTCGCGGACTTCTTGTTCTGAGAGACGCGAGCCGTCTTCGTCGCGGGCTTCGAGGAGGAGGCTGAGCAAGTCGGGGCGGTCGGCGGTGGCGCCGCGGCGTTCGTCGAGGACGGTGCGGACCACGTCGTCCACGGTGGCGATGGCGCGTTGGAAACGGCGGTGCGCGGGCGTGGGCAGCCAGATGGGGAGCGAGACGGCGCTTTGGGCGCGGTTGAAGAGTTCTTCGAGGAGGACGGGGAATGCCTGTTCGACGTCGGTGGCGCGCGGGCCGAGTTCGGAGCCGAAGAGGCAGCGGCCGACGATGGTGAAGGTGAGGCGGCTCATCTCGGAGGCGAGGTCGAGCGGTTGCGAGGAGTCGGCGGCGGAGGCGTAGCGGGAGGCGGATTCCTCGCAGGTGCGCAGCATGATCTCAGCGAGCGCCATGATGCGTCGGTGGTGAAAGATCGGTTGGGCGAGCCGGCGATGGCGGCGCCAGGTATCGCCTTCGCAGCAAAGGAGACCTTCGCCGGTGACGAGGCGGATGTTGCGCGAACTGCGGGTGTCGCGGACGTAGCGGTCGGCGCGGTCTTGGAGGACGGTCGCAACAAGCGCGGGGTCGCTGACGAGGTGATAGAGTAACGGGCCGAGGCGGAGGCGGGCGACGGGGCCTTGGTCGCGGGCGGTTTTTTGCAGGAAGCCGAGCGGGTCGCGTTTGAAGGCGAGGGCGTGTCCGAGGACGGGCAGGGCGGCGGGCGAGGGAGCGCGGGAGTTGCTCATGGCGTGTAGCCGTAGCGGGCGAGGACGGGAGCGGCGGCGAGATTGACGCGGGCGCGGGTAGTGTCGTCGAGGGGCGCGAAGGTGTTTTTCTCGTAGCCGCGGAGGGTGGAGACGTAGTCGGACAGCGGGGTGCGCACGGAGGCGAAGTCGGCGAGGCCGAGGGCGGTGTAGGTTTTTTCAACTACGCCGACGGGGTCGCGTTCGAGGTCGGTGAAGGAGAGTTCGTGGAAGCGGCCGGCGGGGATTTGCGGGATGTCGCGGAAGAGCGCGTCGAAGACGGAGCGGTAGCGTTTCAGGACGACGTCGGGGAGCGTGGAGTGGTCGGGCTTTTGCAGGTAGGTGTGCCAGAGGACGGTTTCGTAGAAGTGGAGCTGGCTGCGGTAAACCTCGTGCGGGTGGCGGTGGATGTGGACGAAGCGGGCGTCGGGAAACAGTTCGAGGATGAGGCGGACGCGCGCGGTGTTGGGCGGGGATTTGAGGAGGAGCGGACGGTGTTCGCCGTGGAGGTAGGTGAGCTTGCGGCAGAAATCGAGGAGGCCGGATTTCCAAGCTTCGCGGTCGGCGGGTTCGGCGTCGTCGAAGGTGAGGAATTTCTCGTAATAGGGCATGCGATCGGGGAACGACATGCCGAGATACATAGAGCGCAGGGAGAGCAGCGCGGGGGCGAATTCTTCTTCCTGAGGGGAACTGAAGCTGAGCGCCATGTTGTCCATGAGACGCTTGGGCGGAACCATCCAGGCGAAGCGGCGGGCGCGGACTTCTTCGGTGGTGAGGAACGTCGCGGGGTTCACGACCTGATAGGTGTTGGCGAACGCGAAGCGCGGGTCGGTCGCGAGGAGGTTATGCAGGTGCGTGGTGCCGCTGCGCCAGTGTCCGAGAATGAAGACGGGAGGCTGCGTGATACGCGTGGCGGCGATGCCGGCGGCGTGGAGACGGTGCTCGCGGCGTGCGTGCCACGAGTTCAGCAGGCTGGACACGGTGACGAACGCGGCGCGGTGCGCGTAGGCGGGGGAAACGGCGAAGCGGTTTTCGCGGAGGAGCCGCAACCAGGCGCCGGCGGTGATGCCGGCGAGGTAGTTGTGACCAAGGCTCCAGCGGTGCGGGAGGGAGGGCATACCGTGGAGGCGGGGCTGAAGACGGAGCGGCGGGCAGCGGAGTGCCCGCCCTACCTCAGCCGGCAAAGAACTTCAGGATGCGGCGCATCGATTTGACGAGGACGTCGATTTCTTCGGGGGTGTTGTAGACGTAGAAGCTTGCCCGGGTCGTGCTCGAAAGGCCGAGCTTGCGCATCAGCGGCTGGTTGCAGTGGTGGCCGCCGCGGAGGGCAACGCCGTCCTGGTCCGCAAAGGTGACCACGTCGTGGGCATGGACGTCGGCGAAGGCGAAGCTGACGAGTCCGCCGCGGGGCTGGCCGGGCTTGGGGCCGAGAATGCGGATGCCGGGGAGCTCGGAGAGGGCGGCGCAGGCGCGTTCACCGAGGGCGAAATCGTGCGCGGCGATGGCGGGGCGTCCGAGCTGGTCGAGATAGTCAAAGGCGGCGTGGAGACCGATGGCGTCGGCGACGTTGGGCGTGCCGGCCTCGAAGCGCTCGGGGGAGGGTTTCCAGGTGGCGCCCTCGTAGGTGACCGCGTTGACCATGCCGCCGCCGGTCTGGTAGGGGGGCATCGTATTCAGAAGCTGGCGACGTCCGTAGAGGACGCCGATGCCGGTGGGTCCGGCCATCTTGTGTCCGCTGAAGGCGAGGAAGTCGCAGCCGATGACCTGCACGTCGATCGGCTCGTGTCCGATGGACTGGGCGGCGTCGATGACGGTGACGGCGCCGACGGCGCGGGCTTTGGCGCAGAGGGCGGCGGCGTCGGTGAGGATGCCGAGGGTGTTGGAAAGGTGGGTGAAGGCGAAGAGCTTCACCTGCGGGGTGAGGAGCTTGTCGAGGGCGTCGGGGTCGAGGCCGAGTTCGGCGTCGTTGCCGGTGACGGGGACGTATTTGAGCGTCGCGCCGGTGCGGAGGGCGAGTTGCTGCCAGGGGACGAGGTTGGAGTGGTGCTCCATCTCGGTGGCGAGGATGATGTCTCCCGGGCGGAGGTTGGCGGGGCCCCACGATTGGGCGACGAGGTTGATGGATTCGGTGGTGCCGCGGGTGAAGACGATCTCGGACGGGTGGGCGGCGTTGATAAAGGTGGCGGCGCGGGTGCGGGCGGCCTCATAGCCGTCGGTGGCGCGCATGGAGAGGGCGTGGAGGCCGCGGTGAACGTTGGAATTATCGCGTTCGTAGAAGCGGGCGACGGCATCGATCACGCTGCGCGGCTTCTGGGTGGTGGCGCCGTTGTCGAGATAGACGAGGGGCTTGCCGCCGACGTGTTGGTCGAGCGCGGGGAAGTCGATGCGGAGATTGGGAGAGAGGGACACGGGCGGCGGAGGGGAGAAGTAGCGAGTAGCGAGTAGTGAGTAGCGGGTAGCGAGTAGTCGGAGCGGAAGAGGCGGAGCGCCAGCGGGAAGTCGTTCTCGTTCTCTTACTCGTTCTCCGTTCTTGAGGTTCGAATGTTCGGAGGCAGAACGAAGAACGAGGTTAGACGGAGGGGGGCTGCTTGAGGGCCTCGAGGGCGGCGTGCCAGCCGAGGGTGGCGCACTTGATGCGGGCGGGAAAGGCGTGGACGCCGGCGAAGGCGGCGAGGTCGCTGATTTCCTCGGGAGCCTGGCCGCTGGTGACGATCTGCTTGAATTCATTGAAGAGCGCCTCGGCCTCGGCGGCGGTCTTGCCTTTGACCTGCGTGGTCATGAGGGAAGTGCTGGCTTGCGAAATGGCGCAGCCGGAGCCCTCGAAGCCGATCGCATCCACGCGACCTTCGTCGGTGAGGTGCAGATAAACGGTGCAATTGTCGCCGCAGCTCGGGTTGTCGCCGGTGGCCACGCGGTTGGCAATGGGCGGTTTGCCGCGGTTGCGAGGGCGCTTGTTGTGGTCGAGGATGACCGACTGATAGAGATCGGTGAGATCGGACATGTGGGAAAATGAGCAATGACCAATGTCCAAGGACCAATGAAGCTCAAACTGGGGAGGCAGTTTGAGGGGAATAAGGGAGGATGGGATGCTTCCGGAAATGTAACGTATTAAGTGACAAAAACGGTTGGTCCGTGATGGGAGGGTGGACAGGCAGCCGGAGGGGCTTGTCACTTATTAAGTGACAAATTGGGCTTGGGGGTGGAGCCGGGGGTGAGCGGGGCGGGCCGTTGAGAAGGTGGGCCTGTGAGTGGTCAGGGCATCCTGCGCCCAAGCTCAGGACCATCTGGTTTTACGGGGTTATCACTCCCAGTATTCGGCCCAGCTGGAGGCGGTTTCGGTGACGCGGATGCGGTCGAGGCGGACGGTTGAGGGAATGGGGTAGGCGGGATCGAGGGGAGGCGCGGTGAGGTGGAGACGCAATTCCTGGAAAATGGCGCGGGCGAGTGTCTCGGTGGTGGGATCGGCGTTGTCGAAGGGGATCACGTGATCGCCGTAGGTGGCGCGCAGGGTCGCATAATGAGGGTCGGCGGTGTTGAGCGAGAGGCTGTGATCGTAGCGGGAGACGATCGCGGCGAGGATGTGCTTGAGGGCCTTGAAATCGCAGACCATGTCGCGGGCATCGAGGGTATCGGCGGTGAGCACCACTTCGATGGTGCGGCTGTGTCCGTGAGGGAAGCGACAGGCTCCGGGATGTTTCGTGAGCAGATGGCCACTTTCAACGACGAGGGTTTTGGCGATGCGGAAGGGCATGATGGATGGCGGAAGATTGAGCCGGACGGAGCGCGGCGAGAGGAAGTTCGGGAGCGATGGCAAAAACGGAGTTGCTCGCGAGCACACAACCCGGGCGTCCGCACACGCAAAGGTCGCGCACGCGTTCGCATGCGTCGGCGCGAGGATCGAAATGAGGACAGGAGAAACTCATGGAGGCCGGGGCCGGTGCACGTGCGACCGGCGTGCGACCATGCTGACGAAAAAAGAGCCTGCGGGCTGCGTGCGGTTTGGCGGGCTGTGCGCAGATTTTGCGCGAAGGGCGGGCCGGATTTGTTAACGCAGCGACGCAAAGGTCGCAATGGATGCGAAGGACGAGAAGGGATCACGCCGCCCGCCGGTTGCAGCTACGGGAGCGCGGACATTTGCGGGGCGGACTCCCTGAGCTCACGTCAGGGCCACGGGACACTTATCCGCCAATCATGGCGGTCACCCCACTACTCTGCCTTCGACTGGATGTCTGCGGCTCAGGCGACCGGATTGAGGAGTTTTTCCTCGGCGGTTACGATGGCCTGGATGAATTGCTCGGGGCTGGCGGCCGACATGAGGGCCTCGCGATTGGCGGGGTCCTTGAAAATTTTGCAGAGGGCGCTGACGACCTGGAGGTAATCGGTGGGATTCGATTTGGGGGTGCCGAGGACGAAGAGCAGCCGGACGGTCTGGTTGCTGTTTTCGAAGAGCACACCGGTGTCGCTGCGGCCGACGGCGATCACGATATTTTGCACGTGTTCGGTGCGGGCGTGGGGCAGGGCGATCTCGTTGCCCAGGCAGGTGGTGTCGAGGCGTTCGCGGGCGAGCAGTTCGTTGTAGAAACCCTGGAAATTGGTGACGTCGGGGTGGCCGTCGAGCAGGCGCGCAACCTCGTTGAGCGCCACGGTGCGCTTGTTGCTTTGCACCTGCAGGCGGATGCGGGAAGGATCGAGAAGAGTGGAGAGGCGGCCGGCCATGCGAGGACGATTGGAACGTTGACGAGGGAGGCAAAGTGACGCCTCGCCAAAATCATTGGCAAGCGTCGATTGGTGATTATTGCGTGAACGTTTGAATTTCACGATTTCGCCCGCGGAGAGCGGTGGTTTTCGCAAGCACCGGGCGGTTGCGGAATCAAGCGGACCAAGTCGGTGATTGATCAATCGCAGAGGGCGCGGAGAGGTGAAACGCCGTTGCATCCGCGCAAGTGGAGGATTGTTCTGCGGGGGATGATGAGACTTTTTCTGATTTGTTGTCTTCTTGGTGTCCCGCTGGCGGGCGCGGGCGAGAAGGGGTTCAGCCAAGGGCTGTCGGAAAACGATTTCAAGGCGGCCGGGCTCGACAAGCTCACGCCCGAAGAGCGGATGCGGCTCGATGAACTGGTCGCAGCCAGCAAGACCGGTCCGTCCGCGGGGGTTGCGGCGATCACGCCAAAAGCGGCGGCGCCGGAGATCCTGCGTGGAAAGATCGCGGGCACCTTGTCCGGTTGGAGGGAGGGGACGCTCCTGGTCTTTGAGGACGGACAACGCTGGCAGGTGGTGTCAAAGGGCACTTATCGCGCCGCACCTGTGCGGAGCAATCCCAAGGTGGAATTGTTTCCACTCACCAACGGGGATTACGTGATGACCATCGAGACCGTGCCCCGTCGCGCCCAAGTGCGAAAAGTGACGGAGTAGGCGTTGGATGTAGGCGAGAAGATCAGTTTCTGAAAACGAGGTCCGGCGAAACTCCCGTGATTGGGAATACCGAACCAACTGGCTGTCCATGGGATCCTTTCTTTGGGGGACCATTGGAAACACCTGGACCGGGCCATTGTAGATGCCTCAGTCGCCATTGAGGACAAACAGGCCTATCGGAGGCGAACCTCCGCTGGAATTCGAGCACTATAGGGCTATCTTAAAAGAGCGAAGCGGTGACGTTGGTCACCGTAACAGTCTGCCCCATTAACCCTCCTTCACGTCTGCCATGAGTAATACATCTCATTCTTTCTCTTCGGCCGCGGATCCGGCCACCGAGCGGCCAGTCACCCACGAAGCCATTGCCGAACGGGCCCGGGAACTTTGGCTTGAACACGGCTGTCCCGCGCATTGCGACGAAGCCATCTGGCTGGAGGCCGAGGCCGAGTTGCATGCGATTCATGAAAAACGTTACCGGCATCCCCACCTGCAGCTGGATCATCGGAGCGAGGCCTGACCTCGTCGCAGGAATGGGCGGACTCTGATAGCACTCTGACGGCGGCATCGTGGCCAACGCGTGCGCAGCGTATGCCAAGTTTTGACCATTCTTGGACATTGAGCCGCTGCGCCGGAGGGATGGAATGGGAACGGTTTATCGAACCGCGTTTCCCTCATCCCAAGCCCCGACCCCTGCATGTTCTGTTACGCTCCATCAGGTGCGGCTTCAGGCGAAGCCCGCACCGCCCTTACGCCGGCGAGTGCCGCCACGCTTGTTCAATTGGGTCTCACCGTGTGTGCGGCCCCCGGTCTGGGTGAGAGCTCCTTCCATCCCGACGAGGACTATCGTGCCGCCGGTGTCGTGTTTCGTTCGGACGAGAACAATGCCCTTGCCGAGGCCGACTTGGTGATCCGTGTGGGCAAACCGCCTGCCGAGTCCATTGCCCGCATGAAGCGTGGCGCGGTCCACCTCAGTTTTCTCGACCCCTTTAACGATCCCGCGATTCTTGCTGCTTTCGCCTCCGCCGGGGTTGGCGCCGTGAGTCTGGAGATGATTCCCCGCACCACGCTCGCCCAAAAAATGGATGCGATCAGTTCCCAGGCGAGTCTGGCCGGCTATGTTGCCGTGTTACAGGCGGCTTCGCGCCTGGGCCGCATTGTTCCGATGATGATGACTCCGGCCGGCACGCTCATGCCGTCGCGTGTTTTTGTGATCGGCGCCGGCGTTGCCGGCCTGCAAGCCATTGCCACCGCCAAACGTCTTGGCGCCCGTGTCGAGGCTTTCGATACGCGGCCGGTTGTTGAAGAGCAGGTCCGCTCGCTCGGGGCGAAATTCATCAAGATTGATCTCGGTGCCACCGGTCAGGCCGCCGGCGGTTATGCCCAGGCGCTCACGCCCGAGCAGATCTCCCGCCAGCAGGCGGCGATGGCCCGGGTCTGCGCTCAGGCTGACATCGTCATCACCACCGCCAAGCTCTTCGGGCGCAAAGCCCCGCTGCTCGTAACCCAGGCCATGCTCGCCGGCATGAAGCCGGGCAGCGTGGTGGTGGACCTCGCCATCGACACCGGTGGCAACGTGGAAGGCTCCGTCCCCGGTCGCGATGTCACCACGCCGAACGGGGTGCTCATCCTCGGGCAACCTTGCCTCGAACGCCTCGTGCCTGCGCACGCTTCGCAGGCCTTTGCCGCCAACATCGCCGCATGGGTCGCTCATTTCTGGGACGCGTCGACGAAGTCCCTCTGTCTCGATCCCGCCGATGAAATCCTCAAGGGCTGCCTGCTCACCCGCGACGGCTTGATCGTGCATCCCCAGTTCGCTCCCAAACCCTCCGCCTGATCCGTCCGTCCCCCTCCCGCCATGGACCTGATGCTTCTTTTCTTTATCTTCACGCTCGCGGCCTTCCTCGGGTTTGAACTCATCGCCAAGGTGCCCTCGCAGCTGCACACGCCGCTCATGTCCGGCTCCAACGCGATTTCCGGCATCACCATTGTTGGTGCGATCATCGCCGGCGGCACCGATGACCATTCCTGGCTCACCACGGTGCTCGGCACCAGCGCCGTCATCCTCGCGATGATCAATGTCGTCGGCGGTTACCTCGTGACCGATCGCATGCTGGGAATGTTCAAAAAGAAAACCGCCGCCGTGAAAAAGGAGGACGCCGCATGAACGCCGCCAGCCTCATCAACTTCGCCTACATCGTTGCCTCGATCCTCTTCATTCTCGGGTTGAAGATGCTCGGACGCCAGGCCTCGGCCCGCCGCGGCAACCTGATCTCCGCCGTCGGCATGTTGATCGCCGTGGTGGTCACGCTCCTGGACAAGCAGGTGGTCAACTTCACTTGGATCACGATCGGCCTCGTGGTTGGCACCGTCCTCGGCGTCATCTGCGCCCGCGTGGTGAAAATGACGTCGATGCCCGAGATGGTCGCGCTTCTCAACGGCTTCGGAGGGCTCGCCTCGCTCCTCGTCGGCTGGGCCGAATACGGCAAGATCCGCGCCTATGGCTGGGACCGTTACCTCGCCGAGTTCGCCGGCAACCCCGTCTTCACCGGTTCGGCGATCTTTCTCGCCGTGCTGATCGGGGGCGTGACGTTCACAGGTTCGGTTTATGCCTTTGCCAAACTCGCCGGACTGCTGGGTGGAAAACCGCTGCTGTTTCGCGGGCAGCACCTGCTCAACGCCCTGATGCTCGGCCTCATCCTGGCGGGTGGTGGCGTGGCGATCTTTGCGTCCGATCCGGCGCTGGTGCTGGCCGGCTTCGCCACCTACCTGGTCGTCTCGCTGGTGCTCGGCTGGACTTTTGTGATGCCCATTGGCGGCGGCGACATGCCGGTCGTCATCTCGCTGCTCAACAGCCTTTCCGGGCTCGCCGCGAGCGCCGCCGGTTTTGTGATCAGCAACAACGTGCTCATTGTCGCCGGCTGCCTGGTGGGCACCAGCGGCGTGATCCTCTCGGTCATCATGTGCAAGGCGATGAACCGATCGCTGCTCAACGTGCTTTTCTCCGGGTTTGGTTCGGGCGCCCCCGGGGACGGTGATGGCGGCGGCGTGATCCAAGGCGAGCTCAAGCCCATTTCACCCGAGGATTCCTTCGCCGTGCTCGAAGCCGCGCGCCAGGTTGTATTTATTCCCGGATACGGCATGGCGGTTTCGCAGGCGCAGCATCAGGTGCGCGAACTCGCCGACCTGCTGGAGCAAAACGGCGCCGAGGTGCGCTTTGCGATTCACCCGGTTGCGGGTCGCATGCCCGGCCACATGAACGTGCTTCTTGCCGAGGCCAGCGTGCCCTACGAGCAACTGGTCGAGATGGACGCGATCAATCCGATGATGGCCAGCATGGATGTGGCGATCGTGATCGGCGCCAACGACGTGGTGAACCCCGCGGCCGCGCGTGACAAGTCGTCGCCCATCTATGGCATGCCGATCATCAATGCGCATGAGGCGCGCACCGTGATCTGTCTCAAACGAGGCAAGGGGGCGGGTTTTTCAGGCATCGAAAACCACCTGTTCCTCATGCCCAACACCCGCATGCTCTACGGCGATGCCAAGTCCACGCTTCAGGCCGTGGTCAGCGAATTCAAAAGCATCGCCGCGGGTTGAACGTTCCATTCCGGTCGCGCCGCCCTCGAACCGCGGGTGCGGGACAATAAAAAACCCCGGCGAGAAATTCGCCGGGGTGGGAAGGCCAGGGAAGCGCTGGATGAAACCATTAAGGCGCGGGGAGATAGGCGCTGACGTCGCTGACGCTCTTGATGGAGTAGGAGGCCTTGCCCTCCAGGAGGACATAGAGGTCGTCATCATCAAATGAAGCGTCACCGGCGCCGGTGAGGGACATGGTGCCACCCACGGAGAAACTGAACGTTTCTTTGGTCGGGGTTTCGGTGAAGTGTTCCTTGAGGGTGCCCCGGTCGATGCCGGAGAGGCTCACGCCAAAGAGGGCCACGCCGCTTACCAGGTTGGTGTAGTGCTCGGTCAGGAACTCATTGTAAGCGTCCGCCGGGGCGGAGTAGCTCTCGGTGTAGCCGCCCCTGCTCACGCCATCGTTCTCGGACGGATCGAAGGTCAGGTATTCCTCGGGAACGGGGACTGCGGTCTGGCCTTTTTTGTAGGCGACCACGCCTTCGAAACCCGAGCCCTCAACGAACATGAGGGACCAGCCTTTGATGTTATCGAACATCGCTTCCAGGATCTCGCGGTTACCAACCTTGACCGAGGTCGTCGCCCAACTCGCCTTGAAGACGCTGCTCTGGTCATTTTCAATCGCGAGCTCGTGAGCTTCGTAGGATTTGGATTCCTTGTCTTTGGATTCGTCTTCGAACGTCGCTTTCATGGAAATTGTCACCTTTCCAGTGAGGCCGACGATGCCGGGGGCTGCAAAACCAGCGGAAGAAAGGCAGGCAAACAGGCCTGCGGCTGTGATAAGGGCTTTCATTATATAATTAGGGATGTGTGTGAAGGGACGATCGGATGACGAGGATGCCTGGAGGCATTTCGGCCTCTCCGTAAAGCTCGGCCAGGAGGAATTTGTCAATGAGTTGCTCTTGGTGGGCGGTGTAATAAGCGGCGTTAAATTATGGATTTGGCGAGCTGCCTGATGTTGACGTCGCCGCGGGTGACGGAGCGGTTCCGGGTAATCCTGTCTCCCGGCCATAGCGGTGCGCGGGAGTCGGGGTGGCGGAGGGGGCATTGGCGCCGGGTTTCTTTTTTCGAAGCAAGCCGGTTCCTGATGGCAGCTCGAGGTAATCGGCTGCTTGCAGCATCGCGATGGCCTCTTGGGGGGATGCTGTTTTTTTCGCGGCCGCCCGAAGCAAGGGGGCGGCCGCTTTATCGCCCATTTGGAGCATGCTTTCCAACGCGGCAGTCCGAAGGATCAGGTCCGCGTGGTCGAGGTAGCGGGCAATCACCGGCAAATTCGTCGGATCGTAGGAGATCACGGCTTCGTGCATGGCATCCAATGCGGCGGCGTGCAGGGTGGGCGAGGG
Organism: Rariglobus sp.; assembly: GCA_029266495.1. Taxonomy (GTDB): domain Bacteria; phylum Verrucomicrobiota; class Verrucomicrobiia; order Opitutales; family Opitutaceae; genus Rariglobus. The sequence goes on along the minus strand of JAQSWS010000073.1, from coordinate 7,509 downwards.
GGTTGCCGCCTCGACGGGGACCACGAGTTCCACGGCGGGAGCGGACGCTTGCACGGCTGGCGGCAGGGGAGCTGCGGAGGGAGGCGCCACGGACGGAGAAGGCGGCGCGGAGGGCGCGGGGACGGGCGTCTCGGGGATGGCCGGTGAGGGATTGCGGCCCGGCCAGAGGCTCAGGCAGAGCACGAGCAGGAGGCTGGCCGAGGCGAGAGCGACCACAGGTTTTTTCATGGAAGTCTGTGTGGGTCGACCTAGCATAAACTCAAGCCGTAAGCGGGCTTCACGCCTTCGTATGGCGTTCCTTTTCTTTCCCGAAATCCATCGATTTGTATGTCTCTTTTTCCTCGTTTCGGCGTTTCCGCCACCATGATTGAAACGATCACCGGCACGGGCAGGGCGGGCTACAACGGAGATGGCCACGCTGCTAAAAACGCGGAGATCAATCAACCGTTTGGCATCGTCGTGGGTCCGGAGAGAGACATCTATTTCTGCGACACCTTTAACCACGTCATTCGTCGCATCTCGAAAACATCCGGCGAGATCACCACTGTCGTTGGCAGTGGCAGACAAGGTTACCTGGGCGAGGGCGGTCCGGCCCGGGACGCCATGCTCAACGAGCCTTACGAACTTCGTTTTCACTCAAGCGGTGATCTTTATTGGGTGGAACGGGCGAATCATGTGGTGCGAAAGGCGGATGCGAGGACAGGCCGGATCAGCACGATCGCCGGCTCCGGGTTGCCTGGGTTTTCTGGTGATGGCGGACCGGCCACCGCAGCCGCCTTGAACCAACCGCATTCGATTCAATTCGACCGCACGTTTGAAACCCTCCTGATCTGTGACATTGGCAACCACCGCATCCGGGCAGTTGCGCTTGGCACGGGCGAGATCTCCACTTGGTGCGGAAATGGGACCACCGAACTCACTCCCGATGGGGCGAAAGTCAGCGATCAGGTTCCGCTTCGAGGACCGCGGGCCCTCGACATCGCTTCTAATGGCGATCTCTGGCTCGCCCTCCGCGAAGGCAACGCGGTCTACCGCATCGATGCGAACAGCCATCGCCTCGAGCACGTTGCCGGAACGGGCAGGCCGGGTTTCACCGGTAATGGTGGACCGGCCAAAGAGGCGACGCTCTCCGGGCCAAAAGGCGTCGCAGTTTCGCCTGATGGCAAATTCGTCTACCTCGCCGACACCGAGTCACACACCGTGCGTGCGATCGACCTTTCCCAAAACCCACCGACCCTCGAACTCATCGTTGGCGACGGCGAAAGAGGTGACGGCCCTGATTCACCCGAGCCTCTCCGGTGCCGGATGGCCCGCCTTCACGGCCTGGGCATCGATCTCGCAACGGGGGACCTCTACATCGGCGACAGTGAGGCGCATAAAGTGCGCGTCGTGAGGTTTGGAAAATAATCAGTATCGGGCCGACGTCCGGCGTGGGTCTGGGTTCGAGGCTCGCCCGGCTGTGGCGCCGGGGTCGGGGCTGGCGTTGACTTCGTTATTTTTGCGGGGCGGCGAGTGTCGCGGGATCAAGCCCTTCGCGCACGGCGAGAGTGGCGAGGACCTTGGGAACGTAGAGACGCGTCTCGGACGGAAGGGCGTCGGCGATCTGGGCAAACGTCGTCGCATCCTGTGCTTTCAAGGTGCGGCGCACGCGGCCTTCCCCTGCGTTGTAGGCGGCGAGAGCGAGGGGCCACGAGTTGAACATCCCGTGCAGTCGCTTCAACAACGTGGCGGCGGCGCGGGCGCTTTTCTCGGGATTTGTGCGTTCGTCGAAGGGCAGCAGGCTCAACCCCTGGGCCTTGGCTGTCACGGGCATGAGTTGAAACAAGCCTCGCGCGCCGGCCGGACTGCGGGCCCCGGGATTGAAGGTCGATTCGGTTTCCGCCATCCACGCGAACTCGGCGGGGATGCCTTCGGCCACGAATACTTTTTTGAGATCGGGCAGGAATTCGTCGGCACGCGGCGGACGCGGGCGGTCACGGAGACGGCTCACCCACAAGTCATACATCGGAATATCGGCGCCGGCCGGAACGGGACGCGGGACGACGGGGGGCGGTGGAGTGGGCGCGGGCGTATCCGGAACGGAGGGTGGCGGCACGGGCGGCGGGGCCGGCGGAGTCGTGGCTTGTTTCGCAATCACGATTTCGTCGAGGCGCCCGGCGAGCCAGTCGGCGTAGTCCTGATAGTCGGGAAGAGCCCGCAAGGCGAGCAGGGCGGCGCGAACTTCCGTTTCATAAGCGGCGAGTTCGGCCAGCGAGCCGGTCTCGCGGGTTTTCTCCAGGCGGGCGGCAAAGGCGTCCCATTGTTCACGCGTGGGAAAGGCGAATTCCTTTTTAATTTCGGGCGGGGCGTAGGCGTCGAACAACGCCTGCCCAAGTGAAAACAGGTCCGCTTCCTCCGTGGTGCCGGAGGGCGGGGTCGTCGCAATCAGCGTGCCCGAGGCGAGAAGGAAAACAAAGGAACGGGGGAGGAGACCGGCGGAAATCATGATGGTCGAGCCCTTGGGAACGGGGCATGCGACGGAGGTTAAAAGATGCCGGGTTTATTGCAAGAAGACGGCCTGACGACGAGGGCTGTCTTTTCCAACGGCCGGCACGCGATTCGACTTGGCGCGTCAGGAAACGATGAGTTTTGAATAACAAGAATAAGCAGCCTGTGTCATCCGACTCGTCTCCCTCCTCCGATTCACCCCAAGCTCTGGTCGACGTTCTCGTTCTGGATGGGGAAACCCTGCACGCATTGCGGGTCGTGCGTTCGCTCTCGTTCAATCCGCGCTGGCGCATTCATGTGCTGGGGCGTGTCGGAAAACGCCGGCTCAAACCGCCGATCGCCCGAAGCGTGCACATCACGGCGTTTCACAACCTGGCTCGTCGCAAGAAAGAGGGCGAGGAGTTCATCAAGCGATTATTGGCGGTGGTCGAACGCACCGGTGCAAAAATCATCATGCCTTTGCGGGAGACCACGACGCTTGCGCTGATCGAGCATCGTGCGGTGCTGGAACCGGTCGCACGGATCACGCCGTTGCCAACCGCGGAGGCGTTCACCACGGCGACCGACAAGTTTCTGCTCGCCCGTTTTATGGCCGCCCAAGGCATCCCGCATCCGCAAACGTGGGATGTGTCCGAAGCCGGTTCGGATTCGCTGCGTTTCCCCTTGCTGGTCAAGCCACGCAAGCGCGGTGGCGGCAACGGCATCGTCAAAGTCGGCTGTCGCCGGGAACTTGCCCGGGTGCTGGCGTCCCCGGGCGAGGACGCCCTTTATCTGCAGGAGTTCGTCGAGGGTGCGGACTTCGGCTGTTCGGTCTTGATGGAGGAAGGGCGTCTCCAGGCCTGGACGGTTCAGCGTGGGCGCGACCGGCCCAAGCCCTACGCGCCTTTTTCGATCCTGCAGATGAAGGCCCACGCGAAGGTGCTCGCCAGCACCACGGCCTTGATGACGGCGCTGGGGTGGTCGGGCGTGGCGCACATCGATCTGCGGATGGATCGGCGAACGGGACAGCCGCTGATCCTGGAAATCAACGGGCGTTACTGGGGAAGCTTGATGGCCTCGTTGATGACGGGAGTGAACTTTCCTGATCTCGCCTGCAGGATCACGCTGGGCGAAGCCGTCCTGCCGCCCGCGCCCGCGGAGATACGTTTCTCAAGGTGGACGCAATGGCTGGGCGACGCGATGCGGCTGCGCCCGCGGGCGTTTCGTTCGCAGGCGACGGATCTTCGGTTTTTCCTGAATGATCCGATGCCGGATGTCATCATCTGGCGGCGCATGGCGCTTCAGTGGCTGCAGTCGCTGGCGCGAGCGCCGGAAGCCTCCCGTAAGCGCCAGAGCGGCCGGCCGGCAGGTCCGGGACCGGCGATGATTGTAACTTGAGCCGGAACCACCGTCCGGGGTTGGCTGACGGTGGCAGTCAGTCACGCTCCTGCATTTTTTATTTCCGGCCATGAAAATCACTTACTACGCCCATTCCTGTTTTCTCGTCGAAACCGCTTCCGCCCGCCTGCTCATCGATCCGTTTCTCACGGACAATCCGCTGGCGGTCATCAAGGCGGTCGATGTGCGTTGCGATTACATCCTCGTCAGTCACGGGCATGAGGATCACACCGGTGACGCCCTCGCCATCGCGAAGGCGAATAACGCCACCCTGATCGCGAATTACGAGATCGCCGAGTATTTTGGCGCCAAGGGGGCGAAGACCCACGGCATGAATCCCGGCGGCGCGCACGTGTTTCCATTTGGCCGGGTCAAACTCACGCTGGCGCACCACACCTCCTCGATCAACGCCGGTTTGAACCCGCTCTACATGGGGGTTCCTTGCGGTCTGCTCATCGAGTCGGATGGGAAGCGGCTTTATCATGCGGGCGATACCGCGCTTTTTCTGGATATGCAGCTCATCGGCCGGGGAGGGCTCGACGTCGCGTTTTTGCCGATCGGCGACAACTTCACGATGGGCCCCGAGGACGCGGTGGAGGCGCTTGATTTTCTCAAGCCCCGCATCGCGGTGCCGATGCATTACGACACGTGGCCGGCCATCGCGCAGAAGCCGGAACGTTTTGCGGAAGCGGCCGGTGCCCGGGGGCATCGTGTGCACGTTCTCCGACCCGGGGAGGTCCTTGCTGTTTAGGTTGGCGTTAAACGGAACAGAGTGCCGTGCCCGAACATCTTAGGTGTTAATTTAATTGATCGAAGGCGCCCGTTAAGGCTGGGTTGGGGCCATGTCGCTGTTTCGTCAGGCCCTCGTCGTTTTGATGCTCTTTTCGCTGGGCGGAATTCAGGAGGCTTTTGCCGCCGCCAAACCTGCGAAGGCGAAGATCACCCAGCAACCGGTCGCCCGCACGGCGGAGTTGGGGCAAACGGTTCAATTCAAGGTGGTCTTTAGTTCGAAGACCACGGCCACCTGCCAGTGGCGCCGCAATAAAAAGGCGATCTCCGGCGCAACGGCCACCACTTATATCATTGATACGGTGCTGCCCGAGGATGCCGGCAACTATGATGTGGTGATCACCAATGCCGGGGGCGCGACGACCTCGCGAACGGTGTTGCTCACGGTCAACCTTGCACCGGCTTCGCTGCCGGTGGACGCGGTGATCCACGGCGATTTTTCGCTGCGCATCTTGGGAGAAACCGAGCAATCTGACGGTGCATTTGTGGTCACCGGGAAAAAGACCCTGCAGGATCCGGAGGCTCCGTCGGACGTTTATACGTTCACCTATTCGCGCCAGTCCAAGAACAAGGCGGGTCTGGTCATTCGCGGACGTTTCTACGATGCCGATCTGGGCGACTACATCACATCGGTGGAGACCCACAGCCTGACGTTCACCGGAGTCTCTTCGGAAGGTGAGCTGCTCGCCACCTCGGTGCTCAAAGGCACCTTTACCCCGCCGGCAGGATATCGTCCGGCGAAGTTGAACTTCACGGGCAAGGGGACGATCTCGATCCAGCTGGAGGCGGGCGCGTCCACGGGCGGCACTTCGGTTACGGGGGCGACGGTCACGGTGGGCCACATCAATACCACGATCGAGTCTGGTCTGGTGAAGATGGGCGGAGCGGCGCTCACTCTGGTGGACCCTGTTGCTCAAGGGACGACAAACGCAGGATCTCTGGTCTTGAATAGTAGCACGGTCGCTCTCACCGGAGCCGGTTTAAACGTCTTCAACGGAAGCCTCAATTCGGGTGGCGGCGTCCTTACCTTGAACACCACGGGGCTGACGTTGAATACCGCGGGCCTCGTGACGTTTGACGCCGTGACGCTCGATTTGAGCGGGTTCGATTTGAGCATGACGACGGTGGAGTCTTTCGTTCTCACCACGGGAACGAGCGAACAGACCCTATACCTTCAAGCCGTCGGCGAATAACCACGGGTTTGTCCCTTTGGAGCGAACGACTGCTTTCCATCATCCCTCAAGAGCGGTTCAAATGAAACGGTAGCGACGCTGGGGCAGGGCGTGATCGCCGGGCGCGCCGGATTTCCCGGCTACTTAAGCTTGATGACGGCGCGGATCGCCTCGAGGGCGGCGGCTTCGGTGAACGGTTTTTTCAACAGGCCGTTCACGCCCAAGGCGGTGATTTGAGGGAGGACTTTGTGATCCGTGGACGCGGTCAGCATGATCACGGGAACCTGGCTGAGCTGGGGATTGGATTTCAGCATCGTCAGCATTTCGACGCCATCCATCGTGGGCATGCTGACGTCGAGCAGGATCAGGTCGGGCATCGTGCGTTCCATCGCGAAGAGACCGGTGAAGCCGTTGGTTGCTTCGTTCACCACACAGGCAAAGGGCGCGAGGACTTTTTGGATGATCAGCCGCACGGCTTTGGAGTCATCGATGACGAGAATGTGGGAAGGCATGTGGCGTTGGAGCAGCGTGGAAATAACGACGGACCGCTATGAGCGGCCAGTCTCCGGGATTTGGCAAAAGGTTTGTTCGCGTCGGTGCGAACGGGGTCCGGGCGTGAGCCGAGGGAAAGTGCGAAGCGAGGTGGTTTCGCTTCCTGGGCTCACGCCCGGGGCCACGGGGAACTCACTCGCCCGAGTGGACGTGGAAGAGCAGGTCGTGGAAGAGCGGATCGTTGCAGGACCGCTCCAGCGCGACGGCCTGTTCGAGGTGGGCCACCGTCACGATCGAGGCGATGCCGGCGCTGCGACGGGCGAGTTCGACGGTGCGGTGGAGCTGCATGTAGTCGCCCGTCCAGGTATGCCGGTTGATCCAGCGGATCGCCTCGGGGTCAAATGTCCCCCGGCCGGCGCCGGCGCGGCGCAGGATGGCGCGGGCGATATCCGCCCAGTCCATCCAGCGGTCGACGAAGTCGGGAATCTGCAGCGTCGCGGTGACCGCGCGCATGAGCAGGAGTTCGTTGAAATGGAGATCGCAGAGCGATGTTTGTGCGCAGAGGACCATGCGCAGGCGCCTGGCGAGGGTCGCGTGTGTTTGCACGCGGCCGCACAGGAGATCTTCGAGATAGGCCTGGCGTGTGGCATCGAGGCGGTCGGCTTCGAGGGCGACGAAGAACACCGGGTTGGATGTGGCGGCAGCGGGTTTGAACAGGAGCTCGAGGTGGGCGGGGGTCAACTCGTCGGCATGGCAGACAAACGTGTGGACGTTGGTGGCCGGAGCGAGGCTGAGCGCGAGCTCGAAACGGCCGGACCCCACGCGCCCTTCAAGAATGGCGACCGACCGAAAATCGCGCAATCGCAGGAGATCGGTCTGTAGTTTTTTGGCATAGCGCGAAGGGCCGGACGCGAGGGGGCTGGGCACCGGGGCGTCGGGGGTGGAGTGCAGGCTGCGGAACGGTGGAGCGCTCCCGCGGGGAGGCGCGGGTTGCGAATGATCGCGGGTAAGGATCTCGGTGACTTTGTCGCGCAGGGTGTGCGGATCGACGGGCTTGGTGAGCAGTTCGTCGATGCCGAGTTCACGGTAACGCGCGGCTTCTTCGGCGGTGACGCTGCCGGCGCAGACGATCACGGGCAGATGGGGAAGAACGCCGCGCAGTTCGGTGAGCGCGCCGATGTCATCGAGGTTG
>JAQSWS010000072.1 GCA_029266495.1 Rariglobus sp. | reverse complement strand
ACCATGCCGTTAAAGCGAACGGCGCGCAGGAAGCCTTCCACCACCTGGCGGGTGCGGACTTCGGAGGTATAGTGGCCGCGGCTTAGCGCCTGGCGGCGGCGGGCTTTGGCGGCATCGATCTGGGGCTTGATCGTCGGGTCGTAGAGCGGCTGGTCGAGTTCAACGTTAAAGCGGGTGCTGTCGTAGTTGGCGTTGCCGTTCTGGAAGACAGTCGTGCCTTCGTCCTTGATGTCTTGATAAATCCACCCTTCGCGGGCGATCAACGAGACCTTGGGCATGTAGCGCTGTTTCTGGGTCTGGACATGCTGGTCGGCGGCCTGGAGGTTCAACTCCGCAACCACGGAGCTGGAGTCGTTCGCGCTGGTGCCCGAATAAATGTCCAGCAGCGGGCCGGCCTGAAGGCCGGCGGTGCCGGCACTGAGCGCGAGCCCGGCCAGGGCGGCGGCTTTGAAATGGCCCCGCACGGACGTGCGGGAGCGGGTTTGTGCGAATGCGAGCGCGGGGAGGTGACGGATCTGTTTTGGCATGTCGGGCTGATGTTAGTTTTGCCGCTGGGCGGGTGGTTTGGTTTGGGTGGCCTGGCCGGAAAAGGTGCGAATCGAGTCGTAGAGCGAGCCGTCGGCTTTCAGCCAATACGGGGCCGCGGCCCTGGCGCGCCAGTGCTTCAGGACCACCGGATCAGAGTTCAGGCGGCAGTCGCCCCACTCGAGCTCGCGGTGCTGGTTCTGGGAATCCCAGTCCACGTTGATGATGCTCACGGCCTTGATCTCGGGATGGCTCTCGATCAGGGCAAAAAACGGGGCATACCAATAGTCCCAGTAGGCCTGGCCGGTGAGGGTCTTCTGGCGGCGGGTGTAGCGGATCGCGCTGGCTTCGGCGATCAGCACGGGCTTCGCCTTGGCGCGGGCGAACTCCAGCACCTGGTCACGGTTCGGCGCGCGGTGATAACCCTCGTTGCCCACCTGGAAAAAGCTGATGCCGATCCAGTCAACGTAATCATCGCCTGGATACCAGTCGGCGACGGCGCTTTCCTGGTAGGTGGGCAGCATCGCGTAGGAATGCCAGACCAGGAGGATGTCGCGATTGGCGCGCATGGCGCGGGCGATCACACGGTAGGCCTGGATAAAAATCTCCGGCGGGTAGCGGTTGTGCGGGCCGTCGAATTCGTAGCCGATGCGCAGGAAGACGGGGCGTTTCAGCTCGGCGAGCGCCTGGTGGAGACGCTGAATTTTGACGTCGTAGTCGCCGGCGGCGATGGGCCGGAGTTGATCGCGGGACAACCACAGGCCGATCTGGATCACCAGCGGCTCCTGCACGAGCTTGAGGTAATCGAGATCCTGGTGGTTATCGCCGGGCGCGTTCGCGTGCGGCGAAAAAACACCGTTCGAATCCAATGACGTATAGAACGCCGCGCCGCCGGGACGGGGGGCGGCCGCGCCTTTTTCGACCACATGATTTAGATAGTCGCGAAACTCCTCGCGACTCTGTCCGGCGATCAGCAGCGCCGGCTCACGACGGACAGAGATGGCCGCCGGCGCGGAGTTCGCGTTGTCGGCGTGAGCGGGCGCGGGCGCACCTACGGCGCCCAGCCAGGCGGCGAGAAGAAGCGGAACGCGATGGCGGAGGTTCATGCGCGTTGGAACATGCGCCCGAAGAGCACGCGGATGGTTTCGCGAATGCTTCCGGTGCGCACCGCGCTGACCGTGTTGAGCAAGCCGTTGGGAATCGGCCGCTGGACACACACCAGGCATGAGAAAAACAGCAGCCAGACCACGTAGACCGTCAGCGAAATCATCAGCCCCACGTCCTTCTTCATGAAGAACGAACCTCCGTGCGGTCCGAAGTAGCTGAAGGCCATGCCCGACAGCGTCAGCATGAGCAGGCCCAGGTGCCAGCGCATGAGGTGCCAGTGGATTTGGACTTTGTCGGAATCGAGTTTTTTATTGGTCGTCGTGAACGTCTGCCGGAACGGGTTCATGAGCACGCGAATGATGGCGTGAACCAGCTGGAAGATACCGACAACGCGACCCAGGTCCGACACGAACGGAAGGGTCTTGCGGTTACTCAGCCAATACAGCCCGAAGATGCTCAGCAGCACGCGCGGGGCGAACACGACGAGAAGATGGCCGAGGTCCGAATGGAACGGCGCGATGCCGATCCACCAATAGATCGCCGGCGCGAGCAGCAGGAAAAATGTCCAGAGCGTGCTGAAGTGATAGAGAACCGGATCGAGGAAAAACATCCGGTCCAAAACCGAGATGCGTTTCGCGCGGAGCACGCCGCCCTCGACGAAAAAGCATTGGAGGGTGCCGATGCACCACCGCGCTCGCTGACGCACGAAATCGCCGATGTTCTGGGTCGCAAAACCGGAGCTGAGCTTTTCGTTGAGAAAGCGGGTCTTGTATCCGTGCTCAAGCAGCGCGTAGGACGTCTGCAAATCCTCGGCGATCGAAACCTCCGGAATGCCGCCGGTGAGTTCGAGGCATTCGCGTTTGATGACAAACCCCGTGCCGTAGCAAAACGCATTGTCCCACGTGTCGCGGCCGGACTGCATGACGTCGGTGAACATGCATTGGGCCTCGGTCCAGGCCTTCTCGCCTTTCAAGTTATACTGGATGGCGTCGGGGTTGTTGAAGATCTGCGGGGTCTGCACGATGCCGATCCGCGGATCGTCGAGCAGCCCCACCGTGCGCCACAGGAAATGCGGCTCCAGCGCGAAGTCGGCGTCGACGACACAGACCAGCGGGCGGCGGGTCTTGCCCAGCGCATGGTTGATATTGCCGGCTTTGAATCCCTTGCGGTCGGGGCGCACGAGGTAGGAAACCCCGGCGCTCGCGCAGAAATCGCGAAGCCACGCGCGGTTTCCATCGTCGAGCACCCACACCCCGAAATCCGGATAATCCACCTTCGATGCGGCGGCGATCGTGCGACGAAGAATCTCCTCCGGCTCGTTGTAGGTCGGGATTAAAATATCGACTCCCTTCACCTCCTCGCGGGCGCGCAACGCCGCTTCGGCGCGATCCGCTTCCTGCGTGCGGTCGCTGATTTTGACCAACACAAGGAAATGCCAGGTCATCACCAGGGTCGCACCCAGCTCGACCACCGCGAAGCCCCACGTCCACAGCGCCTCCAAATCGGCCGAAAGCGGGATCAAGGTGGCTTGAAAACGCCACCAGATGTAGCGTGCGTTCAACAAAACAAACATCAGCGCGACCACCGCACGAACGGAGCTTCGGTTCCACTGCACGCGCGATGAAATCATCCACAGCCCGACGAACAGCAGGAAAGTCGCAAGGACCTCCGGGTAGAGATCGGCGATCATTGGTGCGTGCGCAGGATGAAGCTGAGCCAGATCAGTCCGCGTTCGGGCAGGCCGCCCTTGCCGCTCGACACGAGCACCTTCGCCAGCTGGCCGATGTTTTCCGGCGCGAGCACGCCGGGGGCGATTTCGATGGTGACGCGCAGCATCGAGGCGTCCACGGAGATGGTGTTGATGATGTTGGGATCCTTGGTCGTGCGCTCCTGCACCTGGATGTCCGCGATGCGCCCTTCGACGTAGCGCGACTGGCCGATCAGGTAGACGCTCGCGCGGTCACCGATGGCGATGCTGTTCATGAAATCGCGCCGGAAAAAGGCCTCGACGAACAACGAGTGGGCGTCGGCCATGTCCACCACGCTCTGGCCTTCCATGAGCGTCTCGCCGTTCACGAGCTGGCGCCGCCAGACCACGCCGTCAATCGGCGTCGTGAGGTCGTAGGTCCGCTCAACTTCACTGAAGGATTTGGCCGAGGCGATCCGGCTTTCCACCTCGCCCAGTTCCGCGTTCAGCTCGATCCGCTGGATACGCAAGGCGCTCAGTTCCTGTTCATAGGAACCGACGCGCCCCAACAGGCCCTCCATGGCATCCTCGGTCTGCCCGCCGCCCGCGCCGCGGCGAAATCCGTCGAGCCGTGATCTGAGTCGAATGAGGTCGGCCTCCGCCGTGACCAGGTTTTTTTCGGCCTCGATGGTCTGTTCGCGCGTCTCCGACCACTGCGCCGCGGTAACGATGCCGTCGGCAAACAATGGGGCGACGCGTTTCTCGTTGGCTTTCTTTTCCTCCAGGCCGTCGCGGTAGAGACGCACCTTTTCCACGGCGGCCTTGTGCGCTTGCTCCACCACCAGACCGGCGCTGGCACGCGTCGAGGACATTTCCTGCTCGGCGTCGCGCAGTCGCCGTTCGCGCGCGGCGATGGATTTATCGAGGCTGTCGAGCTGCTCTTTCAGCTTCAACCGGGTGAACTCCCGTTCCTGCAACTCGCGTTGAATCTTGGCCAGGTCGCGGGTGACCGTGGCGATGCGGTCGCCGGCTTTGAGCAGCGTGGGTTGCTTGGCCGGCAGCCGGTCGATCCGGCCCTGATCGCGCGCCTTGATCGTGACAACCTTGGTGTTGACGATTGCATGCGTGCTGTAGGGAAACAATGGCGGCAACAGCAAGGCCCACAACGAGACCGCGATCAGACTGATCGCGCAGACGATCCGCATTTTCCCAAGAAACCCCATAACCCGTAACTTCATAAAGCGTTAGCCCGTGCAGTGGGCGGGAATAGCAGAATTTACCGAGGACATTTGGAGGAAGTAGCAAAAGTCATACAAACGTCCAGCCATGAGTATAATTTTTGTAAAAATTACCAAAAATAAACCGGGATGCTACCCATGCGGCAGAAAAACTTAGAATGATATGCGTGTCCGTGTAATCGTAATTCACTTTCCATTAAGTGGTAAACCATTCAATAAGCCCGTGGTCTTGAGACGACCCAAATTGTAAATTTTTCACACTTCATCCACTAATCCCCAAGAAATCCCAGATGGCCTCGCTCGCATTGCGTGATCGCGATTCCCGTGCATCAGGGAACGCGAGGGCGGGCTTATTTGGCACTAACGCCGGGTTCTTCGGTCCTATTTTCCCATGAATTCCCCTTTTGGCCGTGCTTGCTTGATCACCATGTGTGTTTTCACCGCAGGCTGCTCGTCCACCTACTACAACACCCTCGAAAAATTCGGTTATGCGAAACGCGATGTGCTCGTCGATCGCGTCGAGAAAGCCCAGGAATCGCAGACCGAGGCCAAGGAGCAGTTCTCCAGCGCCCTTGAGCACTTCCTCGCCGTCACCAAGACCGATGGCGGCGATCTCCAAAGAAAATACGAGGCGATGAACATCGAGTTCAAACGCAGCGAAACCCGCGCCAAGGAAGTCCATGAGCGTATCGATGCGGTCGAGAACGTCGCCGAGGCGCTCTTCGCCGAGTGGACCCAGGAACTCAAACAATACTCCAGCTCCTCCCTCCGCCGGGAAAGCGAACGCCAGCTCGATGCCACCCGCCGCAGCTACGACAATGTCCTCAAGCTCATGCGTCGCGCCGCCGAACGCATGGACCCTGTTCTCGCCACGTTCCGCGACCAGGTGCTCTTCCTGAAGCACAACCTCAACGCCCGCGCGATCGCCTCACTCGACACCACCAATCGCGAACTGGAAGCCGACATCTCCCGCCTGATCGCCGACATGGAAGCCTCCATTCGAGAATCCGAATCGTTCATCAAGACGCTTCAGACTCCCGTCCAAAAATAAGCGCCCGCATCCCGGCGGATTCCCGTGGCCCTGAGCCCGAGCTCAGGGATCCGCCCGCAAGCCCCTCTCGTCGAAACGCCCTCTGCTCACGCAGCAACTCGCGGCTCAAGGCGCGACCGCCGCGGCGACTTCCACCTCGACCGATTTGAGCCCCCGGCTCTTGCCTTGGTGATAGTCGTCACGCGGCTTTTCAAATGTCTTCGTGGTGGCTTTCAACCCGGTCACCTCCTCCACGAGAAACACCCGCCAGCCCGGAGGTGGTTCGGTGCTGCTTCCGCCGGATACCTGCCACGCAAGCAACGCCGGTTTGTCGTCGCCGGCGCGGCCCAGCGCATGCGGCTCCACGGCTCGCGTGTAACCTTTGTAGGTAAACGTCACAATGCGGCGTTCCTGCACCGCCAGTCGCAGGACCTCCGCTTGGGCGGGGCTTTCCTCCCCGGCTGCCCGCGCAGCAACGCCGGCCCAAATCAACGCCCCCCACCCCGCCGCCAACATCACGCACCTGAGTATGCTCATGACTTGCACCAAGCAGGGCCTGTGCCTCGTCGGCGGCTGACACGCGCATCCGGCTCCGTCACAACCCTTGCACCGCTCATGCCCTCCCGCCGCCCCCGCATCCTCCTGCTCAACGCCTCGCTCGCCGGCGACTCCGGCAACACCGCCGTCCTCATCGCCCGCGCCCGCAGGCTGCTCGCGCGTCGCGCCACCCTCGCCACCCTCACGCTCTCAACCCCTGATTCGCCCGCCTTCGCCGGCCTGCGTCCGCACCTCGAAAAGGCCGACGCCTTTCTCATCGGCACCGGCACGCACTGGGATTCATGGAGCAGCGTGCTTCAAAAATTCCTCGAGGATGCCACGCCCGCCGAGGGCACCGCGCTCTGGCTTGGCAAACCCGCCGCCTGCGTCGTCACCGAGCACAGCGTCGGCGGCAAAGGCGTTCTCTCCCGCCTCCAAGGCGTGCTCGTCACCCTCGGCTGCACCCTTCCGCCGATGAGCGGGCTCGTGCTCTCCCGCGCCGCGGTCCTCGCCGCGCAACATGCACCCAAAGCCGCGGACGATTTCTGGTGCGCCGATGATCTGCGCATCGTCTGCCACAACCTCGCCGAGGCCGCCTCCGGCACCCGTCGCTGGAAAACCTGGCCGGTCGATCGCGACGACTTCGCCGGCCGCTGGCTCGACCCGAAGTGATACGAACCTCACCGCCATTCGAGACCGCTGCGTGAAAATTGTTAAGCCCGCGTAAAGCAGCCTGCATTCCTCCGCGAAATAAGTTTGCCTGCCCCGAGATGACTTCCGTTCCCGAAACACCCCCGGGCCGCATCCGGCTGCTGATGATCGACGACGATCGCAAGCTCTGCCGGCTCGTGGGCGACTACCTCTCGCCACTCGGTTTCGACGTCACCGCGGAACACGATGGCGCTTCGGGCGCCGAACGCGCGGCCGATCCCGAAGCCGGCTGGCAGGCCGTCATTCTCGATGTAATGCTGCCGGGCCTCGACGGCTTTGAAGTGCTCCGGCGGATACGCCGCACCAGCGAAGTGCCCGTGCTCATGCTCACCGCGCGCGGTGACGAGACCGACCGCATTGTCGGCCTGGAGGTCGGCGCCGATGACTACCTGCCGAAGACGTTTTCCACCCGTGAACTCCTCGCCCGGCTCCGCGCCGTCCTGCGCCGCACGTCACGTCCCTCCGCGGGCGCCGCCCCGATTGCCGAAATCGTGGTGGGCCCCTTGCGCGTCCAGCCCGAAGCCCGTCTCGCGTTGTTGAACGACCAGCCGCTGACCCTCACCCCGGTCGAATTCGACCTGCTTGCGTGCCTGGCCAAGGCCCGCGGACGCGTGCGCACCCGCGAAGCGCTCCTCGATGAGATCCGCGACCGCAACTATGAGGTGTTCGACCGCTCGATCGACGTCCACATCTCCGCCCTGCGCAAAAAACTGGGAGACGACGCGAAAAACCCGCGCTTTATCCGCACGCTGCGCTCGGCCGGCTACATGCTCACGGATCCCGCCTCCGCCTGACGAACCACCCGCCATGCGCTTTCCTCTCGCCCTCAAAGTCTCTGGCTGGCTCCTGCTTAATCTCGCGCTGCTGCTGCTCCTCGCCGCGGGCTTTTTGGTTTCCCAGGGCGGTTTCACCTGGAACGCCCTCGTCGAGGGCCCGCCCGGCCGCCGGGTTCAAGACCTCGCCGAGGCCACGCTCGGTGATTTGCGCGCCGTGCGCCCCGAGCGCCGCGGAGACCTGCTGGATCGCTTTGCCGAAAGCCATGGCGTGCAAGCCGCCATCATCGGCGGCAATGGACAGGTCCTGACCGGCTCGCTCGCGGATCTTCCCGCCGCACTCGTCGAAATGGGCCGTCCGCAAAATCCACCGCCGGCCCGTGCCGAACGTCCCGGCCCCGAAGACGGCCCTCCCGAAAACCCGCCTCCTCCTCCCCGCCAGCCCCGCCGGCAACGCCTGCTGATCCGCTCCGGTGATCCCGCGGTTTTCTGGCTCGCCGTGCGCGTCGGCGGACCGGATCGCCCGCCCGCGCTGCTGGCGCTGCGCATTCCCTCGTTCGGCGTGCTCTTAAAATTACTCGATCTCGCGCCTTGGTTGTGGGCCGGTGCCGCCGCCATCGGGGTGTCCCTGCTCTTCTGGCTGCCCTTTGTGCGCGGCCTCACCCGCGACCTCGGCCGGTTGAGCCGCGTCACCGAATCCATCGCGGACGGTCGCTTCGACACGCGCGTTCCCGAAACACGTCGCGACGAGCTGGGCTCTCTCAGCGGCTCGGTCAATCGCATGGCCGGCCGGCTCGACCGCCTCGTCACCGGGCAAAAACGTTTCCTCGGCGACATCGCCCATGAACTCGGTTCGCCGATCGGACGCATGCAGGTCAGCGTGAGCATCCTCGAACAACGCGCCGGCCCCGAACTGCAAGGCGCCATCACCGACGTGCGCGAGGAGATCGACCAGATGTCCGTCCTCGTGGGCGAACTGCTCGCCTTCACCAAGGCGGGCCTGCGCCCCCGCGACGCCGCGCTCTCCACGATTCCACTCGCGCCGCTGGTGGCCCAGGTGCTCGCACGCGAAGCGGCGGACGATGCGGTCAACGTCATCATTCCGGATGCACTCACTGTGCGGGCCGATGCCGATCTGCTGGCACGCGCCCTCGGCAACCTCGTGCGCAACGCCCTCCGCCACGCCGGCCGCGCCGCCGGCATCACCCTGCGAGCGGCAATCGAAGGCGACGCCGTGCTCATCATCGTCGAAGACGAAGGTCCCGGCGTTCCGGATGAGGCCCTGGCGCGCCTGGGAGAACCGCTTTTCCGCCCCGAGGCTGCACGCACCCGCGAAACCGGCGGCGCCGGCCTGGGCCTCGCCATCGTAAAAAGCTGCATGGAAGCCTGTGGCGGGACGGCGTCCTTCGCGAATCGCACGCCGCACGGCCTGCGCGTGACCCTGCGGTTGCCGGCCGCAACGTGCTGACGTTTACGCGAGCTTAACAATTCTCCGGCCCGCCTTCATGCGGGCCTTACACAAAGGTGGTTTCATAGGCGCATCACCCCCGCCTCCATGAAAAAAATTGTCTCCACCTGGATCCTGTTCTCAAGCATGCTTGCCCTCACTTTTTCGTTTGTCGCCTTCGCCCAGGCCGCCGACGAATCCGGCTCCGCGCCGGTCGATGGCAAGGACCGTCCCGCGCTCCGCGGTGAACGTGCGCTCGGGCCGTTCACCCTGTTCGATGCCAACCACGACGGAGCCATCTCCGCCGACGAAATGACCAACGCCGCCGCCGCGCTCCGCAAGCTCGACAAGAACGGCGACGGCAAACTCACCGCCAACGAACTCCACCCCGGTCGCCCACCTCGTGAACGCGGAGGCGACGCCGAGCGTGGAAACGGAGACATGCCCCCGCCTCCTCCCGAACTCTGACCTCTGCAGGTTCCGGCTCCTTCACCACCCCACCCCGTGAATTTCTCCGTTTCCTCACTCGCGCTTGTCCTCGCACTCGCCGCCCCGGCCTTTGCTCAACAACCACCGCCAGGCCGTCCCCCTGCGGCGGGCACCCTCGGCGGCCCGGTGACCGGTCTCACCACCGCGGAAATGGCGTTGTTCCGCGACGGGCTGACGGGGTTTCGCCAGGTTGAAACCGCGGACAGTGGTCTCGGCCCGATCTTCAACGACATCTCCTGCATCGCCTGCCACAATGCCGGGGGCGCAGGCGGCGCGAGCCGGCGCACCGTGACCCGCTTCGGCCTCACCCGCGACGGACACTTCGATCCCCTGACCGCCCGCGGCGGCTCGCTCCTCCAGCAACGCGCATTGGACCCCTCCTTCCGCGAGGTCGTGCCGGTCGAAGCCAACACCCTCGCGCGCCGCGTGACCACGCCGGTCTTCGGCGCAGGCCTGATCGAGGCGATTCCCGACGCCACGCTTCTCGCGGCCGCCGCCGCATCAAAACCCGACGGCGTGCGCGGCCGCGCTGCGCTCATCAATGACATTACCACCGGAAAACAGCGGGTCGGCCGTTTCGGTTGGAAAGCGCAACACGCCACGCTCCTCGCCTTCACCGCCGACGCCTACGTAAACGAGATGGGCATCACCAATCGCTTTTTTCCCGAGGAAAACGCTCCCAACGGCAACACCGGCCTGCTCGCCCGCGCCGATCAAATCAACGATCCCGAGGATGAGGTGAATCCCTCCACCGGACGCACCGATGTTGATCGCACCGCCGCCTTCATGCGGCTCCTTGCACCCCCTCCCCGCGGCCGGATCACCGCGGACGTGACCGCCGGCGAACGCCTCTTCGCGAGCCTCAACTGCACCACCTGCCACACCCCCGCGCTCACAACCGGCTCCAGCTCGATCGCCGCCCTTTCACGCAAACGCGTCGCCCTCTATTCCGACCTGCTGCTCCACGACATGGGCGCGCTCGGAGACGGCATCGCCGAAGGCCCGGCCGGCGTTCGCGAATTGCGAACCGCGCCGCTCTGGGGCCTGTCCGCCCGCCCTGTTTATCTGCACGACGGCCGCACCGATTCGCTCAACACCGCGATCCGTGCGCACGACGGCGAAGCCGCCCCCGCGAAAAATCGCTACGTGCAGCTGCCCGCCGCGCAACAGCAGCAGCTCATCGCCTTCCTGCGCTCGTTGTAAGCGTCTCCACCTGGTCGCTGTTTTGGCGTGCCATTCCCGCCTGTTCGACTGAACCATGGCGGGATGAACGCCTACGCCCGCGCCCGCGAACTCATCGATGCCGCCCACGCCGCCGACCCCGCGCGCACGGCTGACGGGCGTGCCGCCGAGCTCGTTTACGCCGATCACATGGAAACATGGGTGGCGCGCCTCGTCGAAAACGCCACGCCCCTCCTGCGCCTCGCCGCCCGCTGCCAGCACCTCGAACGTTGGACCACGCCGCGCGGCACATTCCCGGAAGGCAAGGCTGGTTACCTCAACTGGCGTCGCTCACTTTACGTAAAGCAGGCCGAACGTGCCCGTGAATTGCTGCTCGCCGCCGGTGTGTCCACCGAAGAAGCGGGCGAAGTCGTCACCTGGGTTTCAAAAACCGGCCTCAAAACCAATCCCGGCACCCAGGCACTTGAAGACGCCGCCGTCCTCGTCTTTTTGGAAAACGAAATCGGCGCGTTCGCGGCCCAGCACGCGGAATATCCACGCGAAAAGTTTGTCGATATCCTCAAGAAAACCTGGCGCAAGCTCAGCCCCGCCGGCCAGCAGGCCGCGCTTGGCCTCGATCTCCCTCCCGCCATCGCGGCCCTTGTGCGCGATGCGCTGGCCGGAGCTTCCGGCGCTTAAGCCCGCGTCTTGACGAGCTGCCGGCGCCTGCATTGGCTTCGCAGCTTAATGGCAATTGCCTCGCATCAAGCCGGTGGGTTTCGCTGGCGCTGGCTGATCCCCGTTTTGCTGGCAGTCGCGGCGTTTCATTTCTCGCCCTTCGCAGGACCGCTTGATCGTGCATGGTTTGATTTTGCGAGCCGGCACCCGCTTCGCGCCCCGCCCGCGCCGCCGCCCTCGGCGTTGGTGTTGGTCGACGATCTGACGCTCGCCCGGCTTTCGGCCTCCCATGGACAGCGCTGGCCATTCGATCGCGCCATGTTCGCCGCCTTGCTGGTGGGACTCGATCGCGCGGGCGCCGAACGCGTGCTGGTGGATTTCACCTTTTTCGAAGAATCGCAGGCCGCCGAACAAGACCTGTTGCTCGGCGCGGTTGCGGCGGCGATCCCCTCCGTGGTGCTGGCGCGCACGGAAGCCCGCCTGCCCGTGGTCTGGCCTGAAGAATTTCGAAAAACTCACCCGGAGTTTTTCAGCCGGCCGCGCATGGGCCGCGTGGAACTGCAACCCGACGAAGATTCGGTGTCGCGCCGGGCCCTTACCCACTCGCTCGCCGCCGCGGCGCTGCCGCCCGGCAATGAAAACAAAAGCGGACTGGTCCGCTGGTATGGCGGGCTGGACCAACTCAAGGCTCAGGGCGTGCCGGTCTTGTCCGCAGGACCCTATATCGCGGAGGGATTACCCATCCTCGATCGCATCAGCCGGGAGGTGCCGGATTTCTCCCCGCAAGCGCTCGCCCGCGCACTGGCAAAAGAACCCTCGATCGACCTGAAGGCCAATGCCGTGCGCGGACGCACGGTGTTCGTCGGCGCCAATGCCGCCGGCACGTTCGACCTGAAGCCACTGCCCGTCGGCCGGCTGGAGCCAGGCGTGCTATTGCACTGGACGGCATGGGCCAATCTTTCGACCAACGGTTTTATTTCCACCGTGCCGGCGAGCGTGACGCTGCTCCTCTCCTCCCTCGTGGTGGGCGCGCTGGCGATCGTGGCCCGCCGGAAACCTGGGCTGACCACCGCGGGGCTCGTCGCCACTGGCCTTGCGATCCTCGTCCTCCCGTGCGCCTATGGCGCGTTCGCACTGGGCTGGTCTCTCCCGCCGGCAACGTTGATCGCGGCGGCGTTGATCATGCTCGGTTGCGTGGCAGTGGAAAATTTCTGGCTGGAGCGTCTTCGCAAGCAGGAGATCCAGGCGATGTTCGGCGCCTATGTGGACCCTGTCGTAGTCGCCAACCTCGTGCGCAATCCGGAGGCCCTGCGGCTCGGTGGCGAACGCCGGCAGGCCTCGGTTTTCTTTTCGGACCTCGTGGGCTTCACCGATTTTTCGGAAAAATTGTCCCCCGAAGACCTGCTCGCGCTGGTCAATGCCTACCTTGAGGAAACCAGCGAGTGCCTGATCGATTACGGCGCCTACATCGACAAATACATCGGCGATGCGGTCATGGCGGTGTTCGGTGCGCCGCAGCCGTTGAAAGACCACGCGCTCGCCGCCTGCGAAGGCGCACTGGCGACACTCAAACTCGTCGAGGGAATCAACACGCGCTTCGGCGGCGCCGCCGGAGCGACCCTGCGCGTGCGCATCGGCATCAACTCCGGCGAAATGATCATGGGCAATCTGGGATCGACCCGGAAAAAAAACTACACCGTCCTCGGCGACGCCGTGAACCTCGCCTCCCGGCTCGAGGGCGCCAACAAGGAATTCGGCACCTCGATCATGCTCGGAGACTCCACCGCCCGCCTCGTCGGCGACCGGATGGCGACACGCCCGCTCACCCGGCTCCGCGTGAAGGGAAAACTGCAGGCCATCGAGGTGCACGAGCTGATCGGCCGCCCGGCCGAGCTCAGTGAAACCCAACGTCAATTTCTCTCCGCCTACCGAGACGGCTACGCACGTTATGCCGCGCGGGATTTTGCGGCGGCGAGCGAAGCGTTCACCCGGGCGCTGGCCGCCCAGCCGCATGACCAGGTGACGGAGGCGCATTTAAAGCGCGCGACCGACTATGCCCAACACCCGCCGCCGGCGGATTGGGAACCCATTCTCAAACTCGATACCAAATGAAAACCATGACCACCTGCGCCCTCGCCGGCGTGCTTCTCTTCGCAACCTCCGCGCCGATGGCGCTGGCGGCCTTCTCCGTCGGAGAAAGCGCCTACACCAAACGCCTCGAAACCGCCGTGCTCCAAGAGCCGGCCCCGCTCGCCAAAACCGTCGGAAAGATCGGCTATGCCCGTGCCCTCAAAGTCGAGGAAGTGCGCGGCTCCTGGCTGCTCGTCAGTGAAGGCCCCGTGCGCGGCTGGGTGTTTTCCGGCAACCTGGCCGAAAACAAACCCAGTGAAAAAACATCACTCGGCGATGTGCCCCTGCTCGCCAGCGAAACCTCCGCCACCGCCGCCGCCCGCCCGCTCGCCCCGACCACCGCCGGCTACGGCGCGCGCCACGGCCTCGAATCCGCCAACGCCGATCTCGAATGGCTCGTCCAGAAGAGCAACCAGCAGACCCCCGACAAGGTCACCGCCTACCTCCAGGCCGAAAAGAAAGGCGAATTTTCCCAATGAGCCCGTTCCACGTGATCACCCGCCGGCTCGGCGGTCTCCTCCTGGTTTGCACCCTGCTCGCAAGCGGCGGCCCGCTGCATGCCCAGTTCAGTCTGGATAAACTTCAGAAAGGTCTCGATACCGCTAAAAACGTCGGGAAGGTCGCCAAGGGCGTGACGGGGATCGGACTGGAAGAAGAGCGCATCATCGGTGGCTCCGTCGCCCTCGAGATCATCGGTGCCTACGGCGGCGTGCTGCGCGACGAAGCCATCACCGCACGCGTCAACCTGATCGGCCGCGCCCTCGCCCGTTACTCGGACCGCCCGGACCTTGACTGGCGTTTCGGCGTGCTCGCCAGCGAGCAGATCAATGCGTTTTCCGCACCCGCCGGCTATGTCTTCATCACCCGCGGCCTCTACGCGACGGCGGCCAACGACGACGAGCTTGCCGCGATTCTTGCCCACGAAATCGCCCACATCACCGAGCGTCACGCATTGAAAATCGTCTCCCGCGGCGAGTTGTTGACCGGCGCGTCCGGGCTCGCCGTCGCCAACAGCAGCGACGTCGCGCAAGTGGAAGCGCAGCTCAAGCAAGTCGACCTCGGTGTCGGCAAGATCACCAGGACGCTGTTCGAAAAAGGCTTCGATCCGGCCACGGAATACGAGGCCGACCGCATCGGCCGGCAGCTCGCCATCACCGCCGGCTATGCGCCTGGCGGCCTCCGTTCCGTGCTGCAGGACCTCTCCGCAACCAGCACGCCGGGCTCGCGGGTTTTCTCGTCGCATCCTCCGCTACCCAACCGCATCAAACGCCTGCCCAACGATCCGGCCCCGGTTAAAAAGTAGTCTCAACCGGCGGAGCTTTTCACGGAGGCAGGAGCTCCGCCCGTTTTTTCAGGTGGAAACGAATGACGGTGGGAACACGCGGCATTCACGGTTGCGATCCGTCCTGCTTGCGACGCCTGCCGTTTGACCCGATCGAGCCGCATGCCCTTGGTCGCCAGTTCGCCTTCGCATTCCGGCGAACCCCGATTCAAGTCGCGGCACGTCTGCGGACGTTGCTCGTAAACCGTGCAAAAAAACTCCCTCGTGCCGTCCGCAGTCACACGCACGTCCAGCGCCGCGCAGTGTCCGTCGTTCATCCGCATGTAGGCACGGTTCCCGATGAAATGCGCCACCCGCTCCGCCTCGACGCCGAGTCGGTCCCAATCGGCGCCGGTGACGCGCACGTAGGTATCCAGATTTGAATGACAACAGACCCCGCAGCGGAGACAGTCGGAGGTAGGGATGCTCAAGCCGCACCCACCGGGCAACGGGCTCCAGCGGGCACGGACGAAACTCTGCCGCCGCCGTCGACCAGGAGCCAGCCCGCAAATTCCCCCCGCTTTCCCGTGGCCCCGAGCGTGAGCTGGGGTTCCGCCAACGAAACCCTCCCGCGAACCACCTTCGGCTCACGCCTCAAGCCACGAAGCGGACCGTGACCCCCAGTGAACCGCTCTCACTCCGCACATCACCCATCCACCACATACCGATCACCCCACCAGCCGCTCGTCACACACCAAGCAGCTCACGACCGAACCCAATTTGTCACTTAATAAGTGACAAACTCAGCGCAGCGGTTTGGGACTTTTTCCGGCGGATCCGTCGGCCTCCCGGGCCGCAAGCCAGAGCAGCACGTGGATCATGCGTTCGGCGTCGGGCATCTGGGTGCCCGAAACAAAGTAATCGTGCACCCGCTGGCGGGGCACTTCGAGCACGCGCGCAAGGTTCGCCTTGGCTCCGCGCACACGCAGATGCGGGCGCATCTTTTCAACCACGGCGGACCATAGCGGCGTGTCGTCGCCCGGACGAAGCGTCGCCCCCTTGCGTGGTCGACGCGCCTCCTTGCGCCGCTGGGAGGCGCGCTGCGCATATTCAACAGCGAGCCCGCCGAGCTCCTCCAGAATGTTCGTAAGCGCCTCAAGGGGCTTCAACTGCATCGGTAATTCAGCGCCTTCGGTTGTCATCCCGGCGTTATTCCGCCCAATTCTAATTTTGTCACTTATTAAGTTACAAATATGCGTTTTTCTCTAATATTAAGTATCTTACGATTTAAATGCCTTGCGGGTATTCGAGGGTGATTGACGCCAATTCTGCGCGGCTTTCGTCAAAGGATGCGCAGCATCGCGGTTCAATAAGGCCTAACATGTGGGCTTATGAACAATCCTCTGGATACGTTCCAATCCTGGCTCGAAGACGCCAAACGCCATGGCGTGCATGAGCCCAACGCGATGGCGCTCGGCACCGTTGACTCCGACGGGCGGCCTTCTGTGCGCATGGTCCTGCTCAAACACGCGGATGAATCGGGCTTCGTTTTCTACACGAACACCGAAAGCCCCAAGGCCGAGGATCTCCGCCATACTCCTTACGCCTCCCTCTGCTTTTATTGGAATCCCCCCGGCCGCCAGGTGCGCGTCACCGGCACGGTCGAATCGGTTTCCACCGAGGAGGCCGACGCGTATTTCAATTCACGGCCCTACCTCAGCCGCATCGGCGCCTGGGCCTCGAAACAATCGCAACCGCTCGATGGTTACGCCGAGTTGGAACGCGCCGTCGCCTCCACGATGGTCAATCACCCGCGCGGTCGCATGCCGCGTCCGCCCCACTGGCACGGCTACCGCGTCGTTCCCGATGCGATCGAACTCTGGCAGGAGCGCCCTTTCCGCCTCCACGAACGCATGGCCTACAAACGCATCGGCAAAGGCTGGCGCGAACAGGCGCTGTATCCGTAAGCGATCCCCTTTCCCCTGACTCCTGCCCCCCAACCCCGCCTGAATTCAGGCGGGGTTTTTTAGGTCCGTGACCGTCGTCCCCCCAGGACGCCTCAACCCGTCGCCGCCTTGTAGAGGAGAAACACCACCAGCTGCCCGGTGAACACCCGCAGCAGCATGACCAGCGGATAAACCGTCGCATACGCCACTGCCGGTGCGTCGCTCGCAGTCGTCTGCTGCGCAAAGGCCAGTGCAGGCGGATCCGTCATCGACCCGGCCAGCAATCCGCATAGCTCGGCATAATTGAGTTTCTTCCAGGCGCGCGCCACGAAACCGATGATCAGCAGCGGCACGATCGTGATGAGCGCCCCATAAACGAGCCAGCGAAGTCCTTCCGAGCCGAGCAGCACCTCGACAAATTTTTCGCCCGACTTGATGCCCACCGCTGCAAGGAACAGGGTGATACCCACCTCGCGCAACATGTGATTGGCGTTGTGCGGAATGTGCCAGATGAGCGGCCCCGTGGTCGTCAGGCGCGACAGCAGGATCGCCACGACCAGCGGTCCGCCCGCCAGGCCGAGCTTCACCGCCGCCGGCAGCCCCGGCAGGAAGAGCGGTATCGAACCCACCACTACACCGAGCACGATGCCCAGGAAAAAGGTCAGCGGCTGCGGCGTCTCAAGCGCCTTGGGCGAGTTGCCCACCACGACGGCGACCGCGTCGATCTGCGGCGCCTCGCCCACGACCATGAGGATGTCGCCGAACTGCAGCCGGAAGCCGGGCGCCGGCGTGAACTCCAATCCCTGGCGGGTGACCCGCGTCACCACGACATGGTGCTGCGCAAAGGTGGTCAGCTCGACCAGCGGCTTTCCGAACATCGCCGGCTTGGTGACAATCAAGCGGCGGTTGGTCACCGTGCCCGGCAGCGTCTTCAAGTCCACTCCGGCCTCGGAACCGATGACCACGCGCAACGACTCCAGACCCGCCTCGGGCCCGACCGCGTGCAGGATGTCGCCCAGTTGCAGGCGCGTATCAGGATGCGCCACCGCCACCGCGCCCCCGCGCGAAAACCGCGACACCACCACGCCCGAGCCTTCAAGGCCGGGAACGGTGCCGAGGGTGCGTCCGCTCAAGTTGGGATTGCGCACCTCGAAGTTGCGGGTGGTCGGCGGAGGAATGGACGGACGGTTGGCGGCCTCCGCCGCGGCGACTTCCTTCTGCACATCGATGCGAAACACGGTCCGCACCAGAATCATCGTGATAATGATGCCGATGATCCCGAACGGATATGCAATCGCATAGCCGAGACCCTGCACAACGGCGGCATCGTCGGCCGCGCCGACCTGGACGAGCGCCTGCTGGGCGGCGGCGAGACTGGGCGTGTTGGTCGTCGCCCCCGAGAGCAGGCCCACGCCCGCGGCAACGTCGGTGCGTCCGAGGATGATCCAGCCCGACGCCACGAGCACGCCGAGAAACACGATGGCCGCCGCGAAAAGATTGAGCGTCAGCCCGCGCGAACGCAGCGATGCAAAAAAACCCGGACCGATCTGCAACCCGAGTGTATAAACAAAGAGGATCAACCCGAACTCGCGCACGAATTCCAACACGTGATGGTCGAACGAAAGCTTGAAATGCCCCAGCAACAGACCGGCGAAAAGCACTCCGGCGACGCCGAGACTGATGCCATAAACCTTGATTTTGCCGAGGGCCGCACCCAGCGCCCCCGCCACTCCCAGGAGGATGACGGTGCGTGCGACCGATTCGGTGGTGAACAGATGATTAAGCCAGTCCATGAGGCCTAGCTTAACAGCCTCCGGCCGGGGAGACAGCGCAGATTTTGGCAACGTGAGCGCATTTTAAGAGCCCTCGACCAGAGGCCGGTGCGTAAGCTGCAGCTCGGTCTGCAACAGCTTCAACGCGCGCCCGCGGATCGCCGTGAGGTCCGCGCTCTCCGCCGCCACCGCCGTCCAGCGCCAGCGGCCCTCGGCGTCGAGCAATGCCTGATCGAGCACGGATCCCTTGGGAAGCACCCGCGTCCCGCCATCAGGAGCCGTCAACAAGACGCTGCCGCTGCGCAAATAAAAGAACGCCCGGCACTGCGCGCCGCGGTCGAACAACAGTTCGTCCTTCACCAGGTGAATGGCGCGCAGCACATCCTCGGGCGGCGGCAGCACCACGCTCAGGTCGCGCGGAAAAACGAGTTCAAACGTCCAGTCGATCATCACGCGCAACCGGCGCAGCACGCCCGGGAGTTTTGCAAGGTAGACCGTGCGCCACATCCACCAGGCGAGGAAACCACTGAAGCGAAAGCCAAACACCTCCGCCACGGCATCGTGTTCTCCAATCGCGGCCATCTGGCCCATGTATTGATAACGAAAAGGCTTCGGCTCACCGCCCCGCATCACCGCCGCGATGTTATGCGCAAGTTGCACGCCCTGCCGCTGGGCAAACTGCGCGGTCGGCGGCGAGGTCTTGATTTCACCGCGGTCATTCCAGGGCACCGACGCGCAATCCCCCGCCGTCCACAGGTCCGGGTGCCCCGCCACGCGCAACGTCGCCTCCGTGCGAATCCGCCCGCGATCGGTGACAAGACCAAGCTGCTCGCATAACCCAAGCACGACCGGATTGGGTGCGTTGCCGATCGTGGTGACGATCGTGTGCGCCTCGATGAAATCTCCATCCGCAAAAATCACGCGATCCGCGGTGATCTCGGCCACGCGGGTCTTGAGGCGCATTTCCATGCCGCGTTTTTCCAGCACGCAACGCGCATATTCGCCCAGTTCGGGACCGATCTCGGCGAGCAAGCGGTCATGACCGTGAACGAGCACGACGCGGACGGGCGTGTCCCTCAAGTTGGCGTAATACTTCCGCGAACCCTCCATGAAATCGAGAAGCTGACCGGCGGTTTCCACGCCGGTATAGCCACCGCCCGCCACCACGACGGTCAGCAACCGCGCACGCAGGGCGGCCTCCGAAACCAGATTGGCCTCCTCCAGGCGATTGATCACCGCGGCGCGCAGGCGCAGCGCATCGGACACCGATTTCATCGGGCGGCCGTATTCGGCCATGCCCGGCACCCGGCTCAGATCCGTCACGCTGCCCAGCGTAAGCACGAGCTGTTTAAAACCGATCTCGTGGTTGCGTGTAAACCGGCCGCCGTCAACCAGCAGGGTTTTGCGCGACCAGTCGATGTGCTGGATCGTGCCCTGCAGCACGTCGACATGGCGGCAGAGCTGGCGCAGCGGATTGACGACATCGAGCGGGGCAAGCGAGGAGCCGGCGACCTCGGCGAGCATCGGCTGGAACACCATTACGTTGTTCTCGGCAATCAAAGCCACGCGTTTCGAAGCATCCTTGCCAAGGAGCTTTCCCAAGGTCTTCGCGCAGTAGGCGCCGGCGAAGCCGCCGCCGGCAATGACAACGTCATAATGCATGCCGCCCAAGGACACGCGTTTTCAGCGGAGGTGCGAATGGAAAAACCGGTGAATGAAATGTAGGGCCGTCGCTCGCGACGTGCCTCTACGTCGCAAGCGACGGCCCTACGGCCAGACGTTTAACGCGTGCGGACCAGCAGAAGCGTGCGGTCGTCGTTGCGCGAGGCGAGTGCGGAGAACTGCCGCAGGTAGCGGTTGAGTTTCTCCACCACGCGGGCCAGCGGGATGCTCTCCTGCCCGGCGAGCGCGGCGAGCATGCGGTCGCGGCCGAACTCCTCGCCGGCCGCATTGGCGGCCTCGG
The DNA here is from genome assembly GCA_029266495.1 of Rariglobus sp. GTDB lineage: Bacteria > Verrucomicrobiota > Verrucomicrobiia > Opitutales > Opitutaceae > Rariglobus. The sequence goes on along the minus strand of JAQSWS010000072.1, from coordinate 3,713 downwards.
TGATGCCATCGGTGTAGAGCGCCATCAAATCGCCGGGGGCAAGGTCCAGGACCGTCTCCTCCAGCATCGCATCGAACACCGGGCCCTCGTCAAACCCGAGCGCAAGGCCGCCGGCCGACAGGAGCTCGGGGGCGCCGCCGCCGGTGCGCAGCAGGATCGCCGGCTCGTGGCCGGCGCGCACATAAGTGAGCCGGTTTGTATCCAAATCTAGAATACCGTAAAAAAGCGAAATGAACATGCCCCGGGGCATGTCCCCGTGAAGCGCGCGGTTCACACGGCTCACGACCCGCGCGGCGCTGGGTTCGCCGGCGGCGCACAGACGGAGGGTCGCACGGCAGGCGGCCATCATCAACGCGGCCGCGGGGCCCTTTCCAGCCACGTCCGCGATGACAAAGCCCCAGCGGCGGTCGTCGACCGGCAGCACGTCATAATAGTCGCCGCCGATGTGAAGCGAGGCCTGTGAGAGCGCCTCGATCTCCACCTCGCCGATGTCGGGGAAAACGTGGGGACGCAGCTGATGCTGGACCTCGCCCGCCAGGCGCAGGTCGCGTTCGCGCAGCGCGCGCTCGCGATCCTCGGCGTCCTTGCGCAACGTGATGTCGGTGATCAGCCCCTCGTGGTGGGTGACGTTGCCCGCCGCGTCAAAGCGCACGACCGTGTGGTCGTCGACCCAGCGGACGGACCCGTCGCCGCAGACGATGCGGTATTCCTGGCTGTATTCGCGGTCTCCGTTGGAGGCGTGCGCATCGACTTCCGCGCCCACGCGTTCGCGATCGTCCGGATGGGTGATCCCGCGGAAGCTCAGACGGCGGCTGGTGAAGTCCTCGGGCTGGTAGCCAAACTGGTGGATGCTCTGGGAAACATATTCGACCGGCCAGTTTTCCTCGGCGAGCCAGAGCACGACAACCGAGGGCGAGCGGTTGACGATCTGCTCCAGTTCCTCGCGGCGGGCGAGGGCGAGCTTCAGCTCCTCCTGGGCCTTGCGACGGATGCTGATGTCACGGCCGACGCCGAAGAACGCGCGGCGGCCGTCGCGGTCCGTGTAAGCGGAGCCGGTGGTGGCGTGCCATACCCAGTGGCCGTCCTTGTGTCGCACGCGATACTCGATGCCGCGGGGGTTCACGCCGAGTTCAAGGGTTTCATTGATGAACTCCTTCAACATCGAGACGTCCTCCGGGTGCACGAACTCGGGATAGGGATGGCCGACGACCTCGCCGACCTCATGGCCCAGCTTCGGTGTCCACGCATCGGATACAAATTTATACACTCCCTCGGGGGTGATCGCGTAGAGGATCTCGCTCGCGATCTTGAGATAGGTGCGCCACCGGGACTCGCTGCGCCGCAGCTCCTGCTCGGCCGCGTGCCTCGCCGACACGTCCTCGAGCATCGCGAAATGATGGGTGACCCGCAAGCTGGCCGGATCCCGCAACACCACCACGGTGAGTTCGCACATCACCATGCTGCCGTCGCGGCGCTGGTAGCGTTTTTCCAAGGTAAAGCCGTCGCGTTTTCCCGCGTAAATTTCCGCGGTGAGCTCCTGCTGGCGGGTCCAGTCGTCCGGATGGGTGATCCGGCGGACGTTCTCGATGTTACTGGCCTCCTCCGGCGAGAGGCCGATGAGTTCGCAAAAACGCCTGTTGACGATGTTGCGTCCCGGCCGGCCGCTGTCATCCACCTCCCGCCAGCTCAGGCCGATGGGGGCGTGTTCAAAAAAAAGCTGCAGCTGCCTCATGGCCCCGGGCCCCCCCTGCATCCACTCCGCGAGAATATTCTCCGGTTGCGAGAGCGAGGCTTCTGATGACGTGCGGGGCGTTTCGGACGACGACATGGAACGAGGGAGGAGGATGTTTAGACGGGTCGGGCATTACAATCCAGCATGAAGACTCAGCCGGGATATGCCTGATCGAGGCTCGTCTTGAACGCTCCGTGCGTCATGCTGGGCGCATGATCACCGTGGCCACCTGCAACGACCCCATGCACGCCCAGTTGTTAAAATCGGTGCTCGAGGACAGCGGCATCCCTGTGCTGATCCCCAATGAGCTGAGCGCGCAGACGATGCCGCACCTGATTCTGGCCATGGGCGGCCTCCACGTGCAGGTGCCCGAGGAGCACGAGGAGACTGCGCGGCGGCTTGTGGCGGATTTCAACGCCGCCACGCCGGGCAGCGACACGTTCCCGCCCACCTTGGCCTGAGCCGTGCAGGGCGGCACCTCGCGTGAGGCCGCGGCCTACCCCTTCAACGCGCCCGCCGTCACGCCTTTGACGAGGTGCTTTTGAAGCGCGATGAAGACGATCAGGATCGGCACCGTGACGATGACAAGCCCGGCAAACAACATGCCGTAATCGCTGCGGTATTGGGAGGTGATCGAAAGGTTGGCGAGGCCAAGCGGCAGCGTGCGCACCCCCGCGCCGGCGTCCCCGCTCGTGAACATGAAGGCGAAAAAATATTCCTTCCAGATGCCGATGAATTGGAAGATCGCGACGGTCACCAGGCCGGGCTTCGCCAGAGGCAGCAGCACGCGCCAGAAGGCCGATGCCTCCGAGCAGCCATCAACCACCGCCGCCTCGTAGAGCGACCGCGGGAGGGATTTGAAGAACCCCGCGAGAATGAAAATCGCGAAGGGGAGCCCGTTGGCCGTATAAACGAGGATGAGGCCAAGCCGGGAGTTGAGCAGACCGAGCGCCCGCAGCTCGAAAAACAAGGGCACGATCGAAAGCTGCACCGGAATCATCAGCCCCGCGAGAAACAGCCAGAACACGCCACGCCCAAGGGGATGATAAAAGCGCGCCAGCGCATAGGCGGCCATCGCGCCGAGAAGGACGATGAGCGTGACCGACGTCACCGTGACGAGAATCGAGTTGATAAAATAATCGCCGAAGCGCGCCTCGTTCCAGGCCCGGGTGTAGTTGTCCGTTTGCAACGCATCCAGGGGCGGCAGCGAAAACGCCTCGCGGAAAATCGCCTCGTCGGTCTTCAGCGACGAATACGCCACCCAGGCCATCGGATAAACCACCCAGACCAGATAGCCGGAGAGCACGGCAAAGATGAGAACGCGGGAGAGTTTCATGCGTTACATCTCCACCGTGTCGCGCTTGAGCACACGCATGACCGCCGCGCTGCCGATAAGGACAAGGATGAACATCACCACGGCGATCGCGGTGGCGCGGCCGATTTGAAACTCCTGGAACATCGTTGAAACCATCAGCGTGCTCAACGTATGCGAACCGGTCGCGGGATCCTGCGACGTGAGCAGCCAGATCATCTCGAAGGCATTGAGGCCGCCGATCACGAGGAACACCCCCGAGACCACCAGCACCTCCCAGATGAGCGGCAGGGTGATCGTGAAAAACTGCCGCGCCGGCGAAGCGCCTTCGAGGTCGGCCGCCTCGTAGAGATCGGGCGGGATGCCTTCCATCGCGGCAAGGTAGAGCACAAGATTGAAGCCGCACGCCATCCACAAATAGATCGGCAGGAGCGCGCCGTAGAGATGGGCCTGTGAGAGCCATGCAAAGCCGGCGAAACCATCGAGGCCGAGTTTCACAAGCGCGGTGTTCACCAGTCCACCGTGAGGATCGTAGGCGCTCATCCAGAGAAGCGTCGCCGCAATGCCGCCGAGCATGTTGGGAAATAGAAAAACCACCCGGAACACCGACGCCCCCCAGACTCCCCGATGAATAAGGGAGGCGAAAAACAACGCGGCCGGCACCACGAC
>JAQSWS010000151.1 GCA_029266495.1 Rariglobus sp. | reverse complement strand
GCATGGCAATGGCGTCGTCGAGGGATTTGGATTCGAGCAAATGGGCGGCATGCAGGCGCTCGAGCGCACGACGTTCGTCCGAAAGCAAGGGGTCGGCGGCCATGCGGGTGAAGATGGCGAGGGCTTCGTCGGTGCGTTTCAGATCGCTGAGAACGAGGCCGTGGACGCTTTCGCCCCAAGCGTAACTTTCGGCGGGGATGTCGCTGCGATAAGTGGCAAGAAGGGGGACGACCTGGTCGAGGGCCTGCTGGTTTTTGTCCTCGTTCCAGTCGAGGATCACCAGGTTCAGGCGGGCGGTGAAGACGGTGGGTTTGTCGTTGGGGAAGTAGGCGACGGTTTTGGCGAGGGCGGCGCGCCGGAGCGCCCGGTTGCCGCTGAAGGGGTAGCGTTTTTCAACCAGATCAAGCTGGCCTTCGCCGGTTGGCATGAGCGGGAGGTCGACTTGCAGGGAGGCCTCGGGTGAGGCGGCAAGGGTGGCGTCGGCGGTGAGCACGGCGGGTTTTGCGAGCCACGCCTGCAGTGACTGCATGCCTTGGTAGAACCGGCCGAATTCGCCGGCGGGCAGGATGGATTTGGACACGTTGAGGTGGATCTCGGCGGTGAGCACGCCGGCGTTGAAGCGCCAGTGGGCGAACGCGCTGCCGGTGGGCGTCTCAACCTTGTAGTCGGTCGGGAGCGCACCGGCATTGAATCCGGGAGGGAGTGCCAGTGCGGTGGTGACGCTGATGTCGTCCTGATAAAGAAAATAGGTCGAGTCGCGCCGGCTGGTCGTGCCCAGGTCGAGGAACAGGTAGTCGCTGCGTGGAAACGCGAGCGAGCGGCGTTCGGTTTCGCCGCCATCCTGGCTTTGCACCACGAAGTAGGCTTTGACCGTGTCGGGTCCGGATTCGGAGGGCGGGATTGAGCCGGTGATGACATCGATCACCTCGGCACCGGCAAAAAAACCGCGGACGGTTTCGCCAAGCCGGCGGCGGCTCTCGTGGATGTCGGCCTTGCGGAAGCGCGCGCGCTGGCCGGCGGCGTAGTAACCGGACGCGGTGAGATTGAGCCAGCCGGAGATTTCGCCGCTGGCACTCAACTTCAGGTCGAAGCGATAGTCGAGGCGGCCGGCTTTTTGCGGAGGCGTGCGCACCCACTCGGCGGTGCCGTTTTTCATGACGAGGACGTCGCGGTCCGCGCTGGAGGGCCCGATCATGCCCGGTTCGGCGCTCTCGATCGTCGGGTCGCAAAACTCGTAACCGCCCCGTCCGTCGGGGATCGCCACGATCGCGTGGGTGAACACGCGGAAATCGGGTGCGCGCCGGTCGATGAGCCCGAGGTGGGTGGTGTTGACGAGCGCGACGTGGGCGGCGACGCCCTTGCGGCGAAGGAACGCGGCGAGGAGGTTGGCCTTGTCCTTGCAGTCGCCGTATTGGTTTTCCCATACCTCGTTGCAGGAGTGCGGCTGGTAGTCGGCCTGGCCGAATTCAAGGCCGGTGTAGCGCACGTCATTGGAGGCCTTCGCGAGCAGGAGGCGGATGAGGTCCTCGCGTTTTTCGACGCCCCGGGTCCAGGTGTCGACCTGGGAGGCAAGGGAGGGGGACAATTCTTCGCGCCCGACGAGCAGACCGGAAAACCAGCGGCCGACGTCGTCCCATGACGCGATCGTGCTGAGGCGGAAGGCCGGCCCGACCTGGCTGGAGGGGGCGCGCTGCACTTCATAGCGGCGGGCGGGGATGTTGTCGCGCCGCCAGGTCAGGCGCGTGGTGCCGTCGGCAAGGGTCTCGCGCACGGTGTCCGGCTGGTCGGCGCCGAGGACGGTGACCTGCAGGCGGGCGGCGAGCGGGGCGGGTAGAGCGATCACGACGCGTTCACGTGCCGAGGGCCAGTTGCCACCCCAGATGAAGTGCTGCGTGTATTCGCCGGGCATGCGGGTGGTCAGGTCCTCGATCACGGTGATCGTGCGGGTGATGCTCCCGGGTTTCACGTTGGGGTAGATGACCTTCACCTCGGCGACGTCATCATAGAGCGCGTAGTCCGCCTGGCGCTGGGGGGATTGCAGGAGCACCGCGTTCGGTTTCACGGGCATCACCGAGCCGTCGGGCTGGATCGTTTCGGCCAGCACCAGGTGAAAGGCCTGTTCCTTATGACGGTAGGAGAAGATCGATTCGCCGAGGGCCTGGGCTCCGGGCTCGGTGAGGCTTTTATAAACCGTGTGGCACACGTCGAACCGGCGCCCCTGGGCGTCCACCACCTGGACGCGTTCCTCCAGGAGAATGATGCCGGAGGGATTGTCGGACTGAAGGTCGGCGCCGCCGGCAAGAACCTGCGCGAGCGGCGTCAATTGCGGAGCCAGCTGTTCGAAATAACGCGCGGGCGGTTCCCGGGAAACGTCGGCTTTCGCCATCGGGAGGAGGAATCCCAGGGTTCCCGCGACGAGGAGAACGGATGTTGATGCGAAGCGGAGCAGCGCAGGGCGATCGGGCAAAAGGAAAGTGGGCACGGGCAGCCGGAAATAGGTTGGAGTAAAAATCTCCGGCGAGCCGTCCCGGCCAGAGCGGGTTGAAGCAAGGATTGAGCGCCGGGAGGACGGTGGTTCGCAAGGCGTTAATCGAATCCCTCCTGCGGGCTTCCCATGCGCAGGGTCCTTGCGCTAGCGTCCGCTCCCATGGCGAAAATCCGCGGCGCGGAGGCCCTTCATTTTTCCTCGTTCAGGCCCGAATCCCTGCGCGGGCGCGCGGGGTTTTTCCGGGCCGGTCAAACACCCGGGGGCCAATGGTGGCTGGTCGATCCGCACAACCGGCCGTTCTTCGCCAAGGCCGTGGCAGCGGTCAACCGCCACGGACGCGCGGGACCGCCGCCGGAGCACCCCGGTTCCTACGCGCCGGCCATCGGGCATGCGCAGGAACACGACGGCCCGGACGACTTTGTGCACGCGGCGAAGGCGCGCCTGAGTAGTTGGAGCATGAATACGGTTGGACCGTGGTCCGATCCGGCGCTGGCGGACGCGGGATTTCCCGCGACGGCGATTGTGGGTTTTCGAGGCGCGGGCGTGCGGGTGATTCATTCCCAGGGGGTCTATCTGCCGGACGTGTTTGATCCGGGCTGGCTGGCGTCGTGCGACGCGCAGGCGGCGGTCGCCTCCGCCCCGTGGTCGGGCCGGACGGATTTTATCGGTTACTACACCGACGATGCCCCCGGCTGGGGCGAGCCCCGTCCCGACAGGCCCTCGTTGCTGCAAATCTGCCTCAGCCTTGAGCCCGCGTTTTCGGCTTATCATGCCGCGTGGGAATTTGTGCTGGCGCCCCATGGAGGCGATCTCGCGGCGCTGGCGCGCGAGTGGGGCGTTGAGTTGTCGAACCGGGAGGTCGTCCGCCAGCGCACGCTTGCGGAGCGTCCGCTGACGACGGCCGGCTATTTGCGCGACCAGACGCGCTTCGCGCGGGAGTTCGCACGCCGTTATTTCACGACGACCTCGTCGGCGCTGCGCCGTCACGATCCGGATCATCTGAATCTGGGGTGTCGTTTTGCCCAGCCGCCGGGCGAGGCGGTGCTTGCCGAGTGTGTATATCCGCAGGTCGATGTGGTGTCGTGGCGCTGCCATGCGCCGGATTTCGCGCGACAGGTGCAGATCTATGCGGGCGCGACGGGAATGCCGCTTTTGCCCACGGGATTCGGTTTGTCCAACGAACGCTTCCGCACCGCTGCGTTCAGCTCCAGTTCGGGTCCCACGCGGATCGAGCGTATGTTGCGCGACGGACGAAGAGCGCTTGTGGCGGCGTGTGAACATCCCTCGGTCGTTGGCTATGAATGGGCACGCTGGGCGGATGAGTCCGACGAAATGCCACCCTTTGGAGCGGGTCTGGTGCATGTCGATGACCGCGAGGCCATCGAACACACCGAGCTGATTGCGCAGATCAACGCCCGGGCGGAGCGCCTGCGCCTGCGGGCGGGAAAACCGTAAGGAGCCGGCCGGTTTGTCACTTATTAAGTGACAAATGGGGTTTGGTGCGGAGCTGTTTTTTTTGGGGGGATTTTTGGTGCGGCGGGGGCCGGTCGACGATGAGCGGTTGGCGTTCAACCGGGGGGAAGCGGGGCGGCGTTTAGCGGGCGGCGCGGAGGAGCAGGACGAGGGGAAGCAACACCAAGGGGGCGAGGGCGGAGACGGCCAGGCCCCAGTGCAGGTTGGAGCGGTCGGCGATCCAGCCCACCACCCAGGGCATGAAAATGCCTCCGGCGTTGCCCAGCGCGGCGAGCGTGCCGAACATGCTCGCGCCGCCGGAGGGGTAACGATCGGCGGTCACCGCGAGCATCGTCGGCCAGAGGCAGCTGCCGGTGAAGCCGGCGGCGATGCAGCAAATGAGCGCGAGGGACGGAACGGGGAGGAATGATCCGAGTAAAAACAACACGACGGAGGTGCCGCAGCTCCATGCCATCATGCGGAAGGGATCGAGTCTGACGCCGCCCATGCCGACGACCATGCGACCGAGCGCCATCGCGACGGAGAACAGCAACAACGAGCCGCCGCCGACCCAGGTGGGAAAACCCAGCGAAGTCTCGGCATAGGCGGGGAGCCATTGGGCCATGCCTAACTCGGTTGCGCCGCCGAGAAAAATGCCGGCGGTTGCCAGCAGGAACCACGGTTGCTTGAGCAGCGAGCGAACGGACGTGCGCACGCTTTCATGCGTGCCTTCCGGAAAAGTGAGCGGAGCGAAGGCGGCGAGCAGGAACAGCGGCAGCGGCAGCAGGACGAGGCACGATCCGCGCCAGCCGAAACCGGCGCGCAAGGCGAGCGAACCGGCGAGGACGGTCACGGCCGCGCCGACGCAATAGAACGAATGCAGCCAGTTGAGGGCGCCCGCGCGTTTTTCCGGGTTGAGCGCCGACACGATCGGGCTGAGCACCATGTCGAGCACGCCCGCACCGAGTCCGAGGGAGAAGACCGCGCCGAGGAGGAACATGTAGTCGGGGGCAAACGCCATCGCGACGAGGCTGGCGGCGATGAGCGCGTTGCCGAGTTGGGCGAAGGTCTTGTGGCCGTGGCGGTCGGCGAGCGGACCGGTGATGACGATGCCTACGACGAGTCCGGCAAAGGCGAACGCGCCGAGCCGGCCCAGTTGCTCGCCGGTGAGGCCGGCGGCGCCGCCATAGGTCGTGCTGAGGGTGGTGAGAAAGACCGGCAGCAGGTTGAGGCCGATCGCGAGACTCATCATCGCGCCGTAGCAGAGCAACGTAAGCAGGCGGGCGCGGGGATGGGCTTTGACGGACGGGGACATCGGGCCAAACGAGCACGCGGACGGGGGCAAAGCAACTCCGGCGGCGTGATGACCCGGGATGGAAG
>JAQSWS010000071.1 GCA_029266495.1 Rariglobus sp. | reverse complement strand
AGACGCGTGGAGTCTTCTCAGAAGACGCGGCGGGGCGGGCGAAGTTGCACGCATCGTGGCTGGGTTGAACCGGCGGATGTTGCCGTGAGTCCATTCTATGGCTCCCGCTTGATGACCGTTTCCTGCGTCGTCTGCATGTTCAGCACGCGACTGCAGTGGCGGATTTAGGTGAGAAGCCGGTGGTGGATTTTCATCGAATGGTCGTCCACCCACGAGTCCGCGACCAACACGACCTTGAGGCCGGTGAGGCGCGCCGGGGTTCATCGGCGGTGGGAGAAAAGGATTCTGACCCCAGTTTAATCGGTTCAATGAGGAATATTTTGTCAGGCGGGGCTGTATGAGGCCTGATCTTGTTTTTTCCAATGACACCTTCTTCCGAATCGGGGCACGGGACGTTGAGCGCGATGGATCGGTTGGTGGAGCGGGTGCGGGACGCGATCTACGAACGGGTCGCTCCCCTGGAGATCGTGCGATGGCTCACGAAGGAGCCGGTGGGATTTGCGGAGCGTGAAAGCGGAGAGCGGGCGCAGGTGCGGGTGGGCGAGCCCTGGGCGCGTGAGTTGTTCGACTGCGCGTGGATGCGGTTCAGTGCGCAATTGCCGGCGGGGTGGGAGGGGGGGGGGGGGGGGGGGGGGGGGGGGGGGGGGGGGCGGGCGCGGATCGATGTGAACGGTGAGTTGTGCGTCGTTGATCGCGCGGGGGTGCCGGTGCGCGGGCTGACGAACATCAAGTCCACGTTTGATCCGGTGCTCGGCGGTCCGGGCAAGACGGTTTATCGCGTGCCGTCTGAGGCGATCGCCGCGGATGGCCGGGTGGAGTTGTGGGCGGACGCGGGGCTCAATGATCTGTTTGGCTTTGTGAAGGATGAAGGGCGGGTCGTGCTGGCGGAGCTGGCCACGGTGCGCGAGGACGTGCGGCAGTTGTATTACGATCTGGAGACGCTGCGGGACTTTTGGGTGGCGCTGCCGGCGGGGGACGACCGGAAGGCGCGGCTGGGCGAGGAGTGGGCCGCGGCCGGGAAACTGCTGGAGGTCATCGACGCGCGTTCTGTGGAGGCGGCTCGGATGGCTTTGCGCGCATGGTTTGAATCGAAGGACAAGCCGGCGCTGACCGTGCATGCGATCGGTCATGCTCATCTGGACCTCGCCTGGCTCTGGCCGATTCGCGAGACGATCCGCAAGGGCGCGCGCACGCTGGCGAGCGTGCTGTATAACCTGGAGCGTTATCCGCACTACCGGTTTGGCTGCAGCCAGCCGCAGTTGTTTGCATGGATCAAGGAGCACCAGCCGGAGTTGTATTCAAAAGTAAAGGACGCGGTGCGGGCGGGGCGGATCGAGTTGCAGGGGACGTTTTGGGTGGAGCCGGATTGCTCGATGCCGTCGGGCGAGGCGTTCGTGCGTCAAGTGCTGCACGGGGCGAAGTTTTTCAGGGAGGAGTTTGGCCAGGTTCCGGTGTATTGCTGGCAGCCGGACGTGTTTGGTTACCATGGGCAGTTGCCGCAGATCCTGAAGAAGAGCGGGCACCGCTATTTCATGACGCAGAAGCTGTCGTGGAACGCGGTGAACCGGTTCGGGCACCAATCGTTTCATTGGGAGGGCATCGATGGCACGCGGCTGCTCACGCACATGTTGCCGGAGGAGACCTACAACGGGCCGGCGGCGGCGCGTTCGTTGAAGAAAATCGCGGATGAATATGTCGAACGTGCGGTGTCGAATCACGCGTTGATGGTGTATGGCATCGGCGATGGCGGGGGAGGTCCGGATGCGGAGCACCTGGAACGGTTGAAGCGCGCGCCGAAGCTGCCTGGTCTGCCCGCGGTGAGGTTCGGCACCGTTACGGAGTTCTTCGATGAGTGGAGCCGCGATGCGGATGAATTTGCCGTGTGGACGGGCGAGCTTTACCTGGAGCGGCATCAGGGCACGTTGACGACGCAGGCGCTGGTGAAGCGCAACAATCGCAGGTGCGAGATTGCGTTGCGCGAGCTGGAGTGGGCGGCGTATCTGGCGACGATGTGCGCGGGCGTGGCGTATCCGGCGGAGGCGCTGGACCGGCTGTGGAAGGAAGTGCTGTTGTATCAATTTCACGACATCCTGCCGGGGTCCTCGATCAAGCGGGTCTACGACGAGTGCAATGCGCGTTACGCGGTGATTTTGGCGGAGCTGGAGAGGCTGACCGCGGAGCGTTATGCGGCGGTGGCGAACGCGGGCGGGGAGGACGGTGCGATGGTGTTTAATTCATTGTCGTGGGCGCGGCGGGAATGGGTGCGATGGAAAGGCATGTGGCGGTGGGTGGAAGTATCGGGACTGGGATGGTCGGAGATTCGGAGCGGCGGTTGCGGCGGTCCCTCCCTGCCCACGGCGGCGGAACAGGTGTTGGAGAATGAGAACCTGCGGGTGGCGTTCGCTGAAGACGGGAGGATTGCGTCGATCTTTGACAAACGTGCGCAAAGCGAGGTGCTGGCGCCCGGCGCGGCGGGTAATGAGTTCGTGGTGATCGCCGACACGGGGGACGCCTGGGATTTCGTGACGGATCTGCCGAACAAGGATGTGTGGGGCTACCTGCGTTTGGTCACGGCGCGTCCGACGCTGCACGGGCAGGTCGCTCGTGTGGACGGTCCGAGTGCGGAGCTGCGGCAGGTGTGGCGGTATGGGAAGTCGGAGATCCGGCAGACGGTGCGTTTGCTGGCGGGTGCGGAGCAGGTGGAGTTTGATACCGAGGTGGACTGGCGGGAGACGGCGACGATGTTACGCGTGCGTTTTCCGGTCGCGGTGCAGGCGGACGAGGCGCGGTTTGAGATCCCGTTTGGACACATCCGGCGCACGACGCGTGAGGAGACGCTGGTGCAGCGTGCGCAGATCGAGGTCGCGGCATTGCAGTGGGTGGACCTGTCGCAGGCGGACCGGGGCGTGGCGCTCTACAACGATTGCAAGCACGGGTTCCGCGTGAAGGGGAACGTGATCGACATGGCGCTCATCCGTTGCGTGCCGCATCCCGGGGCGGCTTTGATCGGCAAGGGCGACGTGGCGGGATCGCCGGAGCTGGCGGAAGACGGCAAAGTTTACGGCGATCTGGGGCGGCATGATTTCCGGTATGCGTTGCGACCGCATGGCGGCGATGTGGATAGGGCGAAGATCACGGCGGAGGCGCGGGCGTTTAACACGCCGTTGCGCGTGGTGCCGGGCAAGGGTGCGAAGGCGGCGGTGCCGTCGATTCAGTTGAGTTCACCGGCGATCGAAGTTGCGGCGGTGAAGCAGGCGGAGGACGGGCGCGGATGGATCTGGCGCTTGGTCAACGTGAGCGAGCACGCGGTTGAGGCGACGTTCACGACCATGGTGGACGCGAGGTGGAGTGAGTGCGATTTGATGGAAGCGGAGTCCGCCGCGTTGACTGCGGGTGAGGACGGAAAAATCGCGCTGCGCTTCGGGCGTTTCGAAATCAAAACAGTGCGGATGCTGGTTTGAGCCGGATCGCCACTACTATGGGTGGCTCGGTGCCAGAGTGGGGGACTGGGTTCCGAGACCCTCGTTGTCCGCCTTTAAGCGTCAGGTCTCTTTCGGGTAGGCGGGGGTGGCGCCGCGTTGCGAGGCGACCCACTCGCCGGTGCGGCAGGCGCGGGCGAGGCTTTCGGCGTTGGTCAACCGGCCTCCCAGAAGGTGGGTGAGCAGTGCGGCAAGGAAGGAATCGCCGGCGCCGACGGTGTCGGCGACTTCAACAGGGCAGGCCGGTTCCCAGTGCCAGACTCCATCGCGGAGGAGGCCCGCGCCGCGATCGCCCGCGGTGACGCAAATGATCGGGCAGCCCGTCGTGCGGGCGAGGTCGCGGGCATGCGTCTCCTCGGCGCCGGGAGTCTCGGCGGGTTCTCCGCAGAGGCGGGCGGCCTCCCCGGCGTTGAGCTTGAGCAGGGTCGCATGCGGGGCCAGGGCTCTCACGCGCTCAATATCGTCGTGCGGGGTGCGCAGGTTGACGTCGAAGACGCGCCAGGCGTCTCCGGGGAGGCTCCCGAGAAGGCGGTCGAGCACCAGGCGGTTTTCGGGGGAACGTTGGGCGAGCGAGCCGAAGACGAGCGCCCGGGCGCCTTGGGCGGCGCGAGCGGCCTCCCCGGTCATGACAATCCGGTCCCAGGCGACATGGGGGGTGATCTCATAGCGGGCGTCGCCGCGGTCCCCCAGGGTGGCGCGCACGTAACCGGTGGGGAGCTCGCCGTGGCGCGCGATGAGCTCCGTATCCATGTTCCAATTACGAAGGCGGCGCAGGAGCTCGTCGCCGAGGAGGTCGCGTCCGACGGCGGAGACGAGGCGGGGATCGGCGCCCTGCTGTTTGAGGTGGTAGGCCACGTTGAAGGGTGCGCCGCCGGGGAAGAGGCCGGCGGGAAGGAAGTCCCAGAGGATTTCACCGAAGCAGAGGATGAGGGGAGGGCGGGCGTCAGGCATGGCTTTGAGTCGTTCTCGTTTCCTCCCTCCTCTCCGTTCGATCCACCAAGCTCGAGAACAAGTATGAGAACGAGAATGAGGATGAGGAATCAGTCGTTGGTGAGGTGCGCGGGGTCGGCTTCGATTTCCTGGCAGGCGCGGATGAAGCAGGCGGCCGACCAGGCCTGGAAGGCCTTGCCCATGGGGCGGCCAGTCTGGCCGTGGGCCCATTCGTTGAACTCCCATTCCTGGTCGCGGCCGAGCTGGTTCAACCTGGCGAGCCGCACGAGTTCACGGCAGGCGACCTCGTGGAAGCCGAGGCGGTGGATGAAGCGCACCCACATGCCGCCGATGAAGGGCCAGATGCCGCCGTTGTGATAATGGTGCGGAAGGTTGAGCAGGTTGACGGTGTAATAGGCGCGCCAGTCGGGGTCGCCGGCCTGCACGACGGGGTAGAGGTTGGCGCCGGGCCAGGGCTCGTTGACGCCGACGCCCCACATGAAACGGAACGCGATGCGGGCGCGATCGGCTTCGAGGAGGTTCATGAGGTAGGCGAGAATGTTGGCGTAGACGTCGCAGCGCCAGTTGAAGGCGAAGGGTGTGATTTCGGCGATGAGGTATTGGGCGTCGCCCAGGCCGAACTGGCGGTCGGCGAAACGATTGGGGCGTTTGTCCTCGGCGTTGGGCGTGGTGCTGGGCCAGAACAGGTCGAGCACGCGGCTGCGGATGTTCTGCGACCAGCGCAGGTAGTCGGCGGCGCGTTCGTAGTCGCCGAGAAACTCGAGCAGGCGTCCGAAGCAGACGTTGGCGCGATACCAGAGCACCTCGTCGTAGAGGACATTGTAGCTGCGGCCGAAGAGGTCGGTCCAGTCGCCGGCCTCGGGGATTTCGAGGAGTCCGTCGTTGTTGCTGTCGTGGGCGGTGAGCCAGTTCATCGCGAGCTGGAGGCGCTCGATGTGCCGCCGCAGAAAGTCGAGTTCGTTGGTCGTGGTGATGAAATTGTAGAACGCGATGATGACCCAGAGGCCGCTGTCGATTGAGCAGATGCTGCCGACGCCGGAGTAGTCCGGCACGCCGTCGCCGATGCGAACGTTGGCGGGGAGCTGGCCGGTGGGGGAGGAGGCGTTGAGGAGCGTCTCCAGCGTGCGGCGCTGGCAGTCGCGGATGTCGGTGTCGTCGAGGTCGAGGGTGTTGATGATCGTGATCGAGCCGTCGCGGGCCCACACGCTGCGGTAGTTGGCATCGGTGCCGGTGATGGTGTTGTCGTCGAGCGAACAGGCGGAGAAGCCGAGAGGGGTGATGTTTTTGCGCAGGGCCACCAGGGCTTTTTCGTAGGCGGTTTTGAGGAAGTCCTTTTCCTGCGCGTCGAGCGAGCCGAGCCGCGTGCCGGTGAAGAGCATGCGGAAGCCGGGGGTGACCTTGTGGCCGGGCTGACGGGTGGTCTGCCCGGGCAGTTCGGTGATGACCCCGTAGTGGAGCAGGCCGTCGAGAACGCCGTCGGCCATGACCTGGCGCGAGCAATAGACGGGCAGGTCAACGGTGGCTTCGAGAAGTTCGGGAAGGGCGTTTTCGACGACGATGCCCTTCACCCCGGGCAGGCGGAACATGCTGCTGTCGTTGCCGGTGTCGCCGGCGACGAGCACCTGTTCCAAGGGGATTCCGAGGTGGCCGGCGAGCCACTGCAACGCGCCGCCCTTGGTCGCCTTGCGCGGGAGCACGTCGAGGTCGCGATTACTCGAATACACGACGCCCGCCTCGAGCCCCGCGTCGGCGAGCCGTTTTTCGAGGTCGCGGAGGACCTCGGGCGACGCGCTGTCGAGGAACCAGCTGGACTTGCATTCCTCCTGGAATTCGGCCGGCTGAGGACGGATGCCGGGCGTGCGGGCGGTGATCTCCTGGGCCCGTTCGCGGTTCCAGCCGTCGCGGATGTAGGCGGTGAACTCGTCGAGGTTTTTTTTGGCGCGGACGTCGAGGATGCGCGTGCCCACGCCACCGATGTAGTAGTCGGGCCGGTGAAGGCGGCCTTCGGCGACGAGGCGCTCCATGTCCGCGACGAGACGACCGCTGTTGTAGACGAGCAGCGGGCGGCTGGAGGCGGGCAGGGCTTTCCATGCGGTGACGAAGCGACGGGCCGACTCGGGGTTGCCCAGCAGGGTGTTGTCGAGGTCGCTGCAAAAAAGGCGGATGGTGTCGTTTGGCATGGCGAGGAGGGGACCGCGGAGCGTGACGGGACAGGGTTCAATCCCCGTCGTTCCACGGTTCCTCCCATTCGGTGTCGTTGAGCGCCTTGTGCATCGGGCGGCCCTCGACGAAGCTGATGAGCTGCTGGGCGATGCCGGTCCAGGTGAAGAGGCTGCGGGCCTTGTGCGCACCCATGCGGGAGAGGCGCTGCCAGATTTTTTGATGCTTGAGCGGCTTCAGCATCATGACGCCGAGGTCGGCCCGGTCGAAGGGATCGCCGAAGAGCGCGTGGCGGCCGAAGGTCACGGCGCGGAAGAGGCCGCCATGGATCGTCACGACGGTGGGGGTGCCGCACGCCATTGCCTCGATTGCGGTCATCCCAAACGGCTCATAGCGGCTGCTGAGCACGAAGAGGTCGGCGGCACGGTAGTAATCGGCGAGGTCGTCGTTGGCGATGAAGCCGGCGAATTTCACGCGTTTGCCGAGATCGTATTTTTTTACGCGTTTCTTCAGGTCGGCGAGAATGCGTTTTTCCTGGGCGTCCATTTTTTCGCCTCCGACGGCGAGGTGGAGCACGACGTCGGGATTGCGTTTGGCGACGAAGGAGAAGGCCTCGATGAGAAGATCGTAACCTTTGTTGGTGGCGAGGCGGCCGAGGGCGAGGATGGTGGGCTTGAGGAAGCCGAGGCGACGGCGGATCATTTGTCGCGAGGCCTCGCTCACGGGGAAGAAGCGGTTGTCGTCATAGCCCGGCGGGATCATGTGCACATGATCGGCGGGCACGCCATAGTCGCCGATGATCAGGTCGAGCTGGGGCGGCGTCGTGGCGACGACCAGGTCGCAGGTGCGATAGAGGATGGTCTCGTGCTTGATGCGTTCGGTGAAGTTGAACTCTTTTTCGAACGTGTCGGCGCGTTCCGGATAGTCGGTCTCCATCTGTTGTTTTTTCCAGAGGCCGAGCGAATGCGGGGTGTGGACATGGGGGATGTTGAGGGCCTCCGCAAGGCGAAGGCCGGCGACCCCGGCATCCCAATAATGGGAGTTGATGAACTGATAGATGAGGCCGTGCTTTCTGATGAAGCGCAAGGCGTGCTCGGACCATTCCATCAGCTCGCGATGGAGATATTCCTTGGAGATGAAGGCGTCGCCGCCGCAACGGGCGCGGATGATGCGCACGCGGGAGTTGACGATGTCGATCTCGGGCTGCTTTTCAAAGCGGCGGGTCCAGACGTCGACCTCGTAGCCGAGCTGCGCGAGTTTCTTGGCGAGCTCGAGAACGTAGACGACCTGGCCGCCGGTGTCGGCGGCACCGAGGGGGGGATTGGCCGCGACGTAGCCGTGGGTCGAAACCATGGCGATGCGCGGACGTTTTTTATCAACATGGAGCGTGGCCATGAGTCGGTTTTTTTGAGCGGCGGGACGCGGCGTGCAAGCCACGACGCCTGTTTTTGGGATGGAAAGCCATTATGTAGGTGAAAATCGGATACGAACATCGGGCGATTTACCGAATCCTCCACGGGGGGAATGCTCACCGCGGCATGGAGCCGGCTTGTTTATTTCACGGCAGCGGGCTAAGTCGGGGCGTCATGATTTCACGGGTCCCGTTCATAGTGCTGATGTGGCTCATCTTCACGGGTGATGCGCGCGCGTCCGATTCACCGGATGCGCTGACGGGTCCGCGCACCTTTATCGATGTGTTTGGCCGGTCGATCGAGGCGGAGATAGTATCCCTAGGGGCGATGGAGGTCGTCATGAAACGACATCCGGACGGCGTGGAGTTTACCCTGGCGTTGGATCGACTGTCGGACAACGACCGTGAGTTTCTGGCCGAGCATCGCGAGGCGATCGTGAAAAAGCTCACGCCGTTGCCGGAGACGGCGTTCACGACGGCGTTGAGGAAGGACTTTCGCGTGCTCAAGCGCAGCGGTCTGGCGCTCGAGCCCGTGCCTGCGCAGCTTTGGGCGAAGACGCGGTATTTTGTGATGGTTTATGGCCTTTCGGATTCGCCTGAAGCGACTTCGGGGGTGGTCAGGGTCATCAGTGAGGAGATCACCCGGAAGCTGGCCGGGCGACCGGTGGCGGTGTTGTGGCTGGGGCCCAGCAATGCGAATGGCCCGAAGCCGCCGCCGATTCCTGAAGGAGACCTCAAGGTGGCCAAGTTGCTGCCGCCGGGCGTTGCGATCGTCAGTGTGGAGGCGGTGGCGCGGGACGGTGAGTTGGTCGACGCGGAGATCGAGGCGATCGCGCGGGATGAGTCGCCGGAGGATCCGCGGCTTTTCCATGTGAGTGGTTATCGAAGCCGGCACGAGGTTGTGCGCGCCGTGTGGCGAAAGCGCATCCTGTCGAAGATCGCGCCTTATTGGCCCGGCTGTGTTTATCGGTGGACGTTTGACCGGCCCGGTCCGGGCGGAACGGCCCGGACGTTTATCGTGGACCGGGAAGGACGGCCGGTGCCCGGGGCGAACGGCGCGCCCTTGGAGGGCTCCACACCCGCGATGATCAGGGCGGCGGTGTCGTTGACCGATGCGGAGAAATGAAGAGGCTATGGCCCCGCTCATTTTTTCATGAACACTCTATTAAGAAGGACGGCCGGTTTCTGTCTGTTGCTGGCGGCGATGATCGCGCGTTTGCCGGCTGAAGTGCCGGATTTAACCGCACCGCGAGCCTTTACCGATTCGCAAGGGCGCTCGATCGTCGCATCGGTGGTGTCCATTGATGTGAAGAATGTCGTGTTGCGGCGCGAGTCGGACAAAAAGGAGTTCACGTTTCCGATCATATCGCTGTCACCGGGCGACCAGGTGTTTCTTGCCGAGAACCGGGCGGCGCTGGGCAAGGCGACCTCGGCCCCGGGCCCCACGCCGTTGCCGTCACGGAAGGTGACCGGCACGGAGGTGGCGAAGGTGAAGCGGTTTGCCGTCGATGTGTTCATGCGGGAGAAAACCGGAAACCAGCGGGTTTTTCGCTGGGAGGGCCGCCCCAAGCTCACGACCTATCCAAGTGAAGGCGGCATGTCCGCATTTGGAAAAACGACTTATGAGGAGTTATGCGCGGCTGCGGGCATGGCGGGGCCGGCCGCCAACGGCCCCGAGATCGTGCTTTGCACGGGCACGATGGCGGAGATTCAAAAGTTAAAGCAGAAACTGGCGCCGGACGTTGATCGGACGCAAAAGTGGAGCTGGTCTTATCAGTGGAACGACAAAACGCGTGCCTACCTGGCGCATGTCTTTGTGGCGACCGAGGAGGACGACGATCCGAACGACCGCCGCCTGGTGTTTCGCGGCCTGGCCGCGGCGTTCGGCTGCCCGGGGCTTTCGGACGAGTTTCCCGAGTCGGCATTCGACAAGAAATCAAAGGCAGACCATCTCGGCGAAATAGACCGGCAGTTGATCCGCTTGTTATACCAGCATGTCGCCAGCAGGGCGGGGAAGGACGCGATCATAAGCGCAGCCGAAAAAAATTGGGCGGCGATGGTGGCGCCAGTCACCGGCGAGGGGGCGGGCGGAGCGAAGCAGTAGGGCTCGACGCCTGATTGTCAGGTCGTGTTTTCGAAAGTAAACCCGCCCTTGGCCGAGCACCCTTTCCCGCTCCCCGCTGCCCCGGCCTCTTTCCCAGGCACACCCTAGGGTGCAGCCGAAGGCGGGGACAACCAGGCGAGCAGCGTTTTCCGGGTCTCGGCCGGATGCGTGAGCAGGAAGAAGTGATCGGCCTTCGGGATGATCACGCTTTGATGACGCGTGGAGCGGGCGGCGAGCGATTTGGAGTAGGCGGCAAATCCGCCGTCCTTCACGTAATATTCCAGTGCGCCGACGATCCAGCCGGAGCGGGCGGTTTTGGGCCACGCGCGGAAGGATTCATCCGGGGGATAGGCGGCCATTACGATGAGCTGTTGATAGGACGCGGGATTGGCGGCGTAGACGCGGGTGGTGCCGAAGCCGCCGGCGGAAAGGCCGACGAGCGCGGGCCTGGCGAGCGGATGTTTGAGTCGAACGGCGGCCTCGCGGAGGCATTCGTCGAGGTAGACGGCCGGGATTGCCGAGGGATCGATGCCATAGGCCGGGCAAATAATGATGTGGTTGGGAAACCACTCGGCGAGCTGGTGCAGATACCAGAGGAAGCTGCCGCCGTAACCATGCACGAAGAGCAGGACGGGCGTCTGGGCGTTTGTCTGACGCGGACGATAGATTAATGCGAGTCCCTGCGGCGGGCGGGTTTCGGCGAGGCAATAGCCGAGGGTGGACGGGACGTTTTTGAATACGGGGCTGGCGGCGATCAACTCGTAGCGGCGGGCCACGAGGCCGCTGAGTTTATCGGCATCGGACGAAGAGAGCCCGAGTGATGACGATTGCATCAACGCCAGATTCACCAGCGCGGATTCGGGGAGGCGGTTGAGACTGGCGCGAAGGAGGGGGAGATAAGGGGCGACTTCAGGTGTGCCGGAGGCGGGAGGCGCGGCGTGGCGGGTGGGCCAGGCCAGGCGGAGCACCTCTTGCGCGTTTGCCGCGGATGCGATCGCCAGGAGCAAAGCGAACGCCGGCAGCCAGGATTGAATGCGGCGGGGGATCACGACGAAACGGATGCGGCGGTGCACTTAACCTGCGACGACGGCGCCGCGCAGCAGTTCACGGAGACGTCCGGGATCGGTGGCCGAGGTTTTGGCAACGAAGCCGCGGGCATGGGCGAAATGAATGTCGGATTCGCCGGCGATGCGGGTGAAATCGAGCCGCGCGCTGTCGCGGTGGCGGGAGAGCCCGTAGCCGCCGCTGCGACGATCGGGCGAGATGAGGGCGATGACGCGGCTGCCGAGTCCGCGGCTTTCGACATAACGCTCGAGTGCGGCGGAAGGATCGTCGGGAACGGGTTCGGTGCGGGGCAGGAACAGGGCGCAAGGCGCGCCCGCGACGTCCTCAAGTGTCCAGAGTTCCGCATGGCGGGCGATGAAGTCGAGCCGGTCGCGCAACGAGCGCACGTAGGTGAGCAGGTCTTCGCCGAGCATGCGCATGATTTCCCACAGCGGATCGCCGGGGGAAAGCTGCGTGGAGAGCGCAAAGCGGCGGAGAAGGGTGCCATCGATGGGCGAGTGAAGTTTGCCGACGACGGCACGATCGATGCCGAGCCAGCGCGCGGTTTCGGCGGGGCCGCGGCAGTCAAACCACTCGGCGGGTTCGAGCCAGTCACAGAACTGGCGGGCGTCTTCATAAAGTCCGAGATGCCGGAGCACGAGCGAGAGGGAGCAGATGGGCGGGTGGTCCTTGGGCAGCTGGTGGTGGTCGAAATTGTTGAGCGCGGGATCGTGGACGTGGCCGACATCGACGACCGCGATGGCAGGATCGGCAAGCTCGGTGGAATCGGGCTCGCGCCGCACGATGGACACCGGATGGACGGCGAGGAGCACGCTGCACGCGAGGAACTCGTCTTTGTGCGCGCTGCCGGGGTGGGTGAGAATCGTGGAGAAAGGAATCATTGAAGATACAAGGTTACGGGCGCGCGCAGGGATGGAGCAACGACGGTGATCGACGGAATCGAGCCACAAAAGCCCAAGCCCAATTTGTCACTTATTAAGTGACAAATTGGGCTTGGGGGGCGGAGGGCGTGTTTGAGGGTTGCGAGGGCTTGGCGGATCGGGTCAAGGCGCGGTGAATTCGAGCTGGATGGGGCCCTTGGCGTCGCGTTCGGAGAGGAGCACCTGATTACCGGCGCCGTCGGCCCCGGCGCGGCCGCTCCAGGTGACGTGAATGGTTTTTCCATCGTCCTTGATGTCGACGATGCCGAACTGGTTGAGGTGTTGCCCGGGCTCCGATTTGAAGCGGGCGCCGTGGCTGTAGGGGCCGCCTTTGTAGCTGCCTTTGTTGGCAATGGGGCCCGCTTGGAAAACACGGACGGGGGCGCCTCCGCCCGTGGCGAAATCGCTGTTCGTGCCATCGTCGATCGCGGTCATATGCGCGTCGCCCGAGAGAATGGCGACTTTGCCGGTGAGGCCGCTGGCTTTGATGAAATCGGCGATCTCGGTGCGGTGGGCGGCATAGCCCTGCCAGCAGTCCGCGTCGTGCGGAGCTCCGTTCCATGGCACGGAGGTGATCCAAAAAATCAGCGGGCAGCCGGCGTCGCGCGCGGCGAGGAGCTCGGCGCGGAACCAGGCATCTTGTGCGGCGCTCATCATGCGGCGGGCGGCGGGGTCCCGCTGGCTGCGCAGATCCGAGAGAATGAAACGAACGCGGCCGACCGTGAACGCCTGGTCGACGGGAGCGAGCGGGCCGGCGGCGGCAGTCAGCGGATAGTGGGGAACGAGTTCGCGGTAGTTGCGCAAGGATGCCTCGCTGGACGGGCTGTGCTTGTTGCTGTCGTTCGGGCCGAAATCGTGGTCGTCCCATTGATAGATCAAGGGAGTCGTGGCCAGCAGGGCGCGGAGCCGGGGAGCAGAGAGGTGGGTGTTGTAGGCGGTGCGGAAAATCTCCACCCGGTTTTCGGCGATGTTGAAGTAATGAAAGTCGCCGGTGTGAAGGAAGAAGCGGGCGTCCTGATGGGCGGCGGCGGCGAAGACCGGGGAGTTCATTCCCGACGAGCAGGAGGCGACGGCGAAGCGGAAGCTTGCGGGTTTGCCGGGCGCGGGGAAGGTGCGGAAGGAGCGGGGTTCCTGATCGACCAACGTCCCGTCGGCGGCGACGAAGTGGTAGGAATAGACGGTGTCCGGTCGAAGGCCGGCGAGGGCGAAACGGTGCAGGAGACCGCCCTCCATCGGAGCGGTCAGCGACGGGGTGATCGTGGTCGTTGAATCCGCGATGCGAATCCCAGCGGGGACGGGGGAATCGATGCGGGCGGTGACGACTGCGGTTTCGGCGGTGAGTCCGCCTGTCCAAGCCCAGCCGACGGCGGAGGCGCGGACGGATACGCAGGTGACGATCGTGAGGATGAGGGCGAGAGCAATCCAGCGGAGATCGTAGCGGGCGGTCATAGGGTAAAGCAGGAGAAAGACAGGACGGGGGTGCGGGTGTCACTCAGGAATCCGGCAACGGGTTGGGTGGAACGAACGAGCAGTCTTGTCCATGGCATGGGTGTTGCTGGCAGGTAAGTTGCAAATCGCCAGGCCGCCTTTCCAAAGATTACCGCCATGAATTCCGAATCGCCCGTTACACTGCAGAAAATCAATTACCGCGGGGTGGTCGCGTTTCAATTGAGGTGGCTGGAGGCAGAAAAGGAGAGCGAAGCCAGTTTCCCGACCGAAGCGGAGGCCGTGATGGAAATGACGGCGATCGAGGAGCGATTGCGGGTGGCGACGCTGGCGGGCCAGGGACTGACGGTGAACCCCTTTGGCATGCACCTGCCGTTTATCAATTCGAAGGACGTGCATTATGCATCGCTGAAGTTGCAGCCGCGCGGGTTGAAATTCCGGGAGTCGATCGACGACTATCTCGGAGCGCTCGTTGCCTTGAAAGGATTGGAGGCAAGTGTGACGGAGGCCTCGGCGCATTATGCCGAGGCGCGCCTGGCGTTGAAGCCCTTTGATGTGTCGCCGCAGCAGGCGTTGTTTGAATGGCTGGAGCTGAAAAAGCACCTTGGCGACCGTCCGCTTTACGAGGTGTTGCGGGTTTATTTGAAGGCAATGTCCGCTGAAACCACGCCCGAAGCGGCGGAACCGCCGGCACAGGGGGTGCCGGCAGATTTAAAGACATAGTGAAACGTGTCCTTGCCGGATAATTAATTGGACGGCGCCGGCCTGGCGCAGTGTGTTTGCCGTTGCATGATCACGTTCAATGCGGCTCGTCATCACGAGGAACTGCCGGGCGAAAAGGGCGGGACGTCGGCGTATGACCTCAGCACCTTGATCCAAGGCGAGGGCTGGCTGGCGCGGCGTCGGATTGCGGCGAGGTTCAAGCTGTTGAAGAAGCTGGATGGAAAACTCGCGCGGGTGCTGCATCCGGGCGAGCGCGTTCGTTTTGTGACCAAGGGCTCCGTGGCCAGTCTGGCGGAGCGTTTCTTCGCGGGTCACGCGGTCGCGTATCACATCAATTTGCGTGCACTGGTGTTCACGACCGAGCGGGTGATCCTGCTCCACGTCGGCGCCACGATGAAGCCGCGCGAGCTGGTGAGCGAGTTGTCCTATGCGTCCATCCGGGATCTCAGGTCGACGTGGAGTGGATTTTGCGAGGTGAAGATGTCCAATGGCCGGACGCACCGCTTTTCGGGGGTGCCGCGGGCCGATCGCGAATTTTTGCGGGACTTTCTGACGAAGGCGATGCCCGCGGCCGGCATGGCGCCGGGTGAAGCGTCCGACGGATTGATGCACCTGTGTCCGCATTGCTTTACGCCGGTGCCGGGCTGGCCGCGGGTGTGCGGGCGATGCGGCGGCGGGATCAAGGCCGCAAGCACGGCGGCGTTGCTGTCGTTGGGGTTGCCGGGCTTGGGCAACTGGTATCTGGGGCACCGGTGGTTCGGGCTGTTTGAGATGATGGGGGCGGTCATATTCTGGGTAGTGTTCGTCCTCCGGCCGGTCGAGGAGGAGCTTGCGCATCGGGACGGGCTGCCGCTTGGGCCGGGGTTTTGGATTCCGGCCCTGGCCATCGTCGGGAGCGCCCATCTTATCGATGCTGCGGTGACGTTTAATTTTGCGCGCAAGGGGCATCATCGGGGGAAGGCGCCGGTCGCCCGGGGATAATCGAGAACGGCCGGACGCCTGAACACGCGGTCGGCGTGGTGGAAGGATGCGATGGACGCCGCGGGGTGAGTCGGCCAGACAGACCTCTCCCTCATGAAGTCATCCGACGTGCAACGTGAAGTGCAGCGCCTGTTCGACCGGCTGGTCGCCGAAAACAAGGAATGCGGCCTGCAGGCGGCGGTGTATTTTCGGGGCGAACAGGTTGTTGATGTGGCGGCGGGGCTGGCGGACCCGGCGCGAGGTGTGGAGGTGACAGGCGAGACGTTGTTCCCGATTTTTTCATGCGGGAAAGGTGTAACCGCCACGCTGATACACCGGCTGGTTGAGCGAGGCGTGCTCGGCTACGGGCAGACGGTTGCGAGCGTATGGCCGGAGTTCGCGGCAAACGGGAAGGGAGGCATCACGCTCGGGCAAGTGCTCAATCACACGGCGGGGCTGCACTTGATTTCACCGGAAGCGGGTGGTCACGGGACGTGCGATTGGGACGCGATGTGTGCGACCCTTGCCACGATGGCCCCGGCGTGGGCGCCCGGCTCGCAGCGTGAATATCACGCGATCACGCAGGGATGGATCGTTGGCGAGATGGCGTGCCGGGCGACGGGAAAGACCTTTGGGCGATTGCTCGAGGAGGAGATCCGCGTGCCATTGGGCGTGCGCGATCTGTTCATCGGAATTCCCGCGGAAGTGGAGCCACGGGTGGCGGTGCTGGAGGAAGTCGGGCCGGCGCAGGAGTTCCCGGCGGTGGATTTTGCCCAGGCGATTCCGAATGGCGTGCAACCGCTTTATGCCTGGATGAACCGGCCGCAGGTGCGTCGGGCGTGCATCCCGGCATCGAACGGGATCATGACGGCGGGAGCCCTGGCGCGGCATTATGCGGCGTTGTGCCGGGGCGGGGTGGACGGCGTGGAGTTGTTGCCGCCGTCGCGGCTGGCGCGCGCGCTGGAACAGGTCGATG
Organism: Rariglobus sp.; assembly: GCA_029266495.1. Lineage (GTDB taxonomy): Bacteria > Verrucomicrobiota > Verrucomicrobiia > Opitutales > Opitutaceae > Rariglobus. The sequence goes on along the minus strand of JAQSWS010000071.1, from coordinate 5,277 downwards.
CGGAGGTGCCGACGAAGATGGGACCGTGCGGGCTTGGTTATGGCCTGGGCGATGAGGGTTCGGTGATGGGACGCAGGCGCACGTGCTTCGGACACGGCGGTCACGGAGGTTCGATCGGTTTCACCGATCTCGACCACGGGCTGGCGGTCGGATTTGCGCGCAACCGGCTGCGTGATCCGAGCGGGGCCGACACGGCGCGGTTGTTGGTGGAGACCGTGCGGCGATGCCTGCGGGCGGAGTGACCGGTGTTCGGCAATTTTTAATGGATGGGATTACGATCGTAACGATCAGGACCTTCGCTCCTAAAAACGATGGCTCGGAATAACCATGGATTACTATTTTCTCGCTGCAGGCTCATGCTTCCCATCCAGAAGCGCAGTCGTTCCTGCTCTTTCATGATCCACTATCTGTTGCTTTCGTGCTTCGCGGTTTTGTCTTTTGGCCTGTCATCCGCTTTTGGCGGGCAGTCCGTTACGACCAAAACGTTGCTTTCTGAAATGTTTGATTTGGCTGGTATGAGTGAATTCCCCTCGCCGGCTTATACTACCAAGCAGTCTTCATCGTATGACCGTTCGTCCATATCTCCGGCCGATGGCTGGTTTTCGAACGACGATTGTGGTCACTATCTTCGTGTGGAGGATCATTCCGGGCGCAGGGAATATGTCATGATGGAGGCCAAGGGGCCGGGGGCGTTGGTGCGTATATGGTCTGCAAACCCGGCAGGGATTCTGCGTATCTATCTGGACGGCGACGAGCATCCTGCAATCGAAGCGCCCATGTCTGAACTCTTGGGCGGAGACTATCCAGGTTTGTCGCGTCCTCTTGCGGGAGAGCATGGTCGCGGGTGGACTCTCTATTTTCCGATCCCCTATGCAAAGCACTGCAAGGTGACCTGCGATAGAGGTAAAATTTATTATCATGTAAACTATCGCGCCTACGAGGCGGGCACGGGCATCGAATCGTTTAGGCCAGCATATATTCAAACACTGGCTTCCGAAATCGATTCGGTCGTAACTCATCTTAAGAGAGCATCCGAATCGGAGCAATCGGGCACCAAACCATTCAAAGCGACGTTGCCGCCCGGAGAATCCGCCGTGCTTGGGTCTTTTTCCGGAGAGAAAGCGATTACTGGCTTCGCCGTCCGGTGGACGCCGTCCGCAGATCATGACGAACCCGCGTTGCATGCCGTTGTGCTTACGATGGCTTTCGATGGCGATCAGACCGTTGAAGCACCTTTGGGAGATTTTTTTGGATCTTCGCCGGGCTTGAATGCTCATGCCTCCCTGCCGTTAAGCATGTCAAAAGAGGGGCGGCTCGAATGCAGATGGGTAATGCCATTCGCAAAGACGGCCGAGATTCGAGTGCGCAATCACGGAAAGACCTCCGTCACGTTTGACGGATCCTGTGCCGTAGTGGAGCGACCCTGGACGGATCATTCGATGCACTTCCACGCAAAGTGGAGATCTGCGTTCGACGTGGCGACGGAACCAAAGATCGATTGGAATTATATTGTCGCCAAGGGCTCCGGTGTCTTTGTCGGCGCGACATTTTCCATCGATAATCCGGTGGTGGATTGGTGGGGCGAAGGGGATGAGAAAATCTATGTGGATGGTGAAAAATTTCCGGGCTACTTCGGCACGGGCACCGAAGATTATTACGGATATGGATGGTGCAGCACCAATCTGTTCACCCATGCCTATCATAATCAATCGCGCTGCGATGGGCCCGGCAACTACGGGCGCACGAGTGTGAACCGCTGGCACATTCTAGACCGTATTCCGTTTCAGAAGGATTTCCGCTTCGACATGGAGCTATGGCATTGGGCTCGATGTCGCGTTAATATGGCCTTGCTTGCATATTGGTATGCACGACCTGGGGCGACGGACTCTTTCACCCCTATCACCGCTGGCGATGTAGTATTACGGCCGATGCCGGCTTTTCATGTCCCCGGCGTGAAGGAGGCCATTGAGGGAGAATCCATGAGCGTGATCAGCGGGACGGGTGTGCCGCGATCACAGCTGTGGGGAACCAGCAGTGCGGGCGCTCATTTATGGTGGTCCGGGGGACAGAGGCCTGGCGACACGCTTGTGCTTGGTTTCAATGTGGAAAAAACCGGTCGCTACACCGTAAAAGCCCAACTGCTGAAGGCCGTAGACTATGGGATCACTCAAATACTCGTTAATGGCGCGAAGATGGGTGATCCCATCGATTGTTATCACGAACCGGGTGTTCAGGCCGGCCCACCGCTGGAACTTGGTTCATTGGACCTGCGAGCGGGCGAGAATACCATCGCCTTCGTGATCATTGGGGCGAACCCAAAGGCAAAAAAGGCATACATGATCGGGCTGGACTACTTGCTGCTGGTGCCGGCGAAATGACCTGAGTCACACACCAAAATATTTCGCGGGAGTTGAAGGGCGCCGGCTAGCGCCGGTTTTTCGGACTGAAGATAAATTTCAGCGCATCGAACAGGCCTGCGTATTTCCGGTCGCGACCGGCGTAGTTTTCGAGGACGTAAAAGAGGTAGTAGTAAAACCGGCAGAACGCCCAGATCGTGATGAGCAGCAGAAGGAACGTCTGCATGCGCGGGGATTCGAGGAGGATCGCGCCGGCCGCCAGCAGTCCCACGAGGAGAAATAGAAGCCCCTTTGCGTGAAGCAGCGGCTTGCTTTGGATGTCCTGAAAGAGACGCATGGCGGCGCTGGTTTTGTCGCGGGTGGAAGGATTACGCCGCGGACTTCTTTTTGTTTTCCAGAACCAGCGAGGCGAACAGCAGGAGGTAGGCGAGGAGCCAGGCGAAGTAGCCGGGCTCAAGGGTGAGCAGGCTTTCTTCGGACGCATTCAAGGCGAGCCAGGAGAGGACGTGAAGAAAAGCGGCAACCGTGAGGAGAAGACGTGCGTGGAAGAAACGCGGAGTAGCGAGGCCGAGGGCGAAGGTGGCCGCGAAAAGCAGATTCGTGGGCACGAAGGCCGAGTAGTAGAGCCACGCGAAGGGCTCTCCGTTCGATTGACCTTGGAAGTCGCAAAGAAGGCCCCAGCAAAACAGAAAGCATTTAAAACCGGTGGAGCCGGAGTAGGCCGGCAGGAAGAACGAGAGGGCAAACACCGCACCGGCGATGAGAGCGAGGGGGCGGGGTTTCATGATATTAAAGGAGTGAGCCTTGATCCCCTCCGAGGGAAGCCTTGAGGCCGATGGCGTGATAGCCCTTGGCGGTGAGCATGCGACCCTGCGGCGTGCGTTGAAGGTAGCCTTCCTGAATGAGAAACGGTTCGTGGACCTCCTCGAGGGTCTCGGATTCCTCACCCACGGCGACGGCGATGGTGCCGAGGCCGACGGGGCCGCCTTTGTAGTTTTCCGCCATTACACGGAGGACGCGTTTGTCCATTTCATCCAGGCCGGCGGCGTCGATCTCCAGGAGCTCGAGCGCGGAGGCGGCGACGGGTTTGGTGATTTTGCCCTGGGCGCGTTCCTGCGCGTAGTCGCGACAGAAATTGATGAGATTATTGGCAATGCGGGGCGTGCCGCGCGAGCGCGTGGCGATTTCCTTCGCGCCGCCCTCGTCGATGGAGACGTTGAGCAATCCGCAACTGCGCGTGACGATGCCCATGAGCGTAGGGATGTCGTAGTAGTCGAGGCGCGTCTGGAGGGTGAAACGCGAGCGAAGCGGGGCGGTGAGCAGGCCGGCGCGGGTGGTGGCGCCGATCAAGGTGAACCGCGGGATGGAGAGGCGCACGCTGCGGGCGTTGGGGCCCTGGTCGATCATGATGTCGAGGCGGAAGTCCTCCATCGCGGAGTAGAGGTATTCCTCGACGGTTTTCGGGATGCGGTGGATTTCGTCGATGAAGAGCAGGTCGCCTTCCTCGAGGCTGGTGAGAAGGCCGGCGAGATCTCCGGCTTTTTCGACCACCGGGCCGCTGGTCACGCGGACGTTGCGGCCCATCTCGTGGCCGAGGATGAAGGAGAGCGTGGTTTTGCCGAGGCCGGGCGGGCCGGAGAGAAGGATGTGGTTGAGGGCTTCGCCGCGGCGTTTGGCGGCACCGACCATGACCTGGAGACGTTCGACCGTTTTGGGCTGGCCGGTGAAATCGGCGAAGGAGAGCGGACGCAAGGCGGCCTCGGCGGAAGAGACGGGCGTGGCGAGGGTCGAGGTGATGAAACCGAGGCCTTTAGCGGAGTCTTCGGGAGATTTAGGCATTTTAAGAATCACCAATGACCAATGACCAATGACCAATGAGGAGGCGCACGGGGGGCGTTAGGTGAGGGCGAGGCATGACAGGCAGGGAGGGGTGGTATTCAGTGCGCTTCAGGGCGAGACCCATTCGGCATTGGTCATTGGGCATTTCGCGAGCGCGCGGTCACTTCCACTCGACCTCGGCGCCGAGGGTGCGGAGGTTTTCAACGAAGCGGGGGTGGGCGCGCTTGATGATCTCGGCGTGGCGCACCACCGACTGGCCGGGAATGGCGGCGGCGACCATGTAGAGGCCAACGGCCGCGCGAATCACGTAGGGCGAGTCCACGACGGCGGGGCGCAGCGGGCGATTGCCAAAAACGACGAGGCGGTGGGGGTCGCTCACGAGGGCGTGCGCGCCGAATTTCGCCAGCTCGGGGATCCACGAAAAGCCGTTTTCGTAAACCTTGTTCCAGAAATGAATCGTGCCTTCGCAACGTGTGCTCAGGGCGATCATCAAGGGGAGCAAGTCGACGGAAAAATACGGCCAGGGGGCGGCCTCGATCTTGGGCAGGAGGTTGGTCGTGAAGGGTGTTTCGATGACGAGTTTCTGTCCGCGGCGGACGATCACGGTGTCGCCTTCGTGCTCGATGATGACGCCGAGTTTTTTGAAGGCGCGGCCGATGAGGTCGAAGTGGTGGGGAAGGGCCTTGGTCACGCGGATTTCGCCGCCGGTGATGGCGCCGAGGGCGAGGAAGGTGACGATTTCGTGGTAGTCGGAGTTGATCGTGATGTCGGCTCCGTGGAGTTTTTCGACGCCGGTGATCTTGATCATCGACGTGCCGAGGCCTTCGATCTGCGCGCCCATGGCGACGAGAGCGGTGCAGAGATCCTGCACGTGGGGTTCGCTGGCGGCATTGATCAGGGTGGATTCGCCGTCGGCCAGGGCGGCGGCCATCGCGAAGTTTTCCGTGACGGTGACGGACATGTAGTCGCACCAGTGGCGGGCACCCTTGAAGCCCTTGGGCAGCGCGATGACGAGGGGATCGCCTTCGCTTACGGTGGCGCCGAGGACGGAGAGAATTTCGAGGTGCGGGTCGATTTCGCG
>JAQSWS010000070.1 GCA_029266495.1 Rariglobus sp. | reverse complement strand
GTCAACGGAGTGGATTCGTTGCTCTTCCGAGTTCGTCTGAATGTTTTGGGGGAGCACCAGGGCAGTCCGAAATTCACCGGCAACATTCGCATCGGTGTCGATGGCGATGGCGACGGCAGCATCGACCTTTATTTTGGCATCGCGACGGGTCAGGGGCAGACGCCTGAGATTTCTTTTCAAAACCCGACCGGCACGGCGGCGGATGCCAACACGTCCCCCAACACGAGTGCGCTCGGCAACTCTTACGGGACGATTGCCACCACGAGTTCCAATTACAATTACGCCCAGGCGGACGACGGCTCGATGTATGGTTCGGGTAGCAATCTTTCACCGAATCCCGACGCATTCCTGACGTGGTCGATTCCGTTCAGCACCTTTAAAAGCTATCTGGAGGCCCAGCTGTCCGGCGTGACGATTTCGCTGGAATCGTTTTTGCGTTTCGTGGCGTTCAGTTCGACCCAGGGCAATTCAGTCAACCAGGACGTTTATGGCGTCGATGGCATCGGCACCGTGCGTTACGACCAGGGCGGCGGGTTTACCAACTACTACAGCACGACGGGCAAGGTGATCCCGGAGGCGTCCACGGTGGCGCAGGCGATCGCGTTCGTGTTGAGCGGGCTGGGCGTGGTGGTCTGGCGCCGTCGGTTGACCCGCAATAAAGTTGCCGAGTAAGTTGTTTGATGGCCCCAGAACCCCAAGGGCAGACGCCCCGACCGTGGTATCACGTTCAGGTCATGAGCGTGTTTCGGGACGGACTGCGTGCGCTGTGGGCGATGTTTTACTGGAACGTGCGCAAGAGCGGGTATGTGTTGCGTGGCCGCAAAGGCCGGGCGCCCTGCCAGAATCCGCATGATGTGCAGGACGGGCTGACGCCGCGTTGCGAGGCGGTGTGGAATTGGGAGGGACCGGGGCGGTTCCACCGGGTGTGTCCGTTTTTGGTGCGCAAGCCCGAGGGCTGGCGTTGTTCCGTGCCGTCCACGCGGGTGCGTCCGTTTTGGGCGCGGGCGATGGGAACGTATACGCTGTTGGCCCTCGGCCTGTATCTGGGCGCGGCGGGCGGCCTGTGGCTGGTGTGGCAAGCGGCCGGTTATCAGGAGATCGCCTGGGCTGACGTGATCTGGCCGGGGCGGTGGGAGCGGGTGAAGCCGGCTCAGGCGGAGTATTTCCGCAAGCAAGGCCGGACGGCGTTGCAACGCGGGGATTACCCGGCGGCGTTGTTGTCGCTTTCGACGGCGGAGACGTTTGTCCCGGGGAGCTACGAGGAACGTTTGTTACTCGCGCGGTTGTGGGCGCAGACCGGCAACGTGGAGTTTGCGAACCGGTATTTCATGGGCGTGGCGGCGGATTTTCCCGACCGCGCGGCGGAGGCGGCGACGGCCTGGCATGATCAGTTGCTGGCGTCCGGCCAACTGGCGGCGCTGGCCGACCTGTGTTTGCAGCGGGTGGGCGCGTCGGGTGAGGGCGCCCCGGAGAGCCTGTGGGAATATTCTTTGGTGTTTGCGCTGGAGCATGGGCGCCTGGCGAAGGCGATGGGTGCAGGGCAGTCGCCGGCAATGGACAAACTGCCGGCGCGGACGCGCGGATTGATCGCCGTGCTGGCGCATTGGCAACGGGGCGAGCGCGATGAGGCGGCGCGCCGGCTGGAGGCGATGCGGTTCAAGCGCGACGAGCCGCTGGCGGTGCGTTGCCAGGTTGAATGGCTGGCGCGCCTGGGGCGGGCGGGCGAGGCCGGTTTGGTATTGAATCGCCATGCCGCGACGCTGGCGGAGTTCGAGCGGGCGGCGCTGCGCTACTCGATCGACATCGCGGCGGGTGATCGGGATGCGGCGCGGGCGAACTTCATCGGGTTGTTGCGGGAGCCGTTGACGCGGGCGCAGGCGGACCGGTTGTGCGGGCTGGTGATCACGGCGCGCGACGGGGCGAGTCTGCGGCGGACGCCGGGTTTTTTTGCGTTGGAACCCTTGAAGGGAGATGCGTCCACCCAGGCGGCCTTCTGGGTGGCGGCGCTGGCGTGCAGGGAGCCGGCGTTGGTGGCGGGGGCGCGGGAGCGTTATGAGCGGGCGTCGGGCGGGGTGGTGCTGCCCGTGATGACGGAGCTGGACTTTCGCAAGCAGAGCCCGACCGACCGGGAATCGCCGTTGTTTATCGCGAGTGTGGTGGGGCTGCCGAGGGAAACCGTTTATGCGCTGATCGGGGCGGGGGCGGACGCGCCGCGGTGAACGAGTGCCAAAAAAAAGGGCGGACGCCGGATGGCGTCCGCCCTTGGACTCGAGCCGGGGAGGCGAGTTAGAAATTCATGTAAGACGCGTAGGTGTTGCGGTCGGCGTAGCTGACCATTTCGTCCCAGTCTTCGATGCCGAGGCGGGCGCCGTCATCGGAGTTGCCAAGGGATTCGTCGTAGTAGAAGCAGTCGTTGCCGGTGAACTTGAGGCTCTTGCCGATGAGGGAGCCGTAGACGAAGCCGGAGTTGCCGCCGCCTTTGGCCTCGATGTCGGCATTGGGGGCGTAAACGACGGCGCTGAGACTGCCGTTGCCGGAGATTGTGATGGATTGGGCGTTGTAGGTCTCCATGTCCTCTTCGGTGCGGGTGCCGTAAATCCGGAGGTTGTCGGCCTGGCCGACATAGCTGCCGGTGTCGGTGGTGACGCCGGCGGCGCTGGAGGAGGAGGAGGTGCCGGCAACGGGCTCGGTGCCGCCAGCTTCGATGAGCGTTTGATAGGTATTGCTCGAAGAGGTGGTGGTGGTCGTGCTGCCGATCGTCGTGGCGGTGGTGCTCGCCTGGGTGTAGCTCCAGCCGATGACGGTCGTTTTTTGCTGTCCCTTGCCGTAGATCGGCTGGACGTTGGAGACGGTCGTGTCGGTGGTGGAGGCGGATGCGGTGTAATTTTGGGTGGTGACGACGTTAACGACCGCGGCCTGACCGCTGAGACTGATGTTACCGGGGGTGTAGAGCTTGAGCTTGCCGCTGGTGTAGTCTTGGGCGCCGGTGACGGTGTCGGTCACGAGGGTGGAGTTCACCTGGATCGCTCCGCCATTGCCGGCGAGGGAAATAGCGGTGCCGGCAACCGTGGGAATGTTGATGACGACCTGGGCGCCGGCGGAAATGGCGAGGGCGCTGCCGTTGAGGTTAATTTGCGTGGCTTCGTAGTAATAGATTCCGTCCGCGTTCGGAGTGTCGCCACCGCGGGGCAGGGTGGTTGCGGTGCTGACGGTGCCGAGGTCGGTGTAGGTCTTGTCGGTGGGAGCCTCCTCGATGGGAATGTCGGCGGAAAAGTTGGCGCTGACGCTATTGGGATCCTTGGTGCCGGCGGGGGTGTTGAAGGGCCCGATGTAGCCTTGAGCGCCCACTTGGATGGCATCGGTGGTGTCGCTACCGACGGCGGCCGTGCCGTTGATGTCGGCGTTGCCGGAGCTGAGGGTGGCGTCAATCGAGGTGGTGGCCAGCGGCATGGCATCGTTCAGCAAAGCCGCGCTGAAAGGCAAAGGAGGGGTGGAGGGGTCTTTGTCGGGATCGGAGTTCCAGCTGCCCATGACGACCTGGTTGCCGCTGGAGGTGATGCCATCGCGACCGAGGCCACCGACGCCGCCGCGGGAGCGTTTTTGAAGGGTGACTTTGACCCATTTCTCGATCGGGGATCCTGTGGTCGGGGTGACGATGGCGCGGGCCACGATCCAGGCGGGGGCGGTGCCGACTTTTTCCTGGGCGTAGACTTTGACCGTTGCGGTGGCGCCGCCTTCGACCTTGCCGAGATCGAAGGTGGTGCGGTGGGCGCCTGCAGTGCCCGGGGAGGTCCAGCCGGACCACGTGGCAGCGGAGTTGTTGATCTCCCACATGGCTTGTTCGAGGCCGGTCTCGGCGGTGTTCATGGCGACACCAAGATAGTGGGTGCGGTAGGAGATCTTGGTGGCGCCGTTGGCGAGTTGGAGGAATGAGCCGAGCGAGATCGCGATGACGAGGGCGAAGATCAAGGCGACGATGAGCACGGAGCCGCGACGGCGGGCGAGCGGGAAACGTGAACGGGAGCAGAGGTGTGAGTGCATGGCGGGTGGGGGGCTCAGTTGGTCTGGACCTTGTTGCGGAGAACGTAGCGGGCGGAGACGACGTTGTTGGTGGCGTCGACTAGACTGGTCCGGCTGCGAACGCTGGAGAGGGAGATCTGCAGCATCTTGGTGACGCCATTGAGGCTGGTAGTGCTCGTGGTGGCGGGGACGACTATTTCGGGGCCGGGGCCATCGGTGTAGCGATAGGCGTTGAACGTCAGCGATTGGATGCCGGAGACGAGGGTGCGTGACTTGCCGGATGCGGTGCGGGTGAGAATGCCGTTGACGCTGTCGTAGTCGTAGCGGACTGCGTCGGCAGAACCGGAAGGTGGCGTCAGGGTGATGCCGGTGAGGGGGGACGTCTCGCTTGTCCGATGCCAACTGATCGTTTCGGTGATGCGGGCATCCACCGCGATGGTCTCCAAGGCGGTGCGCGCCTCCTTTTCCATTTCGGTGTAGTTATTGAGAAGGTAGCCGCTGCGGGCGATCATGAGGACCGCGGAGAGAACACCAGCCAGAATGATACCGGAGAGTGCCGAGGCGATCAGCACCTCGACGAGAGTGAAGCCTCGAGAGCGGGAGCGCATATCAGGACGCAAGGGTGTAGTAGTAGTTGTAGAGTCCATTTTGGCAGTAGCGGGTGCTGGTGCTGCGGTTGTGAGTCACACCGTCGAGACCTTTCCAAGTGACCGTGACGGTGATCTCCACGACGGTATTGGAGTAGGCGGCCAGCGGCGTGATCGTGCGGATGGCGGTGAAGGTGTCGTCCATCTGCTTGAACACCTTTTGCTCCAGGGCGGTGTTTTGTGGGAAGATGGTGGTGAGGTCGATTTCTCCACCGGACTCCAAGGCCTGCACGCGGGTCCAGCTGAGCATGCGAATCTGCTCCATTTCGCTTTGGATGATCTGGGCGGCCAGGGTGGTTTTGCGGGCATTATCCAATGCCTTGAAGCCGGACTGGAGGACGATGATTGCGCTGGAGATCGCGAGGAGCATCACTGTGGCGGCGACAGCGACTTCAACGATGGTAAAGCCGGCCCGGCTCCGGAAGGAGCGGCGCTTGGCGATTGGCGACGGTGACGGGGAGGTCATGGCCCCACTCTACGCCCTCTGCCTGATTTCGGTTAGAGGCCAACGGGCCCGTGTTACGGGCTTATGACGAGTAGGCCTGAGATGGCCTATCTTATCGGTCCTATCAGCGGGCTTTCACCAACCGGAAAAACGGAGCCCCAACGCCTGGCGTTCAGCGGAGGAGGTGATGAGTCGCCAGTTCCCTGGTCCATATGGCGCGTGATCGATCAAATCGGAGAGCGAGGTGTCGTAGTGGAACGCGGCATTGCCCGAGAACGTGATGTCGCGGGCGACAATGGAGCCCATCATATCGCCGTCGCCGGTGAGCGTGACATCGCCATTCGGTGCATACACGACGGCCCGAAGCGTGCCCCGCCCCATGATGTCAATGGACTGGCCGGCCTCGGTGCTGTTACCGCCCCAGAGGGTGCACGCGATGGGCTGGACGTTGCTGTTGCCGAGGCCTTTTCCGGCGATTTTCAAGTCGCCTTCGAAGTAGACGGTGAGGCTGGCCCCCTCCGGAATCACCAAGGAGGCGGAGCCGCCGATATCGATGGCGGTGGTGCCCGGAAGGGCGGTGATGACCAGGGTGACGTGGCCGAGGATGGTAAGGGTTTCTTTGCCGGAGAGCTTGATGAAAGGCGTGCGCCAGCGGGTGGTCTCGCCGGCGACTCCCAGGGTTTCGCCGAGCGGGTAAACCAGTTCGCCGTCGAGCGGGGCGGCGATCACGGGGAAGGTGGCGTTGAAATCGGTGGCCACCCGTGCGGGATCGACCGCCCCTGCGGCGGTGCCGAACGGACCGATCAGGCCGTCGGTGCCGACCTGGGGGGTGGCTCCGGCGGTGGAGACAAAGCCGTAAATGGTGGCGTGATTGATCAGCACCGCGGTATTTTCGACCGCACCGCTGGCGATGCCTCCGAGGTCACGCTTGGTGGTGTCGCTGTAGTCGACCGGGGACGTTGCGGGATCGCGATCCGGGTCGGAATCCCAGCTGTCGAAGGAGGTGCGATTGCCGCGAAAGAGAAGCGTGCGGAGGGCGGTCAGGCCATTGGCGAAGAAGGAGCGGCGACGCAGGGTGACCTCGATCATCTGGGTGGCGGGAGTGCCGCCGCCGGTTTGCACGGATGCCTCGGCGACGATGGTCGGTGAGGCGGGGGCAGCCGGGGTGGTGTCGCTGGCGTAGACCTTGACGGAGCCCACGGATCCCGGCGTGAGCGTGAAGTCGGTGAACTTGCGCCATGCGGCGACCCCATCGGTATTCCATCCCGACCAGCCATCCGCCGAGCCGGCGAGCGTCTGGTTGTAGGACCAGACGGCTTCCTCCACGCCGGCCTCGGTGAGGTGAAACGCGGTGTTGCGATCGAAGGTGCGCCGGGTCTGGCGGCTGGAGGTGAGGCTGAGGTTAAAGTAGCTGCCAAGGACCAGCGCGAGCATGGCGGTGACCAGCATGGCGACGATGAGAACGGATCCCCGTCGGTCGTGGCGGCGATGGGCGGGCAGTTTCATCGGCTGACGTGCTTGTTGCGCAGGACGTAGCGGGCGGAGATGGCTGCCTGGGTGGAGGCGGGCCCGCCGGTGGTGCTGCGCAACGTGCGGAGGTTGAGCTGGAGCTGCTTGGTCTCGAGATCGTTGCCGGCGGTGTTGTCGGAGTAGCCGGGCTGTTCGAGTTTGTAGCGTTGAAAGGCGAAGTCACTGGAGACGTCGTGCACCAGCAGCTCCCGGCGTCCGTCCTCGTGGATGCGGTAGAGATTGCCGACGAGGGCGTTCGCCTGCACGGGTTCGAACGCGTAGGCGACCGGGTGGGCCGAGCCGTCCGCGTAGGGCACGCTCAGGGTGATTTTCCAGGCGTCGCTCCAGCGGATGTCGGTTGCCATGCGCACGTCCTCGGAAAAAATTTCCAAGCCACGGCGCAGCTCGGATTCCATCGCCTGGTAGTGGCCGACGGCCAGGCCGGTGCGGCCAAAAAAAACGAAAACCCCCAGCACGCCCGCCAGCACGACGACGGACAGGGTCGACGCGATCATCACCTCCGGCAGCGTGAAGCCGGTGCGTCCGCCGTGTATTCGTTTTTTGGATTCCTGGGAGCCCGGACCGGCAGCCGGCAATAGGTAGCTTTTCGAATCGATGCAGGGCCTCGCCTTGCGTGGGGCCGCGAGGTTTTTGGGCGCTCGTAAACCGGAGCGGCCCGACACGAGGTCGAGCCCTACAAAGCGAAGAAAAGTGTGATACGGCACACTAGTGCGATGTGTAGAAATAATCATTCAGGCCGTTGCGGGCGTAGCGCGTGACGAGGCGGGCGGTGTGGATGCGACCGCGTGCGCCGCCCCAGCGGGCTTCGACGGTGATTTCCTTGAGGCCGTCGCGCAGATCGCGGATCTGGCGCGAGCAGGAGAGATTCGAACCGGGGGGGATGGCGGCGATGGCGACGGCGGTGTCGCCCGAATCCTGAATGGCCTGCAACTGGGACCAGTTGCGCAGGCGCAGACGCTCAAGCTCGCTTTGCATGATTTGCGAGGCGGCGCCGAGGTAGCGCGCGTGGCTGATGGTTTGCAGGCTGTTTTTGACGGTGAGAACCGTGCCGCCGAGCCCGACCATCAGGACGCAGGAAGCGGCCATCACCTCGACCAGCGAGAAGGCGGTCTGGTAAAATCGAGCGGAGCGACGCGGTCTTAGGGCCGGGGTCGCAGGTCGATTTAGTTGAAACATGACCTAGGCCATATGCCAAACGGACCGATTTGCAGCCCCTTAATAGGGCCTAGCCTGAATGGGCCTATTTTCCGGCTTCGGGGCCGGGGGAGTGAGATTGGACGTAGAGGGCGGCGGCCTGCGAACGGCGTTTGACCTGAAGCTTGTCGAAAACGCTGACGAGGTAGTTTTTGACCGTGTTGTCGCTAAGGCCGAGGTCCATGCCGATTTCCTTGTTGGTCTTGCCCTCGGCGACCAGGGCGAGCACGCGGCGTTCCTGGGCCGAGAGGGAGGCGAGGCTCCGGTCTTCGTTGGGGCCGCCTCCGCGGACGACGCGCATGACTCCGGCCATGACGTCGGGGGAAAGAATGGATTTGCCGGAAGCGATGTCGTGGATCGCCTGAACAAGGCCCTGGGGGTCGATCTCCTTCATCAGATAGCCTTGGGCGCCGGAGGTGATGGCGTCGTAGATAAAGCTGTCGTTGGTGAACGAGGTGAGGACGAGGATGCGCGTTTCCGGCTGGCGCTTGAGGATTTCCTTGCACGCATCGAAGCCCGAGCCATCGGGCAGGCGGATGTCGAGGAGGACAACATCCGGTTTAAGGCGGGCGGCGGTGGCGATGGCCTCGGCGACATTGGCGGCCTCTCCGATCACCGTGATGGGCGGGTTGGGGGACTGGGAGGAGAGCACAGCCTTGATGCCCTGGCGGACGAGAGCGCTGTCATCCACCAGAACGACGCGGATGGGGTTGGACTTGGCGTGGGCGTTCATGTGGGGGAATCGCTAAGGGGAAAGTGGAGGGTGGTGCGAGTTCCTTTTCCGATTTCGGAGGTGATCTCGGCGGTTGCACCGAGGGTTCGGGCCCGTTCGGTGATGTTATCGAGTCCCCGTCCGCGCCGGGCGGAGGCCAGATCGAAGCCGCAGCCGTCGTCGCTGATCGCCAGCTGGACGGACCGGCGGTCTTCAGCAACACGCAGGCTTACATGAACATGGGTGGCCTGGCCGTGGCGAATGGCGTTGCTGGCACACTCGCGGATAATCTGGAGGGCGGCGGTGCGGGCGGCGAGATGAAGCCGGTCGGAGGCGGATTCGTCGATATCGAGCTCGCCCACGGTGGGGCCCGTGGTTTCAAAAAATTCAAACAGGCTTTGCACCGCGGCGGTAAAGGTCCGGCTGTGCAGGGCTTCGGGTTCGAGTCCGGTGATGAAGTTGCGCACGTCGCGGATGGTTTCATTTAACGCGGCGCGAACCTGATCGACGCGGCGGGAGGCTTCGACGGGGTCTGCCGAGATAAGGGTGCGGGCGGCGGCGAGGCCCATGCCGGCGGCGTAGATGGATTGGATGACGCCATCGTGGAGATCACGACCCAAGCGTGCGCGTTCCTCGACTTCGCGGCGGAGCTCTTGTTGTTGCTCGAAGGAGATTTCGATGCGGGTGGCGATGCGGGAGAGTTCCGTGTTTTGGGCGATGAGGGGGGCGAGCCGCGTGGCATCCTGCCGGTCGAGGCTGTCGCCGATGGTGTTGAGCGGTTTCAGGACCCATCCGTGGAGGCTCAGGGCGAGGGCGCCCATCACCAGCAGTCCGAACACGATGAAGACGCGGGCTTCAAACACATCGGTGTGCAGACGCTGGGCGATCGCGGGCATTTCACGCGTCACATAAAGCATGTTGACCGTTTGGCCGCGCCAGTCGTTAAGCGGGCGCATGAGCGTCAGTTGGGATTCAGAGGACGAGGAGGTGCCCGTCTGGCCGGAAGCGGCAAAGTGAATCGTGCTTTCCGTCAGGTTGCCGAGGGCCTGGAGGTGCGCCTGGTCCCACAGGCGGGCCACCACCAGCCATCCTTGGGGCGGGGTGCTGCGGGCGGTGTCCGTGGTCGGTTGAATGGGCGCGCCCCGGATTTCGAGAACTCCGCCGGCATGCGCGACAAAGAAATGGGGGAACGGGGTGTCCGTGACGAGTTCCCTCCACTCACCGGATTGAAGGGGAAGGGGGCCGGTCTGTTGTGCGTTGGCCTGGTAAATCGGGGTGGCGTCGACTGCCAGCACCCAGACTTCGTGGATATTGAAGCTCGCCAGGCTTTGGCGAAGGTTGATGTCGGCCCATTCCGGGTCGGGTTTTTTGACGAAGGCGGCGAGGTCGTCCCATCGGGAGTAGTCCTCGGCAAACGGCCTCAGGCCGGCGCCATTGAGGTCGAGCCAGCGTTCCAGCATCCCGGTGGCATCCCGTTGCGAAGTCGCGAGCGCCTCGGTGAGTTGTTGCTTCTCAAGCAGACGGAGGGAGGCGAGGCAGCCGAGAAAGATGAGCAGGAGCATTCCCAATAGGAGGGCGAAACGCAGTTTTATGCTCATGTCGTTCGCTCCGAGGGCTAGCCCCCGGCGGTCCGGCTGCAACTCCAAAGACCGTTGGAGGTGGAAATCGCCCTTGACTCAAGGGCACGGGTTTGGGTTTCTGTCCGGCTTTAACTTTTAACCCGTCATGGCCAACACGAAATCCGCTATCAAAGCCGCTCGCAAATCCGAGCGCCTCACCACCCGCAACAAGGCCGTCAAAACCCGCCTGAAGACCCTCCACAAGAAGCTGGAAAAGGCCGCCGCCGGTTCCGACAAGGAAGCCACCAAGGTCGCCGCCAGCGCCTATGTGTCCGCCATGGACAAGGCCACCAAGTCCGGCGTCGTTCACAAGAACGCCGCTTCCCGCGCCAAGGCGCACACCGCGAAGTTCGTTTTCGCGAAGTAAAGCTTCGGCGGCGCCTCGCGTCGTTGAGATTTATTTTCACCCTCCGCCAGCTTCGTGCTGCGGAGGGTTTTTTGTTAGGCCGGACGGACGGGTGGATCCGGATTGCTGCTGTGTGATCGCGCAAGGCAACCCCCCTCGGCTCACGCCTCGGGCCACGGAGGCTTATCTTGCCAATGAAACGTTATGTCGGCGCGGAGGCTTTGGGCTTTGCGTGGGGTGGATTTTGACGAAGGCTGCGCGGCATGTCGGCTCATCCCACGTTTCGCGAGGCGCTTCGGTTTTGGCTCAAGCTCGGGCTGATCAGCTTCGGCGGTCCGGCGGGGCAGATCGCGATTATGCAGCAGGAACTGGTGGAGCGGAAAAAGTGGATCGGGCAGGAGCGGTTTTTGCATGCGCTTAATTTTTGCATGCTTCTTCCCGGACCCGAGGCGCAGCAGCTCGCGATCTACTGCGGCTGGCTGCTGCATCGCACGTGGGGAGGGATCGTGGCGGGAGCGCTTTTTGTGCTGCCATCGGCTTTTCTGCTCTGGGGGCTGAGCCAGGTTTATGTGACCTATGGCAACGTGCCGTGGGTGGCGGCGGTCTTCTACGGGTTGAAGCCGGCCGTGATGGCGATCGTGGTCGCGGCGGTGCTGCGCATCGGGAAAAAGGCGCTCAAAAACGGGATCATGTGGGGAATCGCCGCGGCGGCATTTGGGCTGATCTTTTTCCTCAAGGTGCCGTTTCCGGTGATCGTGTTCGGTGCGTTGGTTCTGGGCCTTGCCGGCGGGCGGCTGGCGCCAGGGAAGTTCGTTTTTTCGGGTGGCGGGCACGGTGCGAAGCCGGACGCGACGACGGGCGGCGGGGCGGAGATGCGCGCCGCGATTGATGACGCGGCGGGAAACTTTGCGGTGAAACCGTCCTGGGGACGCGCGTTGCGGGTGACGGCGACCTGTGTCGCGTTATGGGTGGCTCCGCTGGTGATTGTGGGGGCCTGGCTGGGTTGGGATTCGACGTGGGTGCGGGAGGGAATTTTTTTTAGCAAGGCGGCGATGGTCACCTTTGGCGGGGCTTATGCGGTGCTTCCCTATGTGGCACAGCAGGCGGTGGAGCATCACGCCTGGCTGACCGCTCCGCAGATGCTGGACGGGCTGGCGTTCGCCGAGACGACGCCGGGACCGCTGATCATGGTGTTGCAGTTCGTCGGGTTCATGGGCGGATGGAACCAGCCGGGTTCATTGAGCCCGTGGGCCGCGGCGGCGCTGGGCGGGGCGATCACCACGTGGGTGACGTTTGTGCCATGTTTCCTGTGGATTTTCCTGGGGGCGCCGCACATCGAGCAATTGCGCGGGAAAAAAGTGCTGACGGCGGCGTTGAGTGCGGTGACAGCGAGCGTGGTGGGCGTGATCCTGAACCTGGCGGTGTGGTTTGGCTGGCATGTGACGTTTCCGCAAGGAACGTGGGCCAGCGTGGACTGGTTCGCCGTGGTTGTCGGCGTGGTGGCGTTCGTGGCTCTGCACCGCTTCAAGGTGAATTTGATAGCAGTGATCGCGGCGAGCGCCGCATTCGGGGCGGTGTGGTGCGGGGTCGTGACATGACGGCGCGCAACGGCGCCCGGCGCCCATGTCGCGCAGCACACGGCATGGAGCGGAGACAACAACGCCCGCAGCGCGGGCTGCGGGCGTTGGAAGCGGGAGCCGGTTGTTCACGGAGGCTTGGCGAATGCCGGGCACGTGTGTTCAGCTCACGGTAATCTTGCGGGGCTTGACCGCCTCGGTCTTGGCGAGCGCCACGCGAAGCACGCCATCGCGCAACTCCGCCTGAACCTTGTCGAGGTCGACGATGTTGTCGTGTGCGAGCGTGAGTTCGTAGGTGGCGTCGTCCGATTCACGGTAGAGCGAGGTCCATCCGTCGGGGCGTTTCCACGTGCGGCGGCCGACGATCGTGAGATTTTCGGCGTCGGCCTGGATATCGAGGCCGGAGTGTTCCACCCCGGGCAGATAGACGGTGAGCGCAAAACCTTCGGCGGTTTCGTTGAGCTCGTAGGCGGGTTTGAGTGTCGGTCCGAGATCGCGCGAAGCTTCCCGTGTGGAAGCAGGCGTGCGGTTCAACGAAGGGACAATGGAGGATAAGAGAGACATGGCGGGTTCCTTTCTATGTTGGGTGTTAAAGACGATCGGGGATGTCCGTGCCTGCCGGGTTATTTGACGGCGACGGTGACTTTGCGCGGCTTGGTTTCCTCGCGTTTCGGCAAGGTGACGGTGAGGACACCGTTTGTGTAAGCGGCGCTGATCTTGTCCGCCTGCACGGCGGCGTCAGGCACGCTGACGGAGCGGGAGAGGGTGACGGTTTCCTCGCGCTCGCCGGTCTTGGTCTTCCGGTTGGCGCTGATGTTGAGATATCCGTCGACCAGCTCGATGTTGATGTCGGCGCGATCCACGCCGGGCAGTTCAGCACGGACGTAGGTGTTGTCCGTGTCCTCGAAGAGGTCCACGGGCACGCGACGGGAGGCGGCACTGCCGGTGAAGTCGCCGAGGGTGGACTGGAACAGGCGGTCGATCTCGCCCTCAAGCCCCGCCCAAGGGCTGCGGCCGAAGGGGGCGAGCGAACGATGATGGGGATAGGTATAGCGAACGAGTGTCATGGTGAGGATCTCCTGATGTGTGAGGGTTGATAGATCCGGAATGTGATTCCGGTTTGCTTCATTACTTTTTGCAGGAGCGATGCCGTTGCACCGGCTGATCCTAGTTTATTCGTGAACAACACATTAAGGGGCGGGCGCGACGGAGGGGCGGGAAATTTTGTCAGGGTGCCGGGACGCGGGGTGGGAAAAGTCGTCTCGCTGAAGGCCTGGCTGGCGTGAAGCCGTCTGCGTGGGGCCTATTATTTAAAGTTTAATGCGCGAAGGCCGAAAGAGGATGTGGGTTATCCATTGCGCAAAAAGTGCGGGATGCTTACCTCAAACCATCATGTCGTCCGACCAAACGGTCCAAAGCAGTCGCGCTCTCGTCGAGCAGCTCAAGCGCTCGCAGATTTATCGCGACTATGAAGGGGCGTTCCGTGAGACGACCGGATTGCCGTTTCGCCTGCGTGCGCTGGAGGCGTTCGACCTCACGCATCGGGGCGATCCCAACGAGAATCCCTTCTGTGCGCTGATGGCGAAGAGCAACCAGAGTTGCTCGGCGTGCCTGTTGTTGCAGAAGCGCGTGGAGGAAGAGGCGAAGATGGAGCCCAAGACGCTCAAGTGCTTCGCGGGTTTGTGCGACTCGGCCGTGCCGGTGCGCGTGGGAGAAAACCTGATCGCGTTTCTCCAGACGGGGCAGGTGCTGCTGCACAAGCCCACCGCGGCGCAGTTTGCAAAGACGACACGCGAGATTCTCAAGTTCGGGACGGTCGTGGACCTGAAGCGCCTGGAGGAGGCCTATTTCCAGTCGCGCGTGGTGACGCCCAAGCAATACGAGTCGATCCTGCGTTTGCTGGAGATTTTTGCGCAGCATCTGTCGTCGTTGAGCAACCAGCTCTCCGTGAGGGAGGCCAACGCCGAGGCGCCCTCGATCAACCGGGCCCGCGTCTACATCGCCGACAAACACGCCGAGGATCTTTCGCTCGGCGAGGTGGCAAAGGCCGTGAACATGAGCGCATTTTATTTTTGCAAGATGTTCAAGGGCGCGACCGGAATGACGTTCACGGACTACCTTGCCCGCGTGCGGGTCGAAAAGGTGAAGAACCTCATGCTCAATCCGCACAAACGCATCAGCGAAGCGGCGTTCGAGGCGGGGTTTCAATCGCTCTCACAGTTCAACCGTGTGTTCCGCAAGGTTGCCGGCGAGGCCCCCACCGCCTACCGCGAGCGCATTCACTCGGTTGGCGTTTGATTCGGCGCAGATTCGCAGGGAGGCGAGACTCCGGCGGGGTGATCGGCCTGACGCTGGCACAGCGCGCAAAACGTCATGATCTCCCGCCGGGCAATGCGGGCGAGCGTGCGGTGGACCTCCTCGGCGTCGTCCCGGGTCACGGGCAATTCGTCCGCGCATTGCGCGAGCGCGGTTTGGAACGCGAGGGTGGCGGTTGAAAAATAACTGACCAGCGGGTTGTGCCCGCAGCGGCAGAAACCCGCGGGCAGACCGGGTTGCCGCCGGCGCGCGGAGGGATGTGCCAGCTCGTGAAACACCTGGTCGAGCGTCCGGTCCATCAGATGAACCAGCGTGTCGGGGTGCCCGAGGGGCGAGGTGACCGGTGCCGCGCGCAGACGCGCCGCCCACTGGGAATGCAGGGTGGTGCGGCGGGCTAGCAGGGCGCGAAGGCAGCGCTCGTTCATGGGGTCCAGTATGCCCGTCGGGGCTTTCACCTGCATCGCATGAGTTGGCAAAGCGTGCGCATCTTTTGCAGCAGCATGCGGAGCGATCACAAAATATGCGCAGCCATCGCCAAGCTGCGCGGAGAGGAATGCTTCAATGGAGGATAAGCTGGCGTTCGTTCACACCTCCCCGTCCGCGCAAACCCTCACTCCACATGTCCGTCGTTCCTCTTACGCTCACGATCAGTCTCTGCCTGGTTTTCACCTTCGTGCTGTTTTTTCTGCGTGAACATTCGCGCCGCCGCTTTTCCGGCGCGGAGAGCGAGGCCTTGCTGCCGCTCGCCGAGGAAACCTCCCGTGTCGTCATGACCGGCGCGGGCGCGGACGCCGCGGCGCCGAAGGTCCATGACCATGGGCCCGGCCATGCCTGCCGCGGCAACGGGACGTGCGCTTCCTGTGAGCGTCGCGCCCAGCGCAGCGCTGCCGCTTCCGTGAATCACGCCTGAGCATTGTCTGCTTTTTCTTCCATGTCCGACCGCAAGATCACGCTCGAATACAACGACAGGATCGTCCGCCAGTTCCTCCTCGCCTCCGTCCTCTGGGGCGCGGTGGGCATGCTGGTGGGGGTCATCGTTGCATCCCAACTCAACTACTGGCGCCTCAATTTTGACCTGCCATGGCTGACCTTCGGGCGGCTCCGCCCCCTGCACACCAACGCGGTCATTTTCGCCTTCGTGGGCAACATGATGTTCGCGGGCGTTTATTACTCCACGCAGCGCCTCGTGAAAGCCCGGCTCGCGAGCGACTTTCTCTCCTCGCTGCATTTCTGGGGCTGGCAGCTCATCATCGTGGCGGCGGCGATCACGCTCCCGCTCGGTTTTTCGCGCGGCAAGGAATACGCGGAACTCATCTGGCCGATCAACATCGCGGTCGCCTTCATCTGGGTCGTCTTTGCGGTGAACTTTTTCTGGACGCTCAAGCGCCGCCATGAACCCGCGCTCTATGTGGCGATCTGGTTCTACATCGCGACGATCATCACCGTGGCGATGCTCTACATCGTCAACCACCTCTCCATCCCGACCTCGATTCTCCATTCGTATCCGGTTTTTGGAGGCGTGCAGGATGCCCTCGTGCAATGGTGGTATGGGCACAACGCCGTGGCGTTCTTCCTGACCACGCCGATCCTCGGCATCATGTATTACTTCGTGCCGAAGGCGGCCGAACGTCCCGTCTACAGCTACCGCCTTTCGGTCATTCACTTCTGGTCGCTCGTCTTCGTCTACATCTGGGCCGGTCCGCACCATCTGCTCAACACGTCGCTGCCCGGCTGGCTCCAGGGCCTGGGCATGACGTTCTCGCTGATGCTCTGGGCTCCCTCGTGGGGCGGCATGTTGAACGGCCTGCTCACCTTGCGCGGTGCCTGGCACAAGCTGCGCACCGATCCCGTGCTCAAGTTCTTCGCCGCCGCCGTCACCTTCTACGGCATGGCCACGTTTGAAGGGCCGCTTCTGTCCATCAAGTCGGTCAATGCCCTCGGGCACTACACCGACTGGATCATCGGACACGTGCACGCCGGCGCCCTTGGCTGGAACGGCTTCATGGCCGCGGGCATGATCTACTGGCTGCTCCCGCGTCTCTGGAACAAGCCGCTTCATTCCCAATCGCTCGCCAACTGGCATTTCTGGCTGGGGACGGTCGGCATCCTTTTCTATGTCGCCGCCATGTGGACCTCGGGGATCACCCAAGGCCTCATGCTCAACGCCACCACGGACAATGGCACGGTCCTGGCCTACCCGAACTTCATCGAGACGCTCAACGCCATCAAACCGATGATGCTGTTCCGCGTGTTTGGCGGCGGCCTCTATCTCATCGGCTGGCTTCTGCTCACCTATAACCTCTATCGCACGCTCCGCGGTGCCAGGCCCGTCAACGGCTCCGTCGAGGTGTTCGTGACCGGGCGCCCCGCCGAGGAACGCCTTGGCTTTGGCTCAATGGTTTTCAACCCGCCGGTGATGTTCTCGGTCCTCGGCACGATCTTCGCCTGTGCGTGGATGTTTGGCGGCGACCTTCTCCGGCTCGCCGGTCTTCTCGGCACCGCGCTTTGCGTGATGCTGGCCTGGGTTCATTTCAGCACGCGCATCAGCCGCTGGGCCGCGTGGTATGAGCGGCTCCTGGTCAACGCCCTGCCGTTCACGATCCTCACCTTCATCGCGGTGGCCGCCGGCGGGTTGATCCAGATCATTCCCACCACCCTCGTGAACCGCGCGGAAAACATCGAGGGACGGCGCGCCGTTCCCTACACGCCGCTCGAACTCGCCGGCCGCGACCTGTTCGTTCGCGAGGGCTGCTACAACTGTCATTCACAGATGATCCGCACGCTGGTGCCCGACGTGCTTCGTTACGGCGACTACTCCCGCCTCGGGGAATCGATCTACGATTATCCGTTCCAGTGGGGCTCCAAGCGCACCGGTCCCGACCTCGCCCGCGAAGGCGGGAAATACCCCAATGTCTGGCACTACCGTCACATGGAAAATCCCCGTGACGTCTCTCCTGGCTCCAACATGCCGAACTATCCCTGGCTCTTTACGCAGAAAACCGACGTGACCTCGCTCGCCTCCAAGCTCGCCGTCCAGCGCATCCTCGGAGTCCCGTATCCAGATTACACTGACGGTGAACTCACGGAAACGGTCGAAAACCAGGAAAAGGAAATCGCCGCCGACCTCCGCGCAGCGGGCGCCTATGTCGCCCCCGATCGCGAGATCGTGGCGCTCATCGCCTACCTTCAAAAACTCGGAAAATACGAAACGGTGAAGAAGGAGAAGAAGAAGGAAGTGGCGAGTAGTGAGTAGCGGGTGGCGAGCATGCCAACCCGCCGAGCTACCACCATTCCGATTCCGCCTACTCACTACTCGCTACTCACCACCCGCTACTTCTCTAAACCACCATGTTCCGCCGCCTCCTTTTTGAAGACTGGGTCAGTCTCTTTCCTCTCATCGCCCTGATCACCGCCGGTTCGGTGTATGCGACGATATTTTTCCGCGCGATTCGCATGAAACGTGCGCAGATCGATCGTTTCGCCCGGCTTCCGTTCGAATCCGAAGACTCCGTTTCCCCCGATGAATCCAAATAAGCCCGCGCCAGAACCGGGCGAGGATCCGATCCGCGCCCATGTGTTCGACGGCATCGCCGAATACGACCGCCGCCTGCCCAACTGGTGGCTGATGACCCTCTACGGCGGCATCGTCTTCGCGATTATTTACTGGATGGCGACGCAGCATTTCAATCGCTCGACCGACGAGACGCGTCTTGCCGCCGAGCTGCAGCGCATCGAAGCCGAGAAAATCGCCTCGTCCGCGACCGCGCTCGACACCGCCACCTTGTGGAAAATGAGCCGCAACCCCGTTTTCGTGAACGCGGGCCGTGCGACTTATCAATCGACCTGTGCCAGCTGTCATGGCGCGGCGCTGACCGGCGGCATCGGCCCCAGCTTGGTGGACGCGGTCTGGCTCCACGGCGACTCGCCTGACAACGTCCTTACTTCGGTCAACGAAGGCGTGCTCACCAAGGGCATGCCGGCGTGGGGGCCGGTGTTCGGCGGGAAGAAAATTTCCGAAGTCGTCGCGTTTATTCTCAGCAACCACGCCGCGCCGTGAGGTGCGACATGACGAATGTCCAATGACCCATGGCGAATGGACCAGCCAGTAATTCCAAGATCGATGAGCGGTCTGCGGGGCATTCCTCACCGGGCATTCGTCAGTCGTTGTCGCCGCGCCCCAATCGCGATGCGGTGACCACGATCCGCGAGGACGGATCGCGTCTGTTCCTGCATCCGGCGGATGTGCGCGGCCGGTTCACCACGGCGCGGCGCTGGTCGGGCTGGTTGCTGATCATGATCTACCTGGCGCTGCCGTGGATCCCGGTCGGCGGGCACCCGGCGGTGTTCCTCGACATCGCGGGCCGGCGTTTTCACCTGTTCGGGTTCACCCTGGCGTTTCAGGACACCTGGCTGATGTTTTTTGGCATCACGGGCCTGGGCTTCTCGCTCTTCTTCATCACGGCGCTGCTCGGCCGCGTCTGGTGCGGCTGGGCTTGTCCGCAGACGGTGTTTCTCGAGCACGTGTATCGCCGTGTGGAGCGCTGGCTCGAAGGTGACGCGGTCGCACGCCGACGGCTCGATGCGGCGCCGTGGTCCGCCGCCAAGGTCCTGCGGCGGGGAGGAAAGCAAACGATCTTTTTCGTGATCTCGGCGGTGATCGCCCACCTGTTTCTTGCCTACTACGTTTCCGTGCCCGAGCTCTGGTCAATGATGAGCGCGGCTCCGGGCACGCATTGGGCATCGTTCGTCTTCGTCTTTGTTTTCACGGGCATTCTTTATTTCAACTTTGCCTGGTTCCGGGAGCAGCTCTGCATCGTGATCTGTCCTTATGGGCGGCTTCAATCGGTGTTGATCGACGACCATTCGCTCGTGATCGGTTATGACACTCCGCGTGGCGAACCGCGTGGCAAGGCGGGCATGCCCGGCGCGGGTGCCTGCGTCGACTGCAACCGATGCGTGCAAGTCTGCCCGACCGGGATCGACATTCGCCAGGGGCTTCAGATCGAGTGCATCGGTTGCTCGGCCTGCATCGATGCGTGTGACGAGGTCATGGACAAGATGAAGCGTCCGCGCGGGCTCGTGCGCTACGATTCGATGACGGCGTTTGCCGGAGGGCGCACGCGCTGGGTGCGTGCGAGGATCCTGGTTTACGCCGGGTTGCTGGCCGTGGGTGCGATCGTGGCGGCCTGGGCGCTTTCGACGGTGCGGCCGGCCAATCTGGGGATCACGCGTCTGACGGGGGCGCCGTATTTCGTGACCGCGGAGGCGGTGCGCAATCAGTTTTTGGTGCGCCTCGTGAACAAGCGCGACACGCCTGCACGTTTTGTGATCACGTTGCCGGACGCCCCTGCGGCGCTCGTGCGGACGGGACTGGAAGGAACGGTCGAACTGGCCCCGCTGGCGGAGGACGTGCGAACCCTGATTTTGCAAATACCACGGGCCCGGTATGCCGGCACCTTCGAGCTGACCGTGCATGTCACGGACGAGGCGCGGACTTTTTCACTGGAGAAGACCCTGCGGTTCGTCGGTCCCGACCCGGAGTTATTGAAGGAGGATGGAAAATGAAAAATGAACTGCATTCCACCGATGGCGCCGGGCGTGAGTCCGGGGAGGGTTTGGCCGGCGACCATTCGACCAACCCTTCGCTCACGCGTCGGGCCACGGCGGAGCCCAAGGCCTCCGGGGTGACGCTGTGGATGGGCGTGGGTGTCATTTTTGCGCTCATGGGGCTGGCGTGGACGGCGATGTTTTTCTTTGCCTCGAAATACCGTGCAGCCGATGTGCCGCCGCCGGCACGGGAGGCGGCGCGCTGATCATGGAACTCGCGGGCATCAGCACTCCGGCGGCGGCCTTTGTGGCCGGACTTGTGACCAGCCTGCACTGCGCCGGCATGTGTGGTCCGTTGACGTGCATGATGGCGCCGGCGCGGGAAGATCGGGTGGACCCGCATACGGTTGCCACGGTGTATCACGGCGCGCGGCTGGCGGGTTATACGCTGCTCGGCGTGCTTGCGGGCGGGCTCGGGCGCATGCCGTTGAGTTTCCTTGGGGAGACGGCGGCGCGAGTGCTCCCGTGGGTGCTGGTCATCTTTTTTGTCGTCGTCGGATTGCGCCTGGAAAAACGACTTCCACGCCTTGCGGTGCTCACGAGGCTCCAATGGAAATTGCAGGGTTGGTTGCGCGGTCGTTCCAAGTTGCGCGTCGCGTCGGTGATGGGGATGGCGACTCCGCTGCTGCCCTGCGGTCCGTTGTATTTTTTGATCGCGCTGGCGGTGCTGACGGGATCGGCGGTGAAGGGTGCGGAGTTCATGCTGGCGTTCGGCCTCGGCACGGTGCCGCTGCTCTGGCTGGTGCAGGCGAACTATGGACGCCTGCGTTTAAAGCTCTCGGCGCGCTGGCTCGCACGCATGCAGGCCGGGCTCGCACTGGTGACCGCGCTGGTGCTCACGTGGCAGCCGGTGTGCAAGCACTGCGGCGCATTTTCGCCGCAAGGTGACTTTTGCTGTGCGGGCTGCGCGTATGTTTACCGGCTCGTGCATGACGAAGGTCTCGATGCCTATTATCGGATCAAAGACGACGTGACCGTGCCGGCCGATCCCTCGCTGCTGCAGCCCCGCGATTATGCCTGGTTGCAGGAGGCGCAACTGGAGGCGGAGGAGGTCGCCACGAACGGACGGGCGCCGGCGCTGGTGCTGGAAGTGCAGGGTATTTCGTGCGCCGGTTGCGTGTGGTTGATCGAAAAGGTTTTTATGAAACAGCCCGGCGCCGGCCGGCTGGAGGTGAATGCGCAGACCGGCCAGATGCGCTGGCTCTGGGAAACGGCCCGGTTCGATGCGGTGGAATGCGCACGGGCGTTGCAGCGGTTTAATTATCTGGTGGGGCCGGCGGGTTCGATCAACGCGGAGCAAACCGAGAGCCGCGTGCTCATCCGCCGGGTGGGCCTGTGCACGGCCTTTGCGATGAACGTGATGCTCTTCGCGCTGCCGGCTTATTTCGGGATGGAGCGCACGTATGAATACGCGCGCCTCTTCGGCACGTTGCAACTGGCGTTCGCGACGCTCAGTTTGCTCGCGGGCGGCGGATATTTCCTGGGACGGGCGGTGCGGGCGTTGCGCGAGCGCGTATTGCACATCGATCTGCCGATCGCGGTGGGGATCATGGGCGCCTACACGGGTTCGCTTTATGGATGGCTGCGCGGCGAGGAGAGCTACGTGTATTTTGATTTTGTAGGCGCGTTCATCGTGCTGATGCTGGTGGGGCGGTGGGCGCAGATCGCGGCGGTGGAACGCAATCGCCGGCGGTTGCTCAGCCGTCAGCCGGTGAGTCCTCGTGTGCGGATCGTCGATGATGGCGGCGTGGTGAAAGAGGTGTCTCCCGAGACCGTGCGGGTGGGCCAGCGGTTTGAGGTGGTCACCGGCGCGGTGGTGCCGGTCGAGGCACGCCTGGAGACGGCGGAGGCGGGGCTGAGCCTGGCGTGGATCAACGGCGAGGCGGAGCCGCGGATTTTCCGCGCAGGGCAGCGCGTGCCGGCGGGGGCGCAGAATATCGGGCGGGGCTGTATTCGTTTGGTGGCGACACAAGGGTGGGGCGAGTCGCTGCTGGCGGAGTTGTTGAAACCGGCCGTGAGGGAAGGGTTCAGGCACAGGCTGATCGAGCGGGTGATCCGGTGTTATCTGGTCGTGATCCTTGCGGTGGCGGTGCTGTCGGGGGCGGGCTGGGCGCTGGCGACGGGGGATCTGTTGCACACGGGCGCAGTGGTGACGGCGATCCTGGTGGTCTCGTGTCCCTGCGCGCTGGGGCTGGCCTATCCGCTGGCCGAGGAGGTGGCGACCGTGGCGTTGCGGAGGCGCGGCGTGTTTGTGAGGGCGGCCGACCTGTGGCCCCGGCTGCGCCGGGTGCGCACGGTGGTCTTCGACAAGACGGGGACGCTGACGCTGGAGACGCCGGTGTTGCAGAACCCGGAGGCGCTCGAGGCGCTGGACGGGGAGGCGCGCGCCGCGTTGCTTGCGCTGGTGCGCGACAATCCGCATCCGGTGAGCCGGTCGTTGCACGAAGCGTTGCTCGCGCGGGGCGGCGGCAGCGCGCTGGCCGGTCCTGTCACGGAAACCATCGGCCAGGGCGTGAGGCTGGCCGAGTGGGCGCTGGGCCGTGCGAATTGGTGTCTTTCGTGTGTCCTGGAGGCCGGCGACGAGGAATTTGAACGACAGGTTTGTAACTTATTAAGTGACAAACTGGGTCGGAGAGAGGGAGTTCAGGAGGAGAAGGAGGATGTGGTGCTGGCGCGGGCGGGGGGCGTGGTGGCGAGGTTTCGGTTTGCGGACACGGCCCGGGCGGATGCACGCGGGGAATTGGAGGCGCTTGCGGGGCGCGGGATGCAAATCGTGGTGTTGAGCGGTGACCGGCGCGAAAAGGTCTCGGCCTTGATGCGGGAGCTGGGTCTGCCGCCGGACAACGGCTACGGAGAGATGTCTCCGCGGGAGAAGGCGGACTGGCTGGCGCAGCACGAGGACGCGCTGATGTTGGGCGATGGCGCGAACGACAGTCTGGCGTTTGACCGCGCGTTGTGCCGTGGCACGCCGGTGGTGCATCGCGGCGTGCTGGAGCAGAAGGCGGATTTTTATTATCTGGGGCGCGGGATCGCAGGCATCCGGGCGTTGTTCGAGATCAACGATGCGCGGCATCGCACGCAGCTCGCGCTGCTGGTATTCATGATCGCCTACAACCTGCTCGCGGTGGGGATGGCGGTGGCCGGACGGATGAATCCGCTGATCGCCGCGATCCTTATGCCGCTGAGTTCGCTGGCGACGCTGGCGATCGTGGGCTGGGGGATGCGCCGTGCGTGGCGGCGGTGAGGTGACCGTCAGGAGCGCGCTCGAAGCGTGGCGAGCGCATGTCGCATCGAGTCGAAGGCGAGTTCGGCGGGATTGATATCCCGCAGCGGGCGGAGTTGCCAGTCGGTGACCTCCTCGTGCTGCAGGACGACGTTGAAAGAGGTCGCCCGGGCGTGGAAAAACACGTCGCAGACCGGGCGGGTGAGACCGCGATAGGTGTAGTCGTTCGGGTGCGAGCAGAGATAACCCACGGAGGTGAGGGCGAGGCCGATCTCCTCGGTGATTTCCCGCTGGAGGGCTTGTTCGAGTGACTCACCCGCATCGACGAAGCCGCCGGGCATGGCGAGCAGGCCCAGGGCGGGCTCCTTGGCGCGGCGGATGAGCAGGAGGCGACCCTCCGGATCAAGGATGAGCGCGGCGACGGCGGTGATCGGGTTGTTGTAATCGCGGTGCCCGCAGGAGCGGCAGTGCCGCGTGCCGCGCGGTTCCCGGTCGTAGTCGGGCGAACCGCAGAGGGGGCAATGGCCGAAGGCCTCGATGAGAGATGTGATCACGTTGCGGAGACGGGAGGCCTACGCGCGCACCTGGCCGGTGCCGTCGATCACGTATTTGTAGGAGCAGAGTTCGTTCAAGCCCATCGGGCCGCGGGCATGGAGGCGGTCGGTGCTGATGCCGATCTCCGCGCCGAAACCGAATTCGAAGCCGTCGTTGAAACGCGTGCTGGCGTTCCACGTCACGACCGCGCTGTCGATCGCATCCTGGAAACGGCGCGCGGCCGTTTCGTCGCGGGTGATAATCGCCTCGGTGTGGCCGGAGCTGTCGCGGTTGATCGTGGCGATCGCGGTTTCGAGGTCGGGCACGATGCGCACGGCGAGAATCAGGTCGAGGAACTCGGCGGTGAAGTCCGCCGCGGAGGCGGCGGAGAGTTGAGAGTTGAGCGCTGAGAGTTGAGAGCCGGAGTTCCGGAGGATTGCGAGGGAGGCGGGGTCGCAACGGAGTTGGACGCCTTTCGCGGCGAGCGCGGCGGCGAGGCGGGGGAGCAACGTGGGCGCGACACCGGCATGGACGAGGAGTTGCTCCACGGTGTTGCACACGCCGGGGCGCTGGGTCTTGGCGTTGAGAAGGATGTTTTCCGCGAGGACCGGGTCGGCATCTTTATCGGCGTAGAGGAAACACACGCCGGTGTAGTGCTTGATGACGGGGATGGTGCTGTTCTGCGCGACGAAGCGGATGAGGCTTTCGCCGCCGCGGGGGATGATGCAGTGGACGTAGGCGTCGAGCTTGAGGAGGGTGTTGAGCGCGGCGCGGTCGGTCGTGGGGATGAGCTGCACGGCATCGGCGGGCAGGCCGGTCTCGGCGAGCGCCTGGGTGAGGAGCGCGGCGAAGGCGGTGTTGGTATTGAAAATCTCCTTACCGCCGCGGAGGATGGCGGCGTTGCCGGATTTAAGGCAGAGGATCGCGCAGTCGATCGTGACGTTGGGACGGGCCTCATAGATGATGCCGATCACACCGATGGGCACGCGGCGCTTGCGGATGTGGATGCCGTTGGGGCGCGTCCAGTCCTCGAGGGTGGTGCCGACGGGGTCGGGGAGCGCGGCGACCTGGCGGACGGATTCGGCGAGGTGATCGAGCTTGGCGGGCGACAGGGTGAGCCGCTCGACCTGGTGGGCGGGGAGATTGTTGGCACGCGCGGCTTCAAGGTCGCGGGCGTTGGCAAAGAGAAGGGTCTCGGCGGAGGCGGGGATCAGTTCGGCGAGCCGGAGGAGCGCGGCGTCTTTGCGCGCAGTCGGGGTCGTGGCGAGCACGAGCGAGGCGGCGCGGGCGCGTTGGGCGATCGAGGTGACGAGCTGGACGAGGTCGGCGGACATAAGGCCCGCGCGGGGCGCGGGAATGACCAATGACGAATGACCCATGACCAATGGCAAGCCTAGGGAGGCGTTTGGGAGGCCAGTCAAAACAAACGGGTCAAATCCACTTGGCCTGGAAGCGCGATCGAGCGTTGCCGCCTTCGGTCATTTACCTCTGGTAAACTCCCTTGTCGCCGCCTTGGCTGGCGCTCCCATTCCGGCGCGCCTTTGTCCCGTTTGTTTTGCCTAGCCTCCTTACCAGGCGGGGCCGCGGTTCAGGCGGACAGCTTTTTGGCGTGGGCGTGAAGCTCGGGCCAGTGGGTGGCGGGGATGGCCGGGCCGAGGTGGCGAACGCATTCGGAGCCGAGACGGGAGCCGAGGGCGCCGGAGGCGAGGGGCGTCCAGCCGCGCAGATAGCCGTAAAGGAAGCCGGCGGCCCAGGCGTCGCCGGCGCCGGTGGTGTCGACGACCACGGGGGCGGGGACGGGGAGAATGCGGTGGAGTTCGCCGCCGCGGGCGACCCAGGCGCCGTCCTTGCCGATTTTGACGGCGGCGAGTCCGCCGAATTCGGCGAGGCGTCTGGCGAGCACGGAATAGTCCTGGCCGACGCCGGGGAAGAGGGCGTGAATCTCGTCTTCGTTGGCGAAGACGACATCAATGCCGTGGTGGAGCTGGGCGAGGATCCAGTCGCGGGCCGCGTTGACGACCTCGAAGGAGGCGAGATCGATGCTGATGGTGCAGCCGGCGGCGCGGGCGGCGGTGATCACGGCGTTGGCGAGGTCCCGGTTGAAGAGGAGGTAGCCCTCGATGTGGGCATGGCGGCAGCCTCGGAAATCGCTTGTGCCGATCTCATGCGGGTTGAGCGTCATCGCGGCGGCGAGGCAGGTGCGCATGGTGCGCTGGCCGTCGGGGGTGATCAGGGAGACGCAGCGGGCGTTGGCGAGATCGGCGTATTTGAAACGGGATACATCGCCGCCGGCGGCCGAGAAGTTTTTGCGATAGGCGGCGGCGGTGGCGTCGTTGCCCAGCTTGCCGAGGAAGGTGGTGTGCAGGCCGAGGCGGGCGGCGCTGACGGCGGTGTTGCCCGCGGAGCCGCCGGCGACGGTGGCGGGGTGGTGTTCAAGGCGGGTGACGATGGCCTCCATCTCGTCGGAATCGACAAGCACCATGCCGCCTTTGGCGCCGGTCAGGGTGGTGAGGAAGGTGTCGGGAACCTGCGCGAGCAAGTCCATGATGGGGGAGCCGACGCCAATGAGATCGAAGGAGGGAACGGAAACGGACATGAACGAAGAAAGGGTGGGGTGGGGAAAATTGAAGCGAGCCAGACCGGGACTCAGTTCGATACGGTGATGCTGGTGGCGAGGAGCGGGTCGTCGTCGACCTCGATGATAATCGAATACTCGCCGGGTTGGGGGAAGGAGAGGTTGCGGATCTCGTTGATGAGATTGATGCGCTGGAGGGGGCTTTGGGACTCGAACGTGCGTTCGATCAGCGGCTGG
>JAQSWS010000069.1 GCA_029266495.1 Rariglobus sp. | reverse complement strand
TCGAGACGGCATGCGCAGCACCGGTGAAGCTCACGCGATAGAACCGGCCGCTGATTGATGGGCTATCCATTGAGAAGCCAAGTTCGCTCAGGAACGGAGCGAAGGCGGATTTACACACCCGCAAGAAGTCTTGGCCGTTCATGGGTTCGCCGTAGCTGCTCCCTTAAACTCGGGATGAAGCTTTTGATAATTTTTCAGCATATTCTGCTCCATGTCGTAGAAGATGCTCGGCCTCGCACGAGCGGCATCGCGACCAATGTCCAATATGGGCCGACCGCTCCGCATCTGCTCCAAGATCCACTTTCGGTTATATGCCATCATCGCATTAGTCACCTCGTGCGGTGCCATGCCCGCCGCCTTGAAGTCGGGCATGTCGTTCAAGATCTTCGATCCCGGTATTTTCACGGCGGCTGCCTCCACTCGCGCCATCGTTTCACCGATGACCACCGGCCCCGGTAGCTTCTCTGCGGCCTTTGCTGGATTAATCTTGGCTGTGTATTGGGAAACACGTCTCACCACGTTGCCGGTAAGGTTTTCGGCTGCACGATAAATCGTTCGGGCGGTGCTTGCGGTTGATCGCGCGGCACGGGCGGTGATTGTTGCGGCTGCCGACACTCCGGTGGCCACTTGTTTCGCGGTGCGAACGGCGGCCTCCGCGACATATTTAATCGCGTCGCTGGCGAGGTTCCTGCCCACCCGATAGCCGGCTTTGGCCGCCGTGGCCCCCCAGCCGATAACAGGGATCATCGCCGCGGCCGACAGGGCGGCGCCGACGTAGTCGCCTCGGGCAACATAGATCGCCGCATTGAGTCCATCGGCAATTTCACCGAAGAGCGGGATCAGTCCGACTACATCGAGCCCCAATTGCAGGGCATCCACCAAGCGTTTCACGGCACAGTTTTTATTGAGCAAATCGCGCAAGGCCTTGGCGCCTTTCACCAATTGCTCCGCAAGCGAATCGGGGAAATTGAGCATCGAACCCAACTCCCCGAGCGCTTGGGCCGGGTTGGTCACGACGTCCATGACGGCTCCGCCCAGATCGGCCAGACCTTCAAGCGCACCCGCCGTGGCGGACGCGGACGCTTCGCCGACACTCAAGCCCAGGCCGGGCACGGGCACACTGAGAGGCCCGCCCGAACTCGCCCAATCCAATCCAAAGAAGTCCACGCGGTTAATCGCGTTGTTCCCCACGAAGCCGTAGAGGTTAGGACCTCCCTGCTCCTCAATGGGATCGCGATTGAGCCAGCGTCCGGTCGACGGGTCGTAGAAACGAAAACCATAATAATAGAAACCCGTGGCCGCATCCTGTTCTTTTGCGCTGAAGCGGTAGGGGTTGAGGTCCGTCCACACGCCGGTGGCGCTGATTGTCTCACCAAAGGGGCTATACTGATAGCGCGCCACCGCCGCACCATTTTCGGCCAGAAGGGCGGTGACGTTGCCGTTGCCGTCATGGACATAGCTCGCGGCGGAATAAGTGCCGCCGGCCTCAGGCTTCACCAATGCCAGCAGTCCTCCCACACCGCCGGCGCCTTCCCACGTGCCCGAACCGTCCAGGCCACGGGTGTAGGAAGCACGCAAGGTCCAGCTCGAAGTGGAGGGCGTCCACGCCAGTTCCTCGATTACACGCAGGCTGTCGTAAACGTAACGCGTGGCGCTGACGGCACCAACGCTGGACAATTCACGACGTTCCACACGGCGACCCAAACCATCGTAGACGTAATAGACGGTGCGTTCCAAATCGGCGACTTGAGCGAGACGGTTCTCATCGTCGTAGATCAGGGTTTTCCCGAGGAGAGACCGAGTGTTGCCATTGTCGTCGTAGGTCGGAGTGGCAGACAGACGGCCTGTGAGCGTCTCGTATTGGTTGAGTGAATTGGCGATGTAGGCAGTGGTGCCGTTCAGGCTGGATGCACTCGATCCGGTCACCGTGGACGTGAGACGGTTGCCAATGGAGTCGTAGCTGTAGGCGTAACTGGCGTTGGTGGCAGGCGCGGTTTCAGCCGCCAGCGTGAGCTGCCGGAAGGCGTCGTAGGTAAATGAACGGCTCCACTCCAACGTCGTCTCGCTTTCACGCTGACCCGCGGCGTCGTAAGTGTAGGCGTGCCGAGCCAGGGTCTGGCCACCGGTGGCGGCAGAGCTGGCCTCGATGACACGAGTGCGCCCCAGTGGATCGATCTCACGGGAGATAACCTGTCCGTAGGGAGTGGTGATCCGATGGAAATCATGCGCCGCCACCGGCAGCGGTGGAGTCGACTGGGCAAGGGCATTGATGGCAGAGGCGGTCCGGGGCGTAGGATACGAGTAGAGGTAGGGCTGGCCCGCAGCATGGCGGTCATCGAGCACCGTCCGAAGCCGGCCGGCGTTGTCGTAACCGTAGGTCGTGCGCCAGGGTTGCGGCGGACCTTGCGCACGGTTCACCTCCAACGCGACGCGCTGACCATGGGTATCGTAGTCGCGGGCGATGCGTCGGGCCGTGAGGGGTTGCAGTTCGTCGACCAACTGGCCGATGTCGTTGTAGGTCCAGGTGGAGCGGCCCGTGCCGTCCTGCATGTCGAGCCGGCGACCTTGCTGGTCGTAAGTGAACGTCACATCCGCATCGTTGGCGTAATCGATCGTGGCGAGGAGCCCCGCAGGAGTGTGCTCATAGGTGGTGATACGGTTAATGGCGTCCGTGCGACTGAGCAGACGTCCCGCGTCATCGTAGGTGTAGAGCCAAGATTTATTGTCGGCGTAGGTTTTCACCTCGACGAGGTTCCGCTCGTTGTAGGTCCAGGTGGTTACCTGCGGGATGGCGGATGGACCGAAGTAGGTGGTGCTGGTGATGCGGTTGCCCACCTGGTCGTAGGTGTAGGTGATCGGATAGCCTCCAGCGCCCTGGGTGCTGAGGAGGAGTCCGCGCGTGTCGTAGTTGAAAGTCTCGATGCGCGGCTGGGTGCCCTCGACGTGATCGGGATGCGTGACGCCAAGGGGCTTATCGAGGAGATTGTAACGCGTGAGAGAAACTTTCCCGTCCGGATCGATTAACTTCACCGTGCGACCAAGGGCGTCGTATTCGCGAGTGGTTACACCACCTTGAGCACTGATCTCGGAGACAAGGCGGCCGGCGGCATCATAATCCAACTGAGTGATGTAGCCGGCGCGATCGATGGTGGACTCCACGAAGGCGCCGTTGTGCGGCGAGCGCAGGTAAACAAAACGGGAACCCTGGGTGGACCCCGAACTGGTCACCGGAGGGTAGCTGGTTTCCAGATGGAAATCGGCCAGATCGTAAGCATGCGTAACCGTGATGCCCGTGGGGAATTCCTCCGACGTGATGCGCCCGAAGTCGTCGTAATGAATGCGCGTGACGGACTGGCTCACCACCCCGTCCAGGACGGTGGGCTGAATCTTTTCGACCACATACGAAAAACGATCGTAGACCGTTTGGGTAACGACACAGGCGGGGTTGAGCCACCACTCGACGGGAAGCTCATCGGCCGGGGCAAGGGAGATGGAGTCGTGTGTCCGACGGTTGAGCGCATCGTAGCGGAAGTGTTGATGATTGCCCTCGCCATCGATGACCTTGATCAGGTTGCCAACCAGGTCGTGCTCTTGTCGCAAAATAGCGCGGCCTTCACGTTTGACGGCGGTGAGCAGGCTGCTCCGAGGATGATATTCGTAAGTGGTCACGTAACCGCGCGCGTCTGTCTCGGAGATGAGGCGACCCGCAACGTCGTAGGCATAGGCGGTGGAGTCGGCCGAAGTGCCCCCCATGCTGGTGCGATGCCCCAGGAGATCATAACCGTAAGTGGTGGTGTAAGCCCGATCGGGTTCGGCAGGACCGGTCATCGCCCGCGAGAGCACACGTCCCCCGAAATCGTAAGTGTGGGTGGTGGTGCGCGCGATTGGCGTGCCCGCAGCTTCGACCAAGCTGGCCAGGGCTCCGCTGGAGTTGTAGGTCGTCTGGGTCACATTGCCGGCGGGATCTATCTGTTTGGTCGCACGGCCAAGCAGGTCGTATTCATAACGCGTGACGATGGGTTCACCGTTTTGACCTGGAATGCTGCGACTGATCACGTTCCCGGCGGCGTCATAGGCAAAGGTGATGGTCTGACCGATTGCGTTGGTCTCGCTCAGAACGCGACCTTCCGTGTCATAGGCCCACGTTTTGTAGGTATAGGTGGTGCCGTCGGAACGAACGCGAATCTCCGCCGTTCGGAGATTATTGAGACCGTAACGGTAGCGGGTGATGCGTCCCGGTTTGAGCACCGGGTTTTGAGCGGAGACGGGCAGGCGTCCTTTTTCTTCTTCAACGAGATTGGCGCCTTCGTAGGTGTAGAGCTCCTGCTCACCCAGGGCATTGGTCAGCTCGCGCAGGCGTCCGAGTTCGTCGTGCACATAATGCGTCACCCGCCCCAGCGCATCAGTGGTGGTTTTGGTGTGCCCGAGGCTATCGTAGGTATAACGCAATTCACGAACAGGTTCGTCCGGATCATAGGACCTGAGAACGCTCCCTTCCTCATCGTATTCGAAGGAAGACCTGCGACCATCCGGATTGGTCTGGGTCGTGAGAAGATGAGTAACGGGATCGTAGACGTAAGTGGTCACCCGCTCCAGAGAGGTGCCGACCGCTTCCCTCTTGGTGAGCACGTTGCCAAACGCATCGTAGGTGTTGGCGGTGATGGCGCCAAACGGATCGGTGTAGCGGATGATTTTATTTAGAACGGGGTCATGCTCCCAGCGCTCGATACCGCCATCGGAATTCACGCGACGCACCAAGCGCGCCTGATCGTCGTATTCTTCGGTGATCCGCTGGCCGTCGCCAATCGTCGTAACGCGCATGTGCGCGTCTTCTTCCATCGAATAAACCTTTTCGCCGTTCACGAGCTTGGAGATGAGGGTGCCATTGGCGTTAAGCACAAACTCCTCCTCGCGTCCCGTTGAAGTCACCACACGAGTGTAGTAGGTCCGGTCCGCGGCGTTATATTTATAGCTGAAGGTGCGGCTCGCGGTGACGCCCTTCACGGTGGTCGAGATTGAGGTGACATGACCCCGAAACACGTCGCCGGCCCGCGAACTGCCGTTGAGGATTTTATCCGGCGGAAGCACCACGACGGGAGTTTCCGAGACGTTGTCATATTGAATCGTGGTGACTTCGTCTTCGTCCACATCCGTGCCGGCGACATGCTGGCGAATGCCTGTAACCTGAGACCAGTTGTCATAGGTGTAAGAGGTCGTGATCCCGCCGGGCTGGGTGATCGAGCCCATCCTCCCATGCTGATCATAGGAATAAACGACCTGGCGATCGCCCGCATCGGTGACAGTCGCGAGCCGGCCGCCGGTATACGTCATGCTAGCCACTACTTCACCGTTACGATCGGTGATGTGACTGAGCAGTCCGTCCTCAGAATAGTGATATGTGGCAAAGACTCCCGTTCGGTTGCCGCGGGAAATCATCCGGCCGGCGGTGTCATAACCGATGGTCTCGCCATTCGGTTTGTTCAATAGTAGCGATCCATCCGCATGCTTGGTGATGGTGTTGAGCCCGCCATTCTCACGATAAACCGCAGCCGGTGCGTCGCCCGCGGGACGTGCCAAAAGCCCAGGGCCTGCTTCGGAGCCCAAGCTACCCATTCCGAAACCGAAGGGCAGATACGCCACTCCACCACGGGCGAGTGCAAAGCCTTGGTTGCCTCCGCCACCGGTGAACTCAAGGCCTCGCACCTGATCACTGATGCTGCTTCCCCAACTCTGCCCTTGCAGGCTGTGGCTGACGGAGACGTTTCCGCCCGGCACAGGAATGTCCAATACATCGGTGGAGTCCTCGTAGTGGTGCCCGGTCGGCAACACGTTGGCCAGCGCCTCCATGGCCTCGATGTTTTCCATCGCGGCGTCTTTGCTTGAGCCGGCACCGCTGCAACTCTGGCGCATAGGCGAAGCGTTTTCGTCGCAATCTTCTCCGGAACGATCTGCCGCTCCTCCGCACCCGCGTCCAATCAAACGAGGAAAACAATCGTCATTCGCAACCGTGGTGGAACCGGAGACGACAATGCCGCCATTACCACCACCGCCTCCCGTATAAGACGTCACTGCGCCTCCGTAGCCGCCATTAAACGGGGGTGCGCCCGCTCCTCCGCCGGCGGCCGTGCCCAAGCATTTACCGAAAGCACGATAGATGCAAACGGTCACCGATGTGGAATACTCCTGACCATTGGGGCACGCGTAATGATAAGTGACTGGGAAACATTTCGAATAAGTGGCGCAGGGAACATCCTCTTCACCACTTCCGCCGGTGACCCCAAGTTCGGGGCAATCTCCCGGCAGGGGCTTGAGGCACTTCACGCGGTAGGCCACCTTGACCGTCTGGCCGGCGGCGATTTTGTCGCCAAATGTGCCCAGGAGCTCGTAAAGGAAATACTCGTCGGAAGGCGGCAGCGGAATCGTAACGCTATCCGCCGAGATGAGCCCGTGATTGGTGATACGGAACTCGCCGTTGTAGACTTGGCCGGCGCACATTTTCGGCAGATTGATTGAGGCAGGCTCGACCACGACCACAGGCACCGGAACGTTGGTCTCGAAGGTCGCGGTGACGTTGACTTCGTAACGATCCTGAAAGGTGACCGGCACCACTTCCCAACTAAAACTCACCGGCGTATAGGTCATCTGAATCTGCTCGGCGAGGATGACTCCGGACTTGATCGTGACGCGGCTCTGGTAGGTCTCGTGCTTGGGTGACGTGATGCGCAGCTTGTAGCGGCCCGCGGGCAAATCTTCAAAAGACGCCTCGCCTGATGCGTCGGTGCGCAGACTGCGCGTCACCGTGGAGATACCGGTGGACGACTCTTTTTCCAGCGTCACCGGCACGTTGACGAGGCCGTTGAAGGATGCGTTCGTCGCGCCGTTCGGCAGCGCAAGTTGATAATAGGGATCAACGATCTTGAAGAGCGCCCCGCCTTGTCCGGACGGGGAAACCGTCACGGTGACCAGAGTGTCGAGGGGCGCATGGTTGGTTCCGGCAACACGCAAGTAGAGTGAATACACCTGATCGACCAAGAGGGCGTCGGTGGGGGCAGCGGCGGCGATTTGCACGGTCTTGCTCTCGCCAATGTCGAGCGTCCCCAGCGCGGTGTTTGTCTGCAGGCGAATCCAATTCGGGAGCTCCGGCGCACCTGCAAGTGGCACCAAGCTTACGGTGCCGCCCTCGAGCGCGGCGTAGCCTTGGTTCTTGATGACGATGGTTTCGGAGGCGGTCTGTCCCGGCTGAACGCCGATTTGCGGCGCGGTGGGCGAAACCTGAAGGCTCGGGTTCGCTGCGGTGAAGTGATAATTGAGTGTGAGCGTGGCCCATTCGAGGGTGCCGCCCTGGCCATCATCGCTGACGACTTTAAAGTGAAGCATGCCGGTATCGAGCGAGGTGGCCGTGGCGGCCAGACCCACAATCGAGAGTGGCAAGGAGACGGTCTGTCCCCCGGGGACGAGTGCAAGCGGCGTGGTCGTCAACGAAAACGCCTCGGGGAGGGTCTCGACCAATTCGGCACGGAGGTTCTGCGCAATGGTGCCGGCGCCAGTCGAAATCGTCACGGGCAGCGTCTGGCGGTAATTGCGCGGCGCGGTGATATTGAAGACGAGAGGCGAGACGAGCACGCGACGGATCGTGAAAGTGGCAGGTTCGGCAGGTGCTGAGACGGCGTCCGGATGGGAAACCCATACGTCGTAAACCCCGCCCGGTTCCGTGGCCCCGGGTTGGAAGGTGTAGGTGAAGGCGCCGCTTGCGTTGGCGAAAACGGACTCGGTGCGAACAAAGCCGTTGTTTCGAATTGATACCAGGACGGGGACGCCCGGAGCGGGTGCGCCGGGGGTGACTCCGTCGATCGACCGCCAGCGTGCCTGACCGGAAATCGTCACGGGCACATCGCCACTGGATTCAAGCGGAGTGATGCCTGTGCCGGCGGTCAGCGCGGCGGTGTAGGAGGTTTCAAGCGTGGAGGCGCTCGCCTGGGCTTTCGGTCCTTTCAGTTTCACCTGAGTGCCGCCGCCAAAATCGTAATATACGGAATCAACCTCCAACGACACGGTGATGGTGGCGGGAGCCGTGGCGGGCACGGGCACGGATATGTCGGGAGACGTATAGGTCGAGCCGGCGGCGACGCGCACGACGGTGACGCCACCGGGGAGGGCCACGACATCGTCGCCCAACACGAGTTTCAGCGAAGTGGCAGACAGGAGGGCCCCAGAGGTATCTGAAACCTTGATACGCACTTCGTCGGAAGACTGCGCACCCTGGCCAATCGCACTCTTAAACTCGATGGGCTGGCTGCCGGGATTGGTGAGCTTGAAGCGCACCTTGCCCGTGCCTCCGCGGGTAAACTCGCCGGGGATCAGCTCCACGGTGAGCGCACCTTCGGCAACGGTGACGTGGGCGGAACGCACCAAGGTCACCGTCTCGCCCGCGTGCGGTGTAAGCGTGAACGTAAGAGTGACGGAGGCTGTGCCGGAGGGAAGGTCGTCGTAACCTCCAATCACCACGGAGACCATGGTTTCGGCCCCGGCGGCGAGCGAGACCGGCGCGGAGACCGTGTGGTCCCGACCCGCCACGCGGACCGCGAGACGGGCGTCGACAAGCGAAGCGGTGGAATCGTTTCGCACGAGAACGTTCAGCGTGTTCATGAGTCCGCGCTTGAGTTCGGAGCCGGGAGCAAGCGACAGCGACACCGCGGGCATGACCAGGCTGCGTTCGCGGGAGTCGGGGCCGCTTACGGTCGTGAGCACATACTGACGGTCACCGCTCCCATAGCCGGCATCGACGTAGCTGCGAGTCGTGAAGGGAATGGTTTCGTTGCCATCCACGGCAACGAGCGAGCCGTCGATTGAAAGTTTAAAGCCATCGATGACGCTGCCCGGAGCCGGCCCCCAGGACAGCACGGGGGCTGCATTGGCGGCAGACTGGATGACAGCGAGCGTTCGGACCGGAAGAAGCGTGACATTCGCAAATGAGGTCGCGGGTTCGGAGCGGTTGCCTGCTTCGTCATATGCCACAATCGCGTAGTGAGGCGTGGCGCCGGCTGGACTCGGATCGGTCGCCGTGAGTGCTGTTTGCACGATGGTCTCCAGTGCGGGAGCGAGGCCGGTGATGCTGGTGATCGCCGTGGTGTGCCGGTAGAGCGAATAACCCGCGACGTCACCGAGACCCGCAGCGGGAGCGGTCCAGGTGGCCTGCACGCCTTGTGCGACCACGGCCAATGCCAGGCCGGTCGGCGCGGGCGGCGACACGCGATCCGAGCGGGCAGAGGCGACCGCGCTCCAGCCGCTGTTGGAATCCTGTCCGTTTTCAGTGTGCACGCTGGCGAGGCGATAGGCATAGGTCCCGTCGGTGGCGGGCGTATAGGTGTGATTCACCGCCGAGGCGACGAGCACCTGCAGATCGATGAAGTCGGAGTCGGAGGGGCCCTTGACCTGGAGCACATAGGCGGAAGCACCGGAGACGGGTTCCCATTCGAGATAAACGGCCCCGGCCGGGAGCGGTTCCGCCATCAGGCCGGCGGGCACCGCGAGTGGCGGCAGGTTGCCTTGATAGACTTGGAACGTGTGCGGAGGCACGATCGTGCTGCCCGCGTTTTCAAGGTCGTCGGTGGCGGAAAAACCAAGCGTGAGCGTCTCGACATCGGCACCGGCCGTGGCGGGCAGCACCAGCGTAGCGATCCACGTGTGGATGTCGGCATCACCGGCATCGGTGAGCGTCAGCGGAAGCGCAGTCGCAGGCTGACTGGAGAATGTCGCGGTGAGGACCGGCTCGGTGCCGGGTTTGGACGCTTCGTCGAGGGTGATGCGCCAGAGCAAGGTGACCGCGGTTTCGGGTGTCACCGGCTCATTGCGAATGCTGTTGTAGGCGGGAAGATCTTCCCAGACACCTTCAATGATGCGACCTGGGGTGAGCCCGGTGATACGCGGCCCGGCGGTATCGATCACAACCGGGGTTGTCAGAGTGATCGCCGTGCCCCGATTGCCGGGAAGATCCAGCGCGGAGAACACCGCTCCCAAGGCGCCGGAGGGGGTTGATTCCTGGATATTGAAAACGCCCGTGTAAGTCGTTTCACCTTGAGCGGAGAGGTCGACGAAGAGGGCCGAACCGGTCGTGGTGAGATTGAAGAAC
The DNA here is from genome assembly GCA_029266495.1 of Rariglobus sp. Taxonomy (GTDB): domain Bacteria; phylum Verrucomicrobiota; class Verrucomicrobiia; order Opitutales; family Opitutaceae; genus Rariglobus. Next base: position 10,921 of record JAQSWS010000069.1, on the reverse strand, counting down.
GGCGTGGCCGAGAGTCGTTCGGACACGGTCACGGTTGCCTGCACCAAGCCACGACCCAAGCGTTGCGTGGCATCATCGTGGTAGGCACCGATGGACTGAAGGGTGACCGTGGCGGTGGGCGCGATCCGATCGGAAAAGGTATCGGCTTGATTGGAGGGCGCGCTGAGCGTGTCGGCGCTGCCAACGGTATAGGCGGTCAGAACGCGGTAATAATAGCGCCCGTCGGTTGAAGGCGTGTCGGTGTAACTGGTGGAGCGAAGGATTTGTCCGCCGACGGAGCCGGAGGGCGTGAAGGCAAATGTATCCGAAATCGGTGACGTGGAACGGAACAGGTAATAGCCGCTGGCCAGGCCCGTGGCCGGCTGGCTCCAGGAAAGACGAATTTGACCGCCGGATCGGGCGGTGGCCGTCAGACCCGAGGGCGGCGCAGGGACGGTGCTGTCATAAGTAATACCAACGGCACTTGAAAGCGGGCCGGGAGCCGGGTTGCGGTTGGTGGCGGTCGCAGTGAGCTGCTGGAGGCCGGAAACGAGCGTGATCGACAGCGAAAAACTCCCATCCGCAGCCGCCTGCGTGGTGCCGATGGCGGAACCTTCACGGTAAAGGGTGACGAGCGAGTTTTTCTGCGCGGTGCCGCGCACGGTAAACGCCGCTTGGTTGACCTTTTGATCGTCGGTCGGGGCCGTGATGACCGGAGCAAGAGGTGAAGGCAGCGCCACGTTGAGGGTAAACGTGGAAACGGCGGAGGGCGTGCCGGCATTGTCCCACGCCTGCACCGTGAGTGTGCGGGCTCCATCGGTGACCGCCTCGATGGAGAACGGCGCGGTAAAGCCGTCGGCACCGATCGTGTCGTTCGCGAGCAAGGTGCCGTCCAGATGGAATGCGACACGCTGGATCCCGGAGGCATCCGTGGCGGTTATCCCGAGGCTCCCGCTGGCCATGATCGTCGCAGGCACTGCTCCTCCATTAAAGGTCAGCGCGGACAGAACCGGCGGCTGGTTGTCGAATGTGTAGGCGGCGACGAGCGTGCCGCTTTCGACATAACCGTTGGCATAGGCCTTGGCCTTGAGCGTGGTGGTTTGATTGAGGGTGATCGGCCCGGTGTAGAGAGCCGACGCATCGGTCGGTTCGCTGCCGTCCAGTGTGTAATGAAAACGGGCACCGGTGACAGGAGAGGCCGTCGCGAGCTCAACCGCGATGTCAGCCCCATAAAGACCGGCAGCCGGCGACGCCATGGGGGTAGCCGCAATGGAGGCATAAGCCAAACCGGAGAGAAGCTGCGACTGAGGCACCACTTCCGTCACGGTGGAGAACCCGCTCCATTGCAGTGTGAGCACCGGGGAGGAAGCACTCTTGCGTTGAAATTCGACTTTCAGGGGGTAGCTCGATCCCGCCGTCAGCGAACGACTGAAGGTCAATATCCGGCTCGTTGCACCCGACCAATCATCAACCACCAGTTGCCCACCAAACCAAATGCGCACACCTCCGTTGACGGTAAGGGTGAAGACGTGATTTTCGGTAAACCGGGCGATGAGATCGCCCTCCCAGCGGGCGCTGCCAGAATTCGCCTGCCAACCGGAAGGCAATGTCGTGAAGCTCGGATTATTGAGCTGCGAATCAATACGTCGGGTGCTGCTGCCGGAGAAATCATCCCCTTGGAAATAGGTCGCCGAAAGCCCCGAAAGAGCAGTAGTCGCGGACGGAGCATCGCCAATTCGATACAGAGCAACCAACTCATTGCTCGTGATCTGATCACCTACATAGGCGATCGCCCGCAGCTTCGAGGAGGTCGATATGACTATCGGTCCGGCATATACGGGCGAAATGCCCTTGGCCGGAACGGATCCGTCCAGAGTGTAGTAGATTTCGGCAATTAAATTCGAAGAGATCAGCGATACGCTCTGCGGAGTTGAATACAAACCCGACGCAGGCAGAACTCCGAGCATTTCAAGACCAAATTGATATTTCCTATAAAGGTAAAAATGAGCAGCCTCCCGTTCCGTCGCGCTCAACACCCTATCGTAGACCAATATTTCAGCGATATCGCCCAACAGATATTCGGAAGAGTTAAACCTCTTCCCCAAAATAGGATTGGACCGGAACGCCACGGCGTTGACCGTCCTCGTCTTCTGCACCACTCCGTTCATTCGGTTCACCCACTCGCCCGGCTGCGACCATGTGTTATATACATGAAACTCCTTTCTCAGCATTATATCCGGCACTTGGTATGGCCCCGCAGACATACTACTTCCAAAGTCGTCGTAAGTTGTGCTACCGTAATACAATGTCCCCTCTGTGGATGTGCCAAAGCACCAGGGAATATCGTTTCGAGTCGGCGCGTTTGGAGCTCTCAATACTGCGATAACCTCCCCCGCCTGCGCACCAGACATAAAATTGGTCAAATCCAAGAGATCTCCACCGTCAAACCTCACCACCGGCATGCCGTTCAGCCCGCTCGCCACCACCGTGGGAAAGGTGCTGCTACTGGTCGACCCATATGCGTTTTTATTCAGCCCGGATTGATCTTTCCACAACACCAATCCTCCACCATTGTTGGTCCCGACATCGGCTTTGAGCCAGAGCCTCAGTCCGCTTGATGACACCGCCGGAAGACTGTTATCGACATGCACCTGAACCGGGTCACCAAACCCAGACTCGCCGGTGTAGTTATATGCCTTGACCCTGTATTCGTAACTCACGCCGGGAGCTAAACCGGTGTCTTGATATCCCAAGGCTCCGGACATCCGTTGAATTTCACTAAAATTCGCAGCTCCCACCTCCCGCCTCTCGATAATATAGGTTTCCCCATACGACCCTCCCCCCGTCCACCCCAAGCTTACCCCACCATTCATCGTAGCCCGACCAACAAGATTTGTCGGCGCACCGGGAATGGGCATCAGTGCGTATTTTTTTCCCAAGTATGAATGAACCGCCTCTCGCTCCGTAGCGCTCAACATCCTGTCATAGATCACTATCTCAGCAATGTCGCCCAATAGGTATTCAGCTGAATTATACCTTTTCCCCAAGATAGGATTGGACCGAAATGCCACCGTGTTTCCCGTCCTTGCTTTCTGCACCGCTCCGTTCATTCGGTTTACCCATTCACCCGGCTGCGACCACGTGTTATATATATGAAACTCCTTCCTCAGCATTATATCCGGCACTTGATATGATCCCGCAGATACGGATGCAGTGCTCCCAAAGTCGTCGTAAGTTGTGCTCCCATAATACAATGTCCCCTCCGTTGACGTGCCAAAGCACCATGGAATATCGTTTCGAGTCGGCGCATTCGGAGCTCTCAATACTGCGACAATCTCGCCCGCCTGCGCACCAGACATAAAATTGGTCAAATCCAAGAGATCTCCACCGTCAAATCTCACCACCGGCATACCATTCAGCCCGTTCGCCACCACCGTGGGAAAGGTGCTGCTACTGGTCGACCCATACGCGTTTTTATTCAGCCCGGATTGATCCTTCCACAACACCAATCCTCCACCGTTGTTGGTCCCGGCATCGGCCTTGAGCCAGAGTCGCACTCCGCTTGATGGCATAGTCGGAAGATTGTTATCGACACGCACCTGCACCGGGTCACCAAACCCAGACTCGTCGGTGTAGTTATATGCCTTGACTCTGTATTCGTAGCTCACGCCGGGCGCCAAACCGGTGTCTTGATACCCCAAGGCTCCGGACACCCGCTGAATTTCACTAAAATTCGCAGCTCCCACCTCCCGCCTCTCGATAATATAGGTTTCCGCATACGTCCCTCTCCCCGTCCACCCCAAGCTTACCCCATCGCTCATCGTAGCCCGACCAACAAGGTTTGTCGGCGCACTCGGCACGGGCATCAGCGCGTATTTCGTGCCGAGGTATAAATGAACCGCCTCCCGTTCCGTAGTGTTCAGCACCCTGTCGTAGACTAATATCTCAGCGATATCCCCCAATAGATATTCAGCGGAGTTATACCTTTTTCCCAGGATAGGATTTGAGCGGAACGCCACAACATTGCCTGTCCTTGCCTTCTGCACCGCTCCGTTCACCCGGTTTACCCACTCACCCGGCTGAGACCATGTGTTATATACATGAAACTCCTTCCTCATCATTATATCCGGCACTTGATATGGCCCCGCAGAGACACTGCTCCCAAAGTCGTCGTAAGTCGTGCCCCCATAATATAATGTCCCCTCTGTGGATGTGCCAAAGCACCAGGGAATATCGTTTCTATTTGGCGCATTGGGAGCCTTCAATACTGCGATGATTTCCCCTGCCTGCGCGCCGGACATAACGTTGGGCAAATTCAAGAGATCTCCACCGTCAAATTTCACCACTGGGCGGCCGTTTAATGTATTTGCGACAATTGTGGGCCGGCTTGTAGAGCTACTGGTTGCAGAGTGCGTGCTGCCCGGCACTTGGCTCGCCCAAGCTGATATAAGCCCGCTCCCATCCGCCGTCACGCCCGCGTCTGCCTTCAACCACAAGCGCATACCTCCTGCCGGAGGCGTGAAATCATCCGCCAGCATGGTGCTACTGATCATAGTATACGCAAGCAGCAGCCGCACTATGTTCGGCACTCGTCTAATTAAACCAAGGCGGTTGAAAGCAGAAATCATGTTCGATTAAATAAAGTCTTACTTCGGGCAGGCTCCGCAGCCCCCGCTGGCCATGGGGCGGGCGAGGCTGGGCTTGGTCTGCAAAATTTGTCCCGTGTGGGCCGCAAGCGCGGTTTGCTCGATTTGATAGTCGGCCCAGGCCTTTTTGCCTCCCGCCAGATAATACACCGGGCGCTTCGTGCTCGGTCCGACGCGCGCCTCGATCTGAGCGCTCACCGTGGGCTCGCTCGCGATCACTAAAAGCGGCCTTGAATCCGCCGGAGCAACCGCACGCAAGACGTCCTCAGGATGGGCAGCTTCAATACTTTCCCACGGCGTCGTGCGGCGGGCACGCTCGACCTCGGCCGGCGACACTTGAGCGACCTCCACGGCCGATATCGAAGGCGCACCCTCCACCGCTCCACCGGCGCGCATCCAACCGATCACGCCGCCCAGAAGCACTCGCACCTCAGTAAAGCCCATGACGCGAAGCCTGTTCACTTCATCGAGTAAAACATCGGGCGCAAAACCCTCATCCACCAAAACCACAGCTTTGTCGCGCAGGTCGGACCGTGTTTTGACGGCAAAGAGAGGCAGGTTGATCGAACGCCCCAAGTGCGCCTGCTGGTAACGCTCAGCTCTTCGCGTATCGATCACGAAGACCGGCACGTCCTTCCGCGCCAACAGTTCGGCGGGCGAAATCATCCACGAAGGATCCGCCACGAAGCCCGACACCGTGGCATTTTCGATCATCTGATTCTTTTCGACGCCGGATATGAGCACGGTGATCGAGACACGGCCCGGCTTGGTCCCTCGATAGGTAAACGGCAGGTGGATCACCGCCCCCGGAGCAACGATCGAACCGGGACCCTCGGTGGTTTGCAGGCAATCGCACGACGTCGTGATTACGCCAAGCTGCACCGGTTTTTCTCCCGTGTTGGTGAAGGGCAACTCCAGCGGCACGGGCTCATTGAGTGCAACCACGCCCAAGGCCACGTTTCCAGCTCGAAGCGAGGCGCAGAACCCTGCGGAAAACCCAGCCAGAAAAAGTAAAACGCGAGGCAGGCGGCTCATTGTCATGGAGCAATCGGCTGCACCCAATAGCGCACGGGACGCTCGCCGCGCAGGCGCAGCAAGTAACCCGTTCCCGGCGACAGAATGAATCCGTCCTGATCGACGTCCGCCTCGAACCAATGCCCGGCAAGCAAACTGAACGCGTGCTCAGGCGGACGGGTAAAGCCACGGCGGAACCCTCTATAATCCAACAGGAGATCGGCCGCACTCAATGCATCCGGCGAAGCATTGATCACGGTCGCCAGACCGGATGCGCCCAGCGTCTGCTCCGATCCCTGCCCCCACGTGATGGCAAAATCAACCTCCCCACCTGCAGGCACCCCGGGCAGCCGCACCACACGAGGTCCCGAATTCACATAACCCAACATCAGCACTTCCGCCGGGACACTGCTTTGGCGACGCACCGTGAACGGAACAGAAGGTAGCAGAGCCTGGCCGCCTGCATCCCCCTCGCCTCCGCCACGCTGCCGCCAGCCGCTTCCAGCAACATAGGCAAATACGCCTGCCGGCTTCTTCTCGGTGCCCGTCGACGCGTTGTCGGGAAGCAGCACCGCATCGCCCGCCAGATAAACGGCCCCGGTGAAGGCCGGCGAGGTTGCCACCTGGAGATCGTCACCCGAACCAAACGCATGGGCCAAACTCCAGCCCGCGCGAATGCGCACGATGTCACCCGACTCGCCCACGGCAACCGGGCCCAAGGCGTGATCGGTGAGATCATCGCCATATGTCTCCAGCAGAAAACTCCCGCCCGTGTTTCCCGTCACCGGATAGGCCAGACCCGCGAGGGCACCGGTGACAAACTCCGCGTAATACCAACCGGTCGCCGATGGAGCGGATGCCCCCGTCTCCACCGCCGCCGCCGTCGCAAGCGTCACCTGGCTTGCGCTCCTGGCCGTGACCCGGCCCATCCAGGCCGTGCGACGCGCCAACGGCAACGCGAGCAAGCTATCACTCGCCCCTTGCGCGGTGAGCTTAAAATAACCCGCAGGTGGCGTGGATGAAATTTCCACGGCCGAAACGCTCACGACCAACCCCAGGGTCAGCATCCCCAGCAGATTTTTGATCAACATCGTGCTCATGGATTGTCCTCCCGGGTCACCCGCAGGCGCAGATAACGATGAGTTCCGCCCGTTTCGATCGAAACGGAGTCGCGGACCTTGATCAGCTGGCGCCCCGAAATAGGATCCGGCGTGCCGGTCTCCACCACGGTCGTTTGCACCGTCCATGTGGAAAGCGGGGCATGCAATGCCTCCGACGCCACTACGTCGAAGACCAGATCGGAATCATCCGTCCGCCGTTCATAGGCGAGCGTCAGATAAGACAGCCCCTCGATTTTCACCAAGCCGATCACGGGCAGAACCGAGTCATCAGCCACGGTGGGATCGGCATCGAGGGCGTATTCGAGCAGGTTGTCCAACCCGTCGCGGTCCGGATCAGCGGCGGAGCCAATGATGGCCGGATCGGTGATCCCCGGCCAACGAGACTCCAGCCAGGTCTCGAATCCGCTGGCCGTGGCATCGACCACGATACGCGCACTGTCGGTCACGGACAGCTGCCCGTCTCCGGCTTTGAAGAGCACCGTGTAATTGCCCAGCTGGGCGGCGGCCGGCGTCCAGGCAAAGGCCCCTTGTCCAGTGTGGGCATCAACAAAGGTTGCACCGTCGGGCAAGGCACCGCTGGACAAGACAGGAATCGTTCCGTCCGGATCGGTCGCCGTAATGGAAATTGTCACCGGCTTGCCCGGTCGCACACGGACGTCATGGCGATTCAATACGAGCGCGGGCGGACGGTTCACTTGCAACGGATCGGTCAGCGTCAGCGTATAAGCCTGCCCCGCGGCGATCGTTGTATCGAACAGGTTGAGCCAGTAGCTGACGACGCCTTCGGGCGTGCGCGTGCGGGACACCCAGCTGTTCGCCGACGGCAGCACTTTGCCATCGGAACGCACCGCGCGGACCTGTTTGTCGGCCGCGATCGGACTGGCGATTCGCACGTGGCCCAAAAGCGCACCGGTGCCTACCGTCAGAGTATAGGCGGGGTTCACACCACCCGCGGCGGAAAAAGAAACCGCACTGCTGCCGGGCGCGTAATAAGTCAGATCCGTGCTCACCTCATCGTTGTCCGACTCGTAAAGCTTAACCACGGAATAGTCGCCCGTCATCGCATCAGTCGCGAGGAAGTCGGGAATCGTATCACGGCCTGGGAAATCGACGACCACCTGCCCGAGCAATCGATGCGTGCTGATCGCCTCCTCCGGAATGAGTGACGTAAGCGCGCCGCCCAAATCGGGCGCATGCGCCACCTCGGCCGTGAAGCGGACAAACTTGCCGGAGAGCGATGTGGTCATCCGCCAGTCGCCCATCGCAGCGCGTTCCGGCGCAATGTCTCCCAAATCCGCCAGCAGCGTGGGCTGGGCGGCGGCGCCGTTGACCGTGCTGCCAAGGATGCGGAAATCGATCAACAGCCCCTGCTCGCTCTCAATAATCTCGGGCTGGCCGGACTGGATTTTGAGTTTTTTTGCGGTGGCGAAGGCCGAGTGATTGGTCACACGAACGCCCAACGCAAACGGCACGACCGGCTCCACTGCGGTCGTGAGCGGATCATCGCCAAACACATCCCCCGGCAGGAAATACTGCAACTGCAACTCGGGCATGGGGCGGACGGTGATTTCATCGGGCGCGATCTCCACGATCTCCTCTTTTCCCGCCGCAGTGTATTTGATGGTTGCACCCACCTGGTAGCGGGTGCCCGTCGCCGAGGCACCAGCCGCACCGGACGCGGGCACGATCAGGTAGGCGACCTTCTGCTCTGCTCCGGCTGCGACAGAGGCAGGCTGTGTATAGCCCGTTTGAATACGGTGAAAAAACTTACCGGCAGCATTTGGAACCTCCACGGTCGCCACGGGGACCGGATTGCCCGCGGTATCGAAAAACCTGAGCGTCACCTGGAAATTCTCCAAGGCGGAGGGCAGGCCATTGACGATTCCCAGCCTGGCCTCGAAGCCTTCGCGTTCCAGCGTGAGCTCCTGCTCGATCTGGATCGTCACACGCGCACAGACGGTCTCCTGCGCCCGCAACGCGGACAAACCCAGTGCGCAGCAAACCGCGGCCCCGCAGACTGTCCTGATGATTTTGACGTATGATGACATGGGCGGGATTAGTTCTGCGGTGGCGTCACTGCCTGCGGCACTCGCACAAAAGGCTCCGGGCTCGGTGAGCCCAACTGGCCATGATCATTCAATCCCCAGCTTAGAAGCGCGCCGTCGTTAAGCCGTGCCACCGCATGATCGCGGCCTGCCGCAACCTCCGCGACCAAGGTCAATGTCAGCACGGCGGGCAACGGATCGTCGAAGGACGCTGAGTCGTCGCCCAGTTGTCCGAGATCATTCGCGCCCCAGCTCCACGCAAAGCCACCCTCCTCCAGCCCAAGGCTGAAGCCGGCTCCGGCGGCAATGGAGCGGATGTTACTTAACCCCGAGACCAGCTGCGGACTCGCCTGCCCCGTGTAAGAACCCTGACCAAGCTGCCCGGACTGATTGGCCCCCCATGCCCGGACGCTCCCAGTGCGTTCCAGCGCCAGCACATGATGACGGCCCGAAGCGATTTTTTGAACGGGAGCCAGGTCGGCGAGCACCTGTGGCGTGAGGCGTTCCGCCACCGACGCTTCACCAAGTTGACCAAAATCGTTGGCGCCCCATACCCACACGCGACCGTCCGCACCCAAGGCCACGCTGTGGCTGGCGCCTGCGGCGATTGCCATAATCTGGCTCAAGCTAGCCACCATAACCGGTTGCAACCGGGAAGCCGTGGAGTTGTCGCCCAACTGTCCTCGCTGGTTACCTCCCCACACCCACACCGTTCCGTCACCACGCAGCGCGAGGCTGTGATGATCGCCCGCAGCCACCTGCACGATTTTCTCCAGCCCCGGAACCGCCACGGGCACGCGTTGGTTCGTCCGCGTGCCATCCCCCAATTGCCCAAAATAATTGCCGCCCCAAGACAGAACCTGGTTTTCCAAGGTAATCGCGAGCCCATGGCCCTCGCCCCAGACAAGCGCGGTCAAAAACAAACCTGGATTTTGAAATGGCGCCATGACCGCGCGGTCCACTGCGTCATTCAGTCCAAGTTGCCCATTCGAGTTGCGACCCCACACATGCGCCACTCCGTCCGCGCTTACCCACCCTGACTGATCACCGCCGGCCGCCGTCATAATCCCCACACGATCGTCATGCGTTGGATCGCGCCCCAAGCGGTATTCCATGTCGCTATTGAATCCATCGCCATCGCCGTCCGCGGTAATATCATCCGCATTCAAGGGCGACAATCCGTGCGTGACCTCCCATCCATCCGGCAGGCCATCAGCGTCGCTGTCTGGATTCAAAGGCAGAGTGCCGCGAATGATCTCATCTCCATCTTTCAACCCGTCTCCATCGCTGTCCGGATTGTGCGGATTCGTCCCGAGCTGGACTTCTTCGGAATCAAAAAGTCCATCGGCATCGGCATCGATCTTAAGTTGGACATGGGAAAATCTGCGAGTGACAGGTCTGCCATCTTCACTCCACACAGCGAAGCCCACCAGACACGAAGAGGGCAGCCCGGTTGAAACGCCCTGTAAAAGAGTCCAGTTCGTCCCGTCAGACGACGCATAGGTGCTAATGTCAGCGCCATCTCTCCGCATCTTAAACCAATATCCATCGGCAGGCACCACACCGGACGCCAGACGCAGGGAGGTCGCACCCGCGAGCGCACGATGCTGCACCTCATACCCCGCTGATACGTTTGCTGAAAAGGTGATCGCCGGTGATTGCGCATCAATCGAAGCACGAATCGCCCAGCCAGCCACGCCGACATCGTTTTCAATTTCGGATGCTTGTGCGATCAACTCAAAGTTGCCCGCGACGTTACGATGAAGAAACCGCCAGACATCACCCGTGCTCGTCCCCAAGGCACCACCTTCGCCGGAGAACAGGTAGGATCCCTCGCCTAGCAATGCCGCCGTCCCCATGCCTTCGACCGCACCCACGGAAGCGAGCGTCCACGGCTCCAATGATTCAAAAGCGAAAGGCTGCCGAGGGTTCATGCTCAAGGCCTGCTCGACTCCATCACCAAAACCATCCCCGTCCGTGTCATACTTCACCGGATCCGTTTCGGCTTCATACTCCCGGAGATTGGTTAATCCATCGCGATCAAAGTCGTCGCCGGCATCGTTGGCACTCGCCGGGTCCAAGCCATGCGCGACCTCCCAAGAGTTAGGCATCCCGT
>JAQSWS010000150.1 GCA_029266495.1 Rariglobus sp. | reverse complement strand
GGCGAAGTGTGACAACTCGCCGGCTCCGCCGCTCGCGATCACGGGCACTGTCACGGCGTCGCTCACGCCGCGCGTGAGTTCACAATCGTAACCGATTTTGGTGCCGTCGCGGTCCATGCTCGTGAGAAGGAGTTCGCCGGCCCCGAGTTCGACCGCGCGTTTCGCCCAGGCAATCGCGTCGAGGTCGGTGGGGTTGCGTCCGCCGTGCGTGAATACGCGCCAGCTTTTGCCGTCGGGTTCACGTCGTGCGTCGATGGCGACGACGATGCATTGCGCGCCAAAGCGATTCGATGCGGCGGCGATGAGCTGCGGGTCTTTGATCGCGGAGGTGTTCAACGACACTTTGTCCGCGCCGGCTTTGAGCATGCGTTCGATGTCTTCGATCGAGCGGAGTCCGCCGCCGACGGTCAGCGGCATAAAACATTGTTCCGCAGTGCGGGCCACGACGTCGTGCATGATGCCGCGTCCGTCGCTGGAGGCGGTGATGTCCAAGAAAACCAATTCGTCGGCGCCTTGGGCGTCGTAGGCCTTGGCTGATTCCACCGGGTCGCCCGCGTCGCGCAGCTCAAGAAACTTCACGCCTTTGACCACACGGCCCGCGTGGACGTCGAGGCAGGGGATGATGCGGCGGGAGAGCATACTTTTGGAGAAGTAGCGGGTAGCGAGTAGTGGGTAGTGAGTAGACGGAGGCGATCCAATCGCGGAGATCTAGGAAAGTAGCGGGTAGCGAGTAGTGCTGCTAAAAAGTAGCGAGGAGTGGGTAGATTCGGAACTCGGAAGGTAGTGAGTAGGAGCGGATCGGGATGCTCGCTACTCGCTAGTCACTACTCACTACTTTTTTCACTCACTACTCGCTACTTTTTGCGAGGATGCGCGTCACGCGCCCTCGCTCAGTTCTCCGTATGAATGATGTCGGGTTCAAAGTTCACGACCAGGCGGTAGCTTTGGCCCGGGCGCATGACCAACGGGTGGTCGCGCACGAGGTGCTGCAGGTAGTGAATCTTGCCGTAGTTCGTGCGGTAGACCGGGTCGTTGCTGACGACTTCGGTGTCCTGCCAGACGCCTTGGAAATCATCTTTCTGCACGGTGCAGCGATGGCCTTCGGCTCCGAGCGCGATCGCGCTGCCGACGTGGTATTTCGAGTGGGGCGCGGCGATGGCGAGAACGTCGCGGAACTTGGTCAGCTCGACTTGCTGCTTCACCGTGTAGGTGAACTCGGCGCTGATCTTCGGTCCGGCGAAGTTCCACTGCACTTTCACGGTGCCGAGGTTCTTGAGGATCTCTTCCTTGGTGTTGATCAGCTCGGGCTGTTCGTAGCGGAAGTAGAAGCTGTTGCGCAGGCCGAGGCCGGTGACGCAGTTCTTCCCGTAGAAGGCGGGGAGGGTGACTTGCTCGACGCCGCCGACGTTGAAGGTGAGCTCGGGGAGCATCACGGGCACGTAGACGTTGTTGGGCCAGTCGAACACGCCGGGGCAGTGCGGGAAGGGCAGCGAGTCGCTCGTGAGGCTGGTGCCGGAGCTGATCAGGAGGCCGCTCTCGGCGTCGCGATAAAGGAAGAGGCCCTGCTCCTTGCGGTTGGATTTGTCGAAGATGACAAAGCGGCCGACGGTGCGGGTGGGTTCGACCTTGGGGCCGCCGACCGGGACTTGCACGGTCTTGGCGAGGCGGGCCCACTGGCACAGGTAACGCGCGGCGTCGAAGTTCGCCATGCGCGTGGTGTGGTGGCTGTAGGCGGTGCGCTCTTCGTCACGCAGGTCGACGAAGCCGTGCTCCTGGTCCAGGTAGGTCTGGTAGAAGAACACGAAGAGGCGGCGGAGCAGATCGAAATACTTCGGCTTCTGGTCCTCAAGGATCCAGCCATCGCGAAGACCCTGGAGCACGAGGCTGATGCAGTGCATCTGGCCGTAGGCGCCGGCGGCGCGGCCGAAGGCCCAGCCGAGACCGTCCTGGCGGACGAGGTCGGGCATCATCTTGAGGTATTTCTCGGCGTAGGTGCGGAGGGTGGGGAGCTTGCGATCACGCACGCCGCTGTTGGCATGGAGCTGCAGGGCGGAGCGGACGAACACGAAGGTCATCACGCCGTAGAGGTTGAAATTGCCGCCCAAGCCCTGGGTGGAGTCGTCGAAAAAACCGGTGGAGCTGGTCTGGTTGATGCGGTCGACCATGCGCTCGATGAGGCGCGAGGTTTCGTCCTTCTTGGAGAGGCCGAACGAGTAGCGGGCGACGGCCTTGGCGACGTTGAACGCCTGCCAGTGGTTGTCGTGGTCGCTGCGGTGGAGGAGCTGTTTGTCGATGCGGACCTGGGTCTCTTCGACGAGGCGTTCCCAGACGGGGTTGCGTTCCTTGGAGGGGCCGAAGCAGAGGAGGCCGAGGGCGGCGTAGGCGAGACCGTTCTCGGTGGCCGGCTCGGTGAACATCTGGGCGGTCACGCAGCGGGCGGTGAGGTCGATGAGATCGTAGCCCTTGAGGGTGGTTTCGCCGGTGACGCGATAGTATTCGCCGAGGGCGTAGGCAACGTGACCGGGTTCGTCGGCACGGGGTTCCTCGCCGGGAGCCGGCAGAATGCTGCCGTCGGGTTGGATGGAATCCAGGTTATGGCCGAGAATCGATCGGGCCATGTCGAGACACTGCTCGGAAAAACTGTGCATGCGTGAAGGTTTGTCTATCAAGGTCTGCCGCGCGCATCGGGCGAACGGCGAAAAGGTAAGTTTGTCCATGCTTTTGGCAGGTGGAGCAAGAGGGAAGTTGGCGATTTTTCCCTCGGCGTGCGCAGTTGACCTGCGAGAACCCGGCGATGGGTTTCATCGCAGGGTTGTCGCTCACGGCGCGCTGATGACCGTCGAATCGTTTCGGAGCCGCGGTTGGGAATCGCGGGGTGGTGCGAGCGCAAGTCCTGCCAGGGCGGCCACGCCGAGCTTATCAATAATAGATCAGCCAGACCGCGGCGATTCCGGCCGCCAGCAGGAGGAGCGCGGAAGAGAAAACCAGCAGGCAGCCGCGACGCAGATCGGCGGGGTTCTGCCGTTCACCGCGGGCATAGTGCTGGATGAGCACGTCGGCCTCGTCGGCGGAAGCGGCCGCGGGCGGTGTCGTGTTGTTGGCGGTGTCAGGGGCGGGCGCCGATCCGGGAATGGGCGTGGGCGGGGATGTGCCGGGTGGTTGCGCGGCTGGCATGGGCACGGGCGCGGATGCGGCCTCGCGGGCGATCTCGGCGTCGATCCAGGCGAGGTGCTCGCGGAGGAGGGCCTGCTGGCGCTGGAGGTGGCGGAGGCGTTCGCTCATTGAAGGGATGCGCGGTATCGCGGCGGGCGGAGGCGCAAACGGCAAAACAAAAAAGGCGCCGGGCTTTGAAGCCGCGGCGCCTTGGGAAAGCGACCTGTTGAAACGGATCGTGCTTAGACGATGTTCACCTTGCGGTGGACCTTGTCGAACTCGACCTTGCCGTCCGTGAGGGCGAAGAGGGTCCAGTCGCGGCCGATGCCGACGTTCTTGCCGGCGTGCAGCTTGCTGCCGCGCTGACGAACGATGATGTTGCCGGCGATGACGGCCTGGCCGCCAAATTTCTTTACGCCGAGACGTTTCGAGTGGCTCTCGCGACCGTTGGAGGTCGAGCCTGCACCTTTTTTATGCGCCATGGGATGTGTTCTCCTTTAAAAGTTGAGTGGTGATCAGGCCTTGATGGCCTCGATCTTGATGACGGAAAGCTCCTGGCGGTGGCCGCGCTTTTTCTCGTGGCCCTTGCGCTTCTTCTTTTTGAAGACGATGACCTTGTCGCCACGCTTGTTTTCGAGGATCTTGGCGGTGACGGAGGCACCGGCGAGGGTCGGGGTGCCGATCTTGAAGGCGGCGCCTTCACCAGCGGAGAGGACGTCGGTGATCTCGACGGTGGAGCCGGCTTCCGTGTTGGGGAAGCGGTTTACAATGAGAATGTCGCCTTCGGATACAGCGAACTGCTGGCCTTGGGTTTTGATGGTCGCTTTCATAAATAAAAGGGAGAACTAAGAGGTTTTGGATGAGGTCACGCAAGGAGATATTTGGGAATTTACACATTCCGAAGGCGGAGCAACCCGCGCTGATTATTTGAATAGCGGAATGAAAAGATATCCTTCAATGATCCCGGGCTGTGAAAACTCTTACCCCCCGTGTCGCGGCCGCGCTGGCGGTTGTCGTCGTTCTTTCATGTTCAGGCTCCCAAGCCTTTGCCCGCGTGGGTGAAACGCGCGAGGCGATTGAGCGCCGGATTTTACAGCCCAACCTGGGCAAGATGTTTTTCCGCCCCAAGGAAAAGGACAAGGACAGCCGGGAGGCCCGCGAGGCGGAGCGCGAGCGTCAGCGAGAGGAGCGGGAGCAACCGTTTAACGACGCGAGAAAGTTCTTCCCGACCGACACCGTGGAGGGGGTGTATTGGAAATCCGCCTTGGCGACCCAGCTCAGCAGTGAAAACGGCTGGAAGGTGCACGTGTTTTACATGGGTGGTCGTTCGTCGCTGGAGGCCTATCGGCGCATGGGCGAGGGGCTCAACGAATTTGAAGTGCGCGCCCTGCTGTCGGCCAATCGCGGCGGTTCGTCCTGGAAGAAAGTCAGCGGCGAAGGCGGTGGCACCAATGGCATCGGTTACGATTATGAGCTCGAGGACGGCTCCCTGCGCGCGAAGCAGAAGGGCGACTGGCTGATGATTTTTTCAACGCGCCTGGATACGTATGTCGTCGAGCAGCAAAAAATCGCCAAGGAGCTCCAGGATCGTGAGACCGAGCGCAGGAAAGTGGAGCAGCAGGGCAAGGCGCCGGAAAGCGTGATGGGGTTCTAGGCGCGGCGAGCGAAAAGACTTCTTGAGTGCGACGAGTCGCGGGAAGCGTGCCGCACGCGCCGGCCCTCTCTCGGGCGCGGGCGAGCTGTGCACGGCACGGCGGACTCTTCGGGCACGAAAAAGGCGACGGGTTTAACCGTCGCCTTTTTTACGTGTTTGCGAATGCGCGAGTGCGCAACCCCTGTGATGCCAGGCTGATTATTTGGCGGGGGGCTTGGGGGCTTCCGCGGTGGTGGCGGCGTTCCACAAGTCGACCTGCATGTAGTAGTGCTGACGGCGCTTGTAGTCGGCCGGCATGATGGCCTTGGGGATCAGATCGATGGGCTGGGCGGCAAGGGCGGCTTCTTTTTCCTCTTGGATTTTCAAGGCGGCGAGGCGGGCGGCCTCGCGGTCGGCGGCATCTTGTTTTTCCTGCTCGGCGAGGGCCAGTTTGGCGAGGGCTTCGCGACGGGCGGCATCCGCGACGGCGGCTTCCTTGGCGCGCAATTCGGCGGCGAGGCGGGCGTTGGCTTCCTGTTCACCGGCTTCCTTCGCGGCTTTGGCGCGGGCGGCGTTGGCGGCGGCGAGCTCGGCTTCTGCGGCGAGGCGGGCGGCTTCGGCGGCGGCCTGTTCGGCGCGGCGGCGTTCGAGTTCGGCGGCGGAAGCCTCGGCCTCTTTGCGGGCTTTTTCGGCGGCGAGGCGGGTGGCCTCCGCCTCGGCGGCGGCGGCCGCGGCCTGGCGGCGCTCGGCATCATCGGTTTCGACCGTGGCAAGCCGGCTGGCCTTCTCCTGGTCAAGGCGCTCCTGATAGACCCGATAACCGATCAGGCCGAGAAGGAGCAGGAGGATGAGGAGGGCGAACGGGATGGTTTTTTTCATAAAAGGACAAGGCTGACCGTGACTGCGGGAGTGGGTGTCAGGTTCCTGCGAAATCGGCGAGAGTCCGGTCTGCCTGACGGCGCGAGGCGGGTCCCACTTGGCTTGAGCGAGACCTGCGCCATGTTCAAGAACAAGCCTTCAAATGGCGGGCAAGAGGCCCGGTGTCAGGTGTTTTTGTCGGGCCTGGCCGGGCGGCGGGGCGACCGCTGGGGTTTGATGAAGACGTAGTCGACGAGAATATTCAGGCCGAAGACGCTGCCGAGGGTGCGGATGTTGCGCATTGCGCCGACGACGCTGGAAAGCGGGCTGGCGGCACGCTCGTGGACCCGGGTGAGCAGCAGGCAAGCGAGTAGTGCCATCACGGGTAGCACGAGGAACACGCGGTGGTAGACCGCGAGGGAGGCCCCGCCACCTTGCAGCAGATGATCCAGCACGCCGCCGCCGATGATCGGGCCCATCGCGGTGATCAGGGAGGTGATCGCCAGGTTGACGCTGATGGCGAGGGTCTTGGCATGCACCGGGATGATTTTTAACTGCAGGTTAAACAGCGCGAGCACGAAGCCGGCGCCCATGACTCCGCCATAGAGCCACATGCCGTAGAGCAACCAGCTGTTGGAGGGCGTGAGCACGCACCACAGGAAGTTCTGAAGCTGCCAGACGATCATGCAAAACAGCATGACGGGCTTGTTGCCAAAGCGGTCGGCGAGTGCGCCCCAGGCCGGGGCGGACAGCGCGCCGCCCACGCTCGCGAGGATCACCACGGTGCTTACGTCCCGCACGGTCAGGCCGAGTTCCGTATACATGAACACGGCGTAAAACGGACCGAAGGTGCTGGCGGCAAAGCCCCACGCCGCCCCGTAGGTCACGAGCCACAGGAAGGGTTTGATCGAGAAGAGCACCGTGGCCTGATCCCGCCAGGAGAGCCTGATCTCCGGCCGGTCCTCGACCGACGATTCCGCCTGTATCCGGCGTTGGAACAACACCGAGCCGATGCGCAACACCACCGCGCTGCCGAGCACGATTTGAAAAGCAAGGACCGAGCTGCCGAGTTTGCCCAGCAACCATCCGGAAAGAACCAGGAAGCTGATCTGGGACACCTGGAGAAGGCGGTTGCGTTTGCCGAAGTATTTACCGCGAAGCCTGATTGGCACCCATTCCTGCACCCACGACATCCAGCTCACTCCGGTCAGCGCGGTCACCGCGGCCGAGATGGCGAAGAGCGTCACGAACCAGCGTCCGCTGATCTCCGGTTGATTGACCGGCAGGAACGAAAGCATCACAGCCATCACCGCCCAGCACAACGCTTGCAGCAAGGACGAGGCCACGGAGACCGCCTTGGGCGAATAGGCGCGGTTCACCAAGGGCATGAGGAACGCCTGGG
>JAQSWS010000068.1 GCA_029266495.1 Rariglobus sp. | reverse complement strand
CGCCCACGGCGCCGTGGGCGAGGTGCTCTTGAAGCTCGAATTCTTCAATCCGTTGTCCTCGGTGAAAGACCGCATCGGCAACGCCATGATCGAGGAGGCCCTCAAGTCCGGCCGCATCAACAAGGACACCATCCTCATCGAGCCCACCTCCGGCAACACCGGCATCGCGCTGGCCTTCGTTGCCGCCGCCAAAGGCCTCAAGCTCATCCTCACCATGCCCGAGACGATGTCCCTCGAGCGCCGCAAGCTCCTCAAGATTCTTGGCGCCAAGCTCGTTCTCACCGAAGGACCCAAGGGCATGAAGGGCGCCATCGCCAAGGCCGAGGAACTCAACAAGCAGATCGCGAACAGCGTCATCCTTCAGCAGTTCGCCAATCCCGATAATCCCGCCATCCACCGCAAGACCACCGCCGAGGAAATCTGGAACGACACCGACGGCCAGGTCGACATCGTGGTCTCCGGCGTCGGCACCGGCGGCACCATCACCGGCGTCGGCGAGGTGCTCAAGGCCCGCAAGCCCGGCATCAAGATCGTTGCGGTCGAACCCGCCGGCTCTCCTGTTCTCTCGGGCGGCAACCCCGGCCCGCACAAGCTCCAGGGCATCGGCGCCGGTTTCATTCCCGCCGTCCTCAACACCAAGATCATCGACGAGATCATCCAGGTGAAGGAAGACCAGTCGGGTCCGATTTCGAAGCAGGCGATCAAGCTCGACGGCATCCCCGTCGGCATCTCGTCCGGCGCCGCGATCTGGGCGGGCCTCGAACTCGCGAAGCGTCCGGAAAACAAGGGCAAAAAGATCGTTGTGATCGTCCCGTCCTCGACCGAGCGCTACCTGTCTTCGTGGCTGTTCGCCGATGTTGACGTCGAGAGCGACAACATCTCCGAGTTCACCACCGCGCCCGCTTCCGTTTAACCGTTCTCCCGGCGCAGGGCGGCCTGACCTCGTGTCAGGCCGTCTGCCGCCAATCGCGTGCCGCACGGCCTCACAAGGTGAGGCCCTGCGATTCTCCTTCTTCCGCCCGGGCGGGGTAGCCAAGTGGGAAGGCCCGGCGCCGCAATCGCCTTACGAGTTGGTTCGATTCCAACCCCCGCCTCCAGTTTCAGTCCGTTCTTCGTAGAAGACCACTTCACGGATCTTCCTCATCACCTGTTAGTGAACCAAGTCCAGCCGACCGGACCACCGGACGCGGGATTCGCCGAAAAAAACACGGCAACTCCACGCATCCATGAAACGTTTCTTTGTCCCTGGTCTCCTTGCCTTGCTCGGCCTCGCCGCCCCCGCGGCTTCCCAAGCCGGGCAGGAAATTCTCAACGCCTCCTACGATATCTCGCGCGAACTGTTCGCCGACGTGAACAAGGCCTTTGTTCCCTACTGGAAACAGAAGACCTCCGGGGACGTCACTGTGAAGCAGTCGCATGCCGGCTCCTCCAAGCAGGCCCGGGCCGTCCTTGAGGGACTTCGCGCCGACGTGGTCACCTTCAACACCGCGGGCGATGTGCAACTCCTCGCCGCCTCCCGCTTCGTTGCCAGGGACTGGGCCACCCGGTTTCCATTCAACAGCTCGCCCTATTATTCGGTCCACTCGATTTTGGTCCGCAAAGGCAATCCGAAGGGCATCAAGGACTGGTCCGACCTCGCCAAACCCGGCGTGAGCATCGTGCAGGTCAATCCGAAGACCGGCGGCAACGGTCGTTACGCCGTGCTCGCCTACTACGCCGCGGGGCTTGAGTCCAGTGGCGGAGATGCAGCCAAAGCCCGCGCGCTTCTGAAATCCATCCTCGCCAATGTGGCGGTGTTCGAGTCCGGCGGTCGTGCCGCCACCAGCACCTTCACCGAGCGCGAGATCAGCGACGTGCTGGTCACCTTCGAGGCCGAGACGCTCGCCTATGCCACGTCACCAAATGGCAACTACGAGGTCATCACCCCGAGCGTGAGCATCCTCTCCGAGTTTCCGGTTGCCGTCGTGGACAAGGTCGCGAGGAAAAAAGAAACGGAGACCCTGGCCAGGGCCTATCTCGATTATCTCTACACGCCGGAGGCGCAGGAGATCATCGCCCGCCACTACTATCGTCCCCGCAACGAGGAGGTCGCGGCACGCCATGCCTCCAGGCTGGCATCGATAAAGGCCCTTGAGGTCGGCCCTGTGTTCGGCGGTTGGGAAAAGGCGACCAGGGACTTCTTCGATAATGGCGCCCTGGTGGACGCGCTTCTCAAGGAAATCGCCAGCGAAGTTCGCTGACGGATCGATCGCGGCAGACTGACCCGTTGGCTTCTCCACCATGAAACACAAAAGGGTGATTCCCGGCTTCGGCTACACACTGGGAAGCACCCTGCTTTTCATGAGTCTGGCGACCTTGCTGCCACTGGGCGCACTGGTGCTGAAAGCCGCCGGCCTTTCGTGGGCCGAGTTCTGGTCTTATGTCTCCGATCCACGCGCCGTCGCCACCTACCGGATCACGGTCACCTCGGCGCTCGCCGCGACCGTGATCAACGTGGTCCTTGGCCTGCTCGTGGCGTGGATCCTCGTCCGCTACGAGTTTCCGGGCCGGCGCTTTCTCGACGCCGCCGTGGATCTGCCCTTTGCGCTGCCCACCGCGGTGGCCGGGCTCACGCTCGCCACGCTCCTCGTGCCGACGGGCGCGCTCGGCCAGTTTTTCGCCCCGTTCGGCATCAAGGTGTCCTACGCGCTTCCCGGGATGATTATCGCGATGGCCTTCACCAGCTTTCCCTTTGTCGTGCGCACCGTGCAGCCGGTGCTGACCGACCTTGATCCTTTCTTGGAAGAAGCCTCCGTCACCTTGGGCGCCGGCCCGGTGACGACCTTTTGGAAAGTGCTTTTCCCCGAGTTGCTGCCGGCCCTGCTTGCCGGCACCACGCTCTCGCTGGTGAGGGCGCTCGGTGAGTTTGGCGCCGTGGTGTTTATTGCCGGCAATCTTCCGTTTCGCACCGAGATCAGCTCGCTGCTCATCTACATCCGCGTCGGCGAAAACGACTATCGCGGAGCCGCCGCGCTGGCCACTGTCATCCTCGCCGGCGCCCTTGTCGTGCTCGTCACGATGAATGTCATCCAGGGACGGCTTTACCGGAGGCTCCACGGATGAACGCCTCCGCCAGCCAGACTGCGCGCGCGCCCATCGGCGGACATCCGCGGCGGATCGTCCTCGTCGTGTTCGGCGTGGTGTCGATGACGTTGTTGATCCTGCTGCCCCTGTTCTCGGTGTTTTATTACGCGTTGCGCGAGGGCTGGTCCGTTTACGCCGGACACCTCAAGGATCCCGAGACCTTGCACGCCATCGGGCTTACGTTGCTTGCCGCCCTTGTTGCCGTGCCGGTCAACACCGTGTTTGGTGTCACCGCCGCGTGGACCCTTTCGAAGTTCGATTTTCCGGGCCGCCGGCTGGTCACCAGTTTGATCGAGCTCCCGCTCTCCATCTCGCCGATCATCATCGGCGTGGCTTATCTGTTTGTATTCGGGTTGCAGGGGCTCTTCGGCGAATGGCTGATCGATCACGATCTGCGCCTCGTTTTCTCCGTTCCGTCCATTGTCATCGTGACGACCATCGTGACCGTGCCCTTTGTCTTTCGCGAGGTGCTGCCGCTCATGCAGAGCCAGGGGCCCAATGAGGAACTCGCCGCGATCTCCCTCGGCGCGGGTGGGGTGAAAACATTTCTCAAGGTTACCCTGCCCAACATCAAGTGGGCGCTGATCTATGGCGTGTCGCTGACCTTCGCGCGCAGCCTGGGTGAGTTTGGCTCCGTCGCGGTCGTCTCCGGTGCGGTTCGCGGGGAGACCAACACCATGACATTGCAAATCCACATGCTCTTCGACGATCGCTCGCAAGCAGGGGCTTTTGCCGTCGCCTCGATCCTCACCTCCATCGCCCTCGTGACCATGCTCGTCAAAACCTGGGTCGAGAACCGCGAGACCCACCGCCTGCTCCGGGGCATGGGGACCGTCAAAGAATAGACGGCACTCAATTTTCCGCGCCAAAGGTCCACCACCACCATGCCTTATCCCGAAGCTTACGCCGCCTATCTGAAAACGCTGCCCTTCCTGGGCCGTGCCACCTCCACGCATCAGGAGGTGATTGCCGGCGCGTATGAGGAGATCGTCATCACCTATGAAGTCGGCTCGGCCGCGCTGGCCGATGGCGCGTGGCTCAAGCTGGTTTTCAAATTCTATTCCGATTGGGCACCATTCCAGACCACGCATCCGGCCGCCGCCAACCACCTTACCGCGACCTACGTGCCGCGGGAGGTTTTCCCGGGGGAGAGTCCTGCCACCGTGCGCGCGCTTAAGGTCCGTTTCGATCAAAAGGGACACGAGCGGCCCTATCAAAAAGCCGTGATCATCGACATCGTCGATGGCTACCTCAAGCCCGGCGACCGCATCGAGATTCGTCTCGGCGATCGTCGCTTTGGCGGCCCCGGCACGCGCGTGCAGACATTTGTCGAGGAGGTGTTTCGCTTCCGCGTCTTTGTGGACACGGCGGGTGCGTCGCGTTTTGCCCCCGTTCCTGGCGATCTCACGCTGACGATTCGCCCCGGACCCGCCGCCCGCGCCGTTCTCCTTACGCCGCGACTGGCCCGTCCAGGTGTGTCCGTGCCGGTGACGCTTCGGCTGGAAGATGCCTGGGGCAATCTCACCGAAGGAGCTCTGGACGGTGTCCTCGCGATTCGCCGTGGCGACCGGCAACTTGATGCCCGGCCATTTACGTTTCAGGTCTCCCGTGCCTGGACACGGACGCTGCTCACATTGGAGGAACCCGGCGAGTATACCTTGTCGGCGGGAGGTTCCACTGCCGCGTTGACGATTGATCCCGCCGGGCCGGCGCCGCGCGCGTGGTTCGCCGATTTGCACATCCACTCCGAGGACACCGTCGGAATCAATGACACCCGCTACAACCTGTCCTTCGCCCGTGATGCCGCCGCACTCGATGTCGCGGGTTACACGGCCAACGATTTCAATGTCCGTGCCGATCGCTGGGCCGATGCGGTCAAAGTCTGTCGCGAGCTCAACGTCCCGGGGACCTTTCTCTGTTTCCCGGGCACCGAGTGGTGCGGAAGCAGTGCCGTCGGGGGGGATCGCAATGTCATTTTTCTCGGTGACGAGGTGCGTTTCCCGCTCGATAAGAACGGCAGGAGCATGCGCGTCTTCGACTGGAACGAAGACACCGCCAGGAGTCGCGGACAGGAGGCCGATCTCTGGTCGGCCGCCGAGCTGCATGACGCCTATCGCGACCTGGGCGAAAACGTCTTGCTCATCCCGCATGTCGGCGGACGTCGCGCGATCTTCGACTGGCACGATGGCGCGCTGGAGCGCCTCGTGGAGATCGCGTCCTCGTGGGGACACTTCGACTGGTTCTACCGGGATGCGCTTGCGCGCGGTCACCAGGTCGGCGCTTCCGCCGCCGGCGACGAACATCGCGGACGCCCCGGCGGCGGCGCGCCCGGCGTCGGGTCCTTTGGCACCTGTGGCGGCGTCACCGGTTTCATCGCCAGCGAACTCACCTCCGCGGTCGTGGCGCGAGCCTTGCGTGCCCGTCATACGTGGGCGACCACCGGTCGCCGTGCCGTGGCGCTGCTCTCGGCAGGGTCGCATGTGCAGGGCGATGCCTTTGACCAGACGGGTCCGCTCACCGTGAATTACGATGTTTTGGGTGACGTCGGATGGGAACGCATTGAGTTGCGCGATGACCAAGGTTCCGTGCTTCTCGCCCGCGATCTTGATGCCGAACTCGGCTGCTCCGCCCGCCGTCTGCGCGTGCGCTGGGGTGGTGCGCGCATCAAAGATCGTTATCGCTGGGCGGAGTGGCGCGGCGTTATCGAAATCACGGGAACAACCGTCACGAACGGACCTGCCCGCGGTCTCGAACACCCCGAGGAAACCGTCGTGGAACCCCGTCCGGGCGTAGTTGAAATCCGCACCGACACCTATGGTGATGCCGATCACGTCGAGTTTGAAGTCGGCGATCTCGCCGCCGCGCGCATCCATCTGCGTTTTGAAATCGACGCCTATAATAAAACCGGCCCCGCGCTGGAACGTAACCCCGACCCGCTCACCCCCGGCATCGAACGGACGGTGACGGGCAATGATCTGCTGACGCAAGGCCGCCTCGTGTGGGAGCTTGGCGGCGCGGAGCTGTTCGTCGCGGTGGAGCGCCTCACCGACCAGGCGCTTCCGCTGCGTGTCACCGGCACGCACACCATTGCACCCGCCAACGGGCCTCACGGCCATCGCGCGCTTTATCTTTTCGCCCGTGAACGGGACGACCACAAGGTCTGGACCAGTCCGCTTTTCCCGACCTTCATTGCAGAGGCGTAAGGTAGTGAATTTCAGGGCGCTTTCTCCCGACGTGCAGCATTCTTCGGCAACCGCTTTTAACCATGGCCACTCCCGCCACCTCCCCCCGCCACCTTGCCGTCATCGGCGGTGGCCTCAGCGGCGCGCTCGTCGTTGTTCATCTGCTGCGTCTGGCGCCCGCCGGCACACGGATCACGCTCATCGAGCGGAACCCTCCGGTGGGCCGCGGCGTGGCCTATGGCACGGAATGCGGTGATCATTTGTTGAACGTGCCCGCCGCGCGCATGAGCGCGTTTGCGGACGACCCGCAGCATTTTTTCCGCTGGGTGGAAGAGAGGGTGGGGCGGCCCGGGTATCCTACGCAGGTTGCTCCGGACGACTTTCTCCCGCGCCACATCTACGGCGATTACATCGCCGCGGTGTTCGTCGAGGCGCGGGCCAAGGCGCCCGATACCGTGCGCTTCGACAACGTCACCGGTGAACTTGTCGACATCGAGGAGCGGCCCGAGGGAAACGTCCGCCTGACCCTGGCCGACGCACGCACCCTTGATGCCGACCGGGTGGTGCTCGCGCTGGGCCTGCTGCCCGGTGAATACCCGATCAGGCGATCAATGCCCTTTTTTCACGGGCGCCGTTATGTTCACGTGCCGTGGCAATCGGAGGTGCTCGAGGGCATTGGCAAAGATCAGGACGTGCTCATCGTTGGCGCCGGTCTCACCGCGAACGATATCATCGTGCAGCTCGACCGGCTTGGTCATCGCGGCACGGTGCACGCCTTGTCCCGCCGTGGTTTGCGCCCGCGCGCGCATTGCCCGGGCATTCCGCCACACGCCCCGTTTCTCAAGGCGGACGCGCTTCCGGCCACCATCCGCGAGATGCTTCATCTCCTGCGTGCGGAGGTGCGCAAAGGCGGCGACTGGCGCGCCGTGATCGATTCGGTCCGTCCCTTTTCGCATGCGCTCTGGCAGGGTTTTTCCTGGGAGGAGCGGGCGCGATTCATGCGCCATGCCCGGCCGTTTTGGGATGTGCATCGTCACCGCATCGCCCCGCAGGTGGCGGAGGAGATCGAACGTCTGACGATCGATGGCCGGGTGAAATTCTACGCGGGCCGGCTTCAGTCCTTGCGCGAAACAACTTCGGGAGCCGAGGCGGTTTTCCGCAGGCGCGGCACCGCGGACCTGGTGACGCTCAACGTCGCCAAGGTCATCAATTGCACCGGCCCGCGCACCGATTACTCGAAGTATCAGCATCCGCTCTACATCAACCTGCTCGCACGCGGTCTGATCGACCACGATCCGCTGGCCCTCGGGTTGCACGCCACGTCCGCAGGCCAGGTGTATCGTTACCGGAATGGCTTGAGCAACTGGCTCTACGCGATCGGCGCCCCGCTCAAAGGCGTGCTCTGGGAGAGCACGGCCGCCCCCGAGATCCGGGTGCAGGCCCGCCAACTGGCCGAACGGCTTCTTGCCTGAAAAACCATGAGTCAAAATCCACATCCGAAAAACCCGCGTTTCCTAAAGCTCGCCGCCGAGGCGAAGGAACGCATCCGTGAAATCGACATCGAGGAATATAAAAAACGCGCGGCCGCAACTGACGCCGCTCCGTTGCTGATCGATGTGCGCGATGCGGAGGAGTTCACCGCCGGGCACCCACCCGGAGCAATTCATCTGAGCCGGGGCACGCTGGAAGGAAAAATCGAGGGCATCGTGCCCGATTTGCAGACCCCGATCGTCTGCATGTGCGCGGGAGGCAACCGCTCGGCCCTCGCAGCCGAAAGTCTGCAAAAGATGGGTTACACGAAGGTGTCATCGCTCATCGGCGGCTTTGGCGCCTGGACGAAAGCCAGCCTGCCGGTGGTGAAACCCTGAGTTGACATGCCGCCGCGTGGCAGGTCTAGGTTCCCCTCCGTCATGCGCCGTATTTTTCCGCTCATCGCCTGTCTGCTCGCAGTCCTCTGGCTGCCGGCGACATTGCATTGCGGATTGGAGACGGCGGGGCTTTGGCTCCACGAGCACGGTCTTGAGTCCGCCGACACCGGCTGCGCCGAGTCTTGCGAAAAAGACAACTGCGCCCTCGTCGAGGACGGCGCGTTCAAAAACGTGACCCACGTCGCCAAAGTGAACGCCCCCGTGCTTGCGCTGTGTGTGACACAGCTCGTTTTGGTTTCCACCGCCACCGAGGCCGCGGCACCGCTTTCATCGGTTTCTCCCGACACCACCGATTCTCCGCCCGAACTGGCCCGCACGTGGCAGTTCATCGCTCGCACGGCCCTGCTGCCGGGAGCGCCTTCGTATTCGGTTTGATCGTTCCTGCGCGGACGATTCTCCCCGCCTGATTCCGGCCGTCCGACGCCTGCGCGCGTCCGTCCGCAGCCGTTTCACCCAACCTGTTGGCCCTTTCGTTTTCCATGTTTCGTTCACTCCTTTTTCTCCTCACCGCCGCCGGCTTGTCCGCCCAGGAACTCCCGCTCGCCGAAGCCCTGCGCCGTGCCGATGCGCACAACCCGTCGCTCCTCGTCCACGGTTACGCCGGCCGCGCCGCCGGGGCCTTGATCGACCAAGCCGCCGTGCGTCCCAATCCCGTGCTTGGACTTGAGTTCGAAAACTTCGCCGGCACCGGGGCCCTCCGCGGAACCGACGCCATCGAAACCACCATGCAAGTCAGCCAGGCGTTCGAGCGCGGCGGCAAACGCGAAAAACGCGTCATCGTCGCCCGCCGCGAGCGCGACGTCGCCGACCGCGAGTTCGCCGTGCGCCGCGCCGATGTATTCGCCGCCACCGTCGCTTCCTACGTGGCTGTGATCGCCGCGCAGGAACGCCTCGCGCTTTCCACCACCACGCTCACTCTCGCGCAGGAAACCGCCGACGCCGTCGCGCTCCGCGTGAAGTCCGCAGTCGGTTCCGCCACCGAGGCCGCCCGCGCCCGCGCCTCACTAGCCCTGGCCCGCGCCGACCATGCGCGCGCCGAGTCGGCTCTCGCCCAGGCCCGCGCCGTGCTCGCCGCGTCGTGGGGCGGGGGAGCCACCGACGTTCCCGTGCTCACTCGCACGTTGCCGGTGCCCGCCGAGTTGCCCGCGCAAGACGCGCTTCTCGCCAGGCTCGCCGCGCACCCGCGCTTTGAGCTCCAGCAGGCCGTGATCTCCAGCCGCCGCGCCTCGTTCCAGCTCGCCCAGTCGCAAACCGTGCAGGATGTCACGGTCGCCGGTGGCGTGCGTTTTCTCCGCGAAGGCTCCGACGCCGGGTTTGTCGCCGGTGTCTCCGTGCCCATTCCGTTCCGCGGACAAAACCAAGGCAACATCCGTGCCGCCCGTGAAACCCTCGCCGGTGCTGAACAATCCGTGCGCACCCTTGATGCCGAATTGCGCACCGTCTTCACCGCCGCGTGGCAAGACCTCGCCACCGCCCGCACCGTCGCCCGCGATCTCCGCGCCGATGCGTTGCCCGCCACGGAGGAGGCTCTCGCCATTGTCCGCCGCGCCTACGCGCAGGGCGAACTCCCGCTTCTCGACGTTCTGGAAATCCAGCGCGCCCACGCCGTCCTCCGCCGCGAGATTCTCGACGCCGAAATCGCCGCCGCCAACGCGCTCGTGCGCCTCGATGCGCTCACCGACTCCACCTTCCCGCTCACCACCGCACTCCTTTCCGCCCAATGAAACTTTTTGCTCTCACCACCGCGCTCCTGCTTGCACTTCCGCTGTCTGCGCAAGACGCCGCCACCCGCCGCGCCAACACCGTCGTCCTCGACGAGACCGGTGTAAAAAACCTCCGCATCCAGACGGTCGTCGTCGAGCCTGGCGATTTCGAGGAAACCGTCTTCGCCCTCGGCCGCATCGAGGTGTATCCCGGCAACCGCGCCGTCGTCAGCAGCCGCATCGCCGGCAGTGCGCAACAAGTCCGCCTCAAGCTCGACCACTCCGTCGCCTCTGGCGATCTCGCCTTCGTTATCGAGAGCCGCCAGGTCGGCAACCCGCCGCCCACGGTCGAACTGACCGCGCCGATCTCCGGCCTCGTCAGTGCCGTCCACGTCGTGACTGGCGAGCCGGTCGATCCCGACAAACCTCTCGCCGAGATCACCGATCTGTCCAAAGTCTATGCGCTCGCCCGCGTGCCCGAGTCACTCGCCGGCCGCCTCAAGCGCGGACAACGCGCGCACATCCGCGTCGCCGCCGTCACCGGCGAAACCTTGACCGCCGAACTCGAGCATTTCGGCGCCGCCGCCGATCCCGTCAGCGGCACCGTCGAAGCCGCCTTCCGCGTCGCCAATCCCGGGCACACGCTCCGTCCCGGCATGCGCGCCGAGTTCTCCATCGTCACCGCCAGGCGCATCGACGTGACCAGCGTCCCGCGCGCCGCGCTCCAGGGCACGCCCGCCAACCGCTTCGTTTACGTCAAAGACTTCGATCTCCCCCACGCCTTCGTGAAAACCCCCGTCGTCACCGGCGAGAGCAACGACCGGGTCGTCGAGATCGTCAGCGGACTCCTCCCCGCCGACGAGGTCGTCGTCCAAGGCGCCTATTCGCTTGCTTTCGCCGGTGCCGGCACGCTCTCGCTGAAGGAAGCCCTCGACGCCGCCCACGGCCACGAGCACGCCGCCGACGGCTCCGAGCTCAAACCCGGCGCCGCCACAGATGACCGCGGTCACGCCCACGGCGATGAAGACGAGCACACGCATGACGGCGCCCTGCTCTGGAAAATCCTCACCGGCGTTTTCTTCGTCGCGTTCGTGGTGACACTCTTCGCGAAAAAGCCTTCCGCCCAAGCCTGAGGCCACCGCCATGCTCAACCGCCTCATCCACTGGTCGCTCGCGCATCGCGCGCTCGTGCTCGGCCTCTCGCTTGTCGTTCTCGTGCTCGGCCTCTACTCCGGCGCGCGCCTGCCCGTCGAAGTCCTCCCTGATCTCACCAAGCCCACCGTCGTCATCCTCACGGAGGCCTCCGGTCTCGCCCCCGAGGAAGTCGAGACACGCGTCACCCAACCGCTCGAAAGCGCCCTCATGGGTGTCCCCGGCCTCACGCGTCTCCGCTCCAACTCCGACGTCGCGCTCTCCCTCGTTTACGCCGAGTTCGACTGGGGCACCGACATCCATGCCGCCCGTGTCCTCGTCCAGGAACGCCTCCAATCCGCCCGCGAACAACTCCCCGCCGGCGTGCAACCGTTCATGACGCCCGTCGCCTCCCTCATGGGCGAGATTCTCCTCGTCGGCGTGCGCTCCACCGTGAGGGCAGGGGAGCCCGGCTACCTGCCACCATCCGATGTGCGCTCGCTCGCCGACTGGACGATCCGCCGCCGCCTCCAAAGCATCCCCGGCATCGCCGAAATCCTTAACATGGGCGGCGGCATTAAACAGATCGAGGTCCAGCCCGATCCCTACCGCATGGCCGCCCACGACGTGACCTTCGCGGAACTCGAAACGGCAGTCGCCCACGCCGCCAGCACCACCACCGGCGGCTTCATCAACTCCGGCCCCACCGAGATCATGGTGCGCAATCTCGCCATGACGACCGACCTCGGCGAACTCGCCCGCACCGTCATCAAATCCGTAAACGACCGCCCGGTCACCCTCGCCGACGTCGCCACCGTCACTTGGGGAATCGAACCCATGCGAGGCGACGCAACCGTGAGCCGTCCGCCCGAGAAGACGCCCACCTACGGCGTCATCATGTCGATCACCAAGTCCCCCGGCTTCGACACCCGCGCGCTCACCGCCCAAATAAAGACCGCCCTCGACGAACTCCGCCCCGCGCTGCCGCCCGGCGTCGAAACGCTCCCGCTCTTCCAGCAACAAGACTTCATCGACCACGCCATCGGCAACCTCAAGGAAGCCATCCGCGACGGCGCGATCATGGTGACGCTCGTCCTGTTTCTCTTCCTCCTCAACGTCCGCACCACCGTCATCACGCTCATGGCCATCCCCATGAGCTTCGCGATCACGCTGCTCGTGTTCCAACGCTTCGGCATCACCGTCAACTCCATGACCCTCGGGGGACTCGCAGTCGCCATCGGCATGGTCGTCGATGACGCCATCGTGGACGTCGAAAACGTCTTCCGCCGCCTCCGCGAAAACGCCGCGCTCGCCGCGCCGCGCCCCAAGCTCTCCGTCATCGCCGCCGCCTCCGGCGAAGTGCGCAGTTCGATCTTCTACGCCACCGTGTTGATCGTCCTCGTCTTCCTCCCGCTGCTCGGGCTCAGCGGAGTCGAGGGCAAGCTCTTCGCGCCCATCGCCATCGCGACCATCGTCAGCATGGCCGCGTCATTTGTCGTCTCGCTCACGCTCATTCCAGTCCTCTGTTCGTTTCTTCTTAAACCAGCCGCCGGCCATGCGCACACCGACGGCTGGCTTGTCGCCCGTCTGAAACGCATTCTTCGCGCCACTTCGCTGCGCGTCGCGCTCGACCACCCTCTGCCCGTGCTCGTCCTCGTCGCCGCCGGCATGGTCGCCGCGTTTCTGCTCTACCCGAAAATGGGCAAGGATTTCCTCCCCGCCTTCCGCGAAGAAACCGCACTCATCGCCGTCACCTCGGCCCCCGGCACTTCGTTGGAGGAGATGAACCGCATTTCCGATGTCATCGAATCGCAGATCCTCGCCGTGCCCGAAGTCCACCTCGTTGGCCGCCGCCTCGGACGCGCTGAACGCGGTGACCACGTGGTTCCCGTTTCCACCGCCGAGTTCGACGTCGATTTCCGCGCCCCCGCCGACGGCGCGCCGCAACGCACCCGCGCCGAGATCCTCGCCGATCTCAACCGCCGTCTCAAAACCGTGCCCGGCACCTTTTCCGTCATCGGCGGACCTCTCGCCGACCGCATCGGCCACATGCTCAGCGGCGTCTCCGCGCCCGTCGCGATCAAGGTCTTCGGTCCCGACCTCGACACCCTCCGTCGCCTCGGCACCGAAGTGCAGGCCATCGCCAGGACCATCCCCGGTCTCGCCGACGCCAAGCTCGACCAGCAGGCCGTCATCCCGCAGCTCCGCATCGAGGCCGACCGCGCCCGCGCCACCGCCTACGGCATCACCCCCGGTGCGCTCAACGACCAGCTTAGCGGGCTCGTCGGAGGAAAAGAGATCGCCGAACTTCGCGACGGACAACGCGCCATCAACCTCGTCATCCGCCTCCCTCACACCTGGCGCGACACCCCGGAGAAAATCGCCAGCATCCCCGTCGAAACCGGCACCGGCCAGCGCATCCCGCTCTCCGTCGTCGCCGACGTGCGCGAAGCGACCGGTCCCAACGTCATCTTCCGCGAAAACAGCCAGCGCCGTTTCACCATCGCCATCAAGCCAACGGTCCGCGACGTCGGCGCGCTCGTCGAACGCCTCCAAACCGAAGTGCGCGCGAAAGTGAAACTCCCCGAAGGCTATTTCATCACCTACGAAGGCGAGTTCCAGGCGCAGCGCGACGCCACGCGCCGCATCGCGCTCTTCAGCGCCATCGTCTTCGCCGTGATCGTCTTCCTGCTCTACGGTTACTTCCAGAGCGCGTCGCTCGCGTTCCAGGTGATGCTCAACATCCCCTTGGCGCTGATCGGCGGACTCGTCTTCACCTGGCTCAAAGTGGACAACATCAGCATCGCCACGCTGGTCGGCTTCATCGCGGTCGGCGGAGTCGCCGCGCGCAACGGTATCATGATGCTTTCGCACTACCTGCACCTGATGAAACACGAAGGCGAAGGTTTTACCCGGGAGATGGTCATTCGCGGCACGCTTGAGCGCATGGTCCCCGTGCTCATGACGGCGCTGGCCGCCGGCATCGCATTGATCCCGCTCGTCCTTGCCGGCGATCAACCGGGCAAGGAAATCCTCCACCCGGTCGCCGTGGTGATCGTGGGCGGACTGATTTCCTCAACTCTCCTCGATTTCCTGGTGACCCCCGCGATCTTCTACCGCTTCGGCCGCAAAGCCGCCGAGCACGCCTTGTCCCGTGGAGCTGCCGCCGCTCAGTAATAAATTCAATCCATGATTCTTAACGCAAAGTCGCAAAGACGCGAAGGAACCGAGCTATGAACAGACATCCCTCTTCCTCCGACCTTAGCCTCTTCGCGTCTTTGCGTTAAAAAATCCGATTTCTTTCCCAACCCAAACCATCATGAAAACCGCCATCCTCAGCCTCCTCGCCATTATCGCGCTCGCCCTCACTGCCACCGTGTCCAATGCCCACGAGAAAAACGAAGCGGGTCCCAACCGCGGACGCCTCATCACGTCCGTCACGCCGCACGCCGAGTTTTTCGTCACCGCCGAGCGCAAGGTTCAGATCACCTTTGTCGGGGAAGATGGCAAACCCGCCGCCCCCGCCGACCAAGTCGTTGTCGTGACAGCAGGAGATCGCGCCGCCCCGACCCAGCTCACGTTTACGAAGACTGGCAACGTGCTCCTCTCTGACACGACGCTTCCCTCCGGTAACAAGTTCCCGACGGTGGTGCAGATCAAGACCACGCCCGAAGCAAAGCCCGTCTATGCCCGCTTCAACCTGAACATGTCCATCTGCGGCGAATGCAAAAACGCCGAGTATGCGTGCGTGTGCGGACACTGAGGGGAACGAGCTGGCGCTGTTCTGGACGCACCGTATTCTCCTTCGAAGCCAGCCGATCCTTTTCCCGATTTATGAAAACCGTTTTTATGCTCCTTGGTGTTTTGGGGGTGGTTTGCACAGCCGCGTGCACACACCAACGCGGAGGGAAGCATGTGCCTCCAATGCCGTTGGTGACGGCTAAAACCGATCTCATTATTGCAACGGCGCGTGAGGCCGCTCTGGCGAAATATCCGGAATCCATGGATCTGAATCTTACTCGCGCCAGCTACCTCCTCACCGGTGGTTCTGGCGAAGAAATACAGGTGCGGTTCGAATTGCCGACTACGGTTCTCAATGACGGTCCTGTTAAACCGAATACGACTACGAAAAGTGGCTATTCCATCGATGTGTGTCTGGATGTTTTCGGGAAAGTGATTTCGGTGACGAAAAACGATTTCCGTGTGATTGAATACACCGTTAACAAGAAAGAACCGGCTAAGAAGTCGCAGTCTCTAGCGACAGCTTCGCAATCAAAAGCCGCAGATCCTGAAGAGACTGCCGTGGCAGAGAATGGGATGATCTCCGTCTTTTTCGGAGAGCGTCTTCCGGACGGCAGTCTCAGGCGCACTCGCAAGATCATCTGGAAGCCTGGCAGCAAATACGGTTGGGATGTCGCTGTTTTTTCCAAGGAGCCTTCAATCAAAATAAAAGAAATACTCACATTGCCCGGACCGGCCACGTTTACAAATAAATCGGATACTCCATCGAGTCTGACGAAAAACGAATCGATCAAGACTTCAGGTGACCACCAAACGCTGGTGAAGGAATTCACCCTGGATACGTCCAAGCCCGTTAAATATGGGCGGACATTCAAGATCTTGGAAACTGACCCGAAGGGCACGCATCGATTCCAGCTTTTTATTAACGATGCGCTCGCCGGCGATGTGGAATTTGAAATTGGGGACTAAGGCGATCAAATGAGCCCCTCGTGTCTCGTAAAGCAATTGTTGGAGTTAGTGATGTTGCTTGTAGCGGGCATCGGCGCGGTGGACCCGGACGGCAACCATCTCATCTTCGGCTGCGAAACGAAGGCAACGTGATCACACTTCCAGGAAATGCGAGTTAACCTATCAGGCGAGTGGGGTCTGCTTGTTTTGGCCATCGTGTTCTTGGCCGGTTGCACTGCGCCTTCGGTGAAAGGTGTTCGAGTGGTGGATGATTCAGGAGCACCGCTCGTGGGCGCGACGGTCCGGCTGACTTACAGCGGTCCTCATACCGTGGTCATCAACGAGAGCGGACCCAGCGATGCCGGTGGTTATGTGGCGGTTGGGCGCTATAAATTGCAGAAGGAATCGGTGGCGACGGTCATGACGGCGACGGAGATCGTTTCATTTAACTCGTCTCAGTTCGGAGAGCTCCGTGACGGCGTGATCACGTTGTCAACCTGGCGAGGGTTTAAGGATCGAACGTTGGAGACGGGCACCGACGGCGGGTTTTTCACGCCCAGTATTTATTTGCAGAAAGATCCTTCTCAATGAAGGCATCTGAACAGAAAACATCATGAGGATACCTCCTCGATCATGACACAGTCGCTCGTAGCTGCGGTTCAGTTGCTGACAAAATCCACCCTGCCGGAAGATTTTTTACGTTTTGTCGAGGCCGGGACGGCGGGTGAGTTGTCGGGCTTCTCATTCAATGTTCCCCATCCATCGGGTGCTTGGACGGACGGCGTGGACTCATTCTATACTCCCGAAGAAATGATCGATTGGATCGAAATCGATGTGATGCTCCGGGAGCAGGGAACCAACGATCTGCCGGATGGCATGTTTCCCATCGCGGGAAACGGAATGGGTGATCACATCTTACTCAGTCTGCGCCCTTCGGAACACGGTTCGGTGTATCTTGGGTTCCACGAGGAAATGGACTTGGAAAGCGGGTCGGATGCAGGGCTGATTAAACTATCTGCCACTTTCTCGGAATGGCTAAGTGCTTTGAGGCCGGGAGAGGACGAAGACTGACAGGCGTCGTGTCACATGCATGCACGATCGATCACCCTCAAGCCATTACAGCGTAGCCGGGTTTTGTATGCGTCATTGGCCGCACTGGTTGTCGGGGCGGGGCTCTTCTGGCGGTCCGGGGTTCTGCCGTTGCCGGATTTTGCGTCCAAATACGGAGGGGATGCGTTGTGGGCGCTCGTTGTTTTTCTGGGACTTGGGTTTCTGTGCCGTGGCGCTTCGACGCGGTGGATTGCAGGCGGATCGCTGTGCCTGGCGTGGGCGGTGGAGTGTTTGCAGCTCTACCATGCCGGCTGGATCGACGGGATTCGTGCGACGTTGTTGGGGCGTTTGATCCTTGGCTCCACGTTCAATGCTCCGGACCTCGTGGCGTATGCCATCGGCATCGCACTGGGAGCGCTGGCAGAATGGGTGTATCGCGCGAGGGCGGTGCAAACGTAATCTATCCGGCCTGGCCAGCGGTGCCGGCGGACACCCTTTAACGGCCGGACTTCGACTGCTTAAGCAAGGATTCGCGGGCGGCGTCGAGGCGGGCGCGTTCTTTGGCGCTGAGGCTGTTGATCCCCGATTTGGCGATGCGATCCAAGAGGACATCCACCTCGGCCATCAGTTCGGCTTTGGGGTTGGACGTGGTTTTGACGACGCGTGGCGGAGTGTTCTCGATCATCTGGCCGCGAGCGGGCCGGCGTTTGAAGGAAGAGAGGCTCGGCAGGGTGAAGTGGCCTTGGGCGTAGCGAACAAATGCAAAGGCGAAGCCGGTGGTGGCGCCTAGTGCCAGCAGTTGAGGCCAGTCGTGGTTGCTCAAATGGATGAGGAAGTAGATGCCGATGAGCAGAGCCGCAGCCCATTTGGCGAGGATGCCGAAGGACAAGGCTACATTGGGATAAAGGGTCGCGAAGGCGGTGAAGAGCGCGAGCGCGCCCGGCACACCGAAGAGTTCGAGGGGCCAGCGAAGTCCGAGCACCGTGAAGAGCAGCGGGGTGACGAGATAGAGGCCTGCGTAGAGGCTGAAGAAGGTGCGCCGGCCGAAAAACTTTTCCAGTTCACGGCCGAACCACACGATCATGAACATATCGACGATGAACCAGAGGCTCGGCGGGTTGACCAAGCCGTAGGTCAGGACACGCCAGGCCTGGCCCTTGAGGACGTCGCCACTGCTGAAGACAAGCCAGTTCAAGATTCCGCGCCCGCCCAGTGTCATCAAGAGGGTGGTGGCGAGGAGCGAAGCGACGAAAACGATGACAATCAGGTGCGCGCCGTAGATGGAGCGTCCGCCCAGCGAGGTGAGGGGTTGTTGATCTTCGTCGGAGGGGAAGGCGTATCGGCTCATGAGGCTAAACGGCGCAGCGGGCGATACGAGTGGTTGTGCCTCACTCGCGCATCTGGTGCAAGCGTCAGGAAACGGACGCGTGGAAGGGACGTTCGTTCCCGTTTACAGCTGAGCCGTATAAATTCCACGGCTCAGCGTCCTCTTGGCGTCGGGGCCGACGTGATCGCGCTTTATCGCAAGGCGCGGTGGTATCTTGCGATGTTGGAGCGATTGCCGAAGCCCAGGTTAATGTCGTTGTGGAGCTGTTGGAAAAACAAACCAAGCGGCTCGTTCAATGATTTGAGGAATGTAGCCAGGCTGGCGCGGAGTTTAAGTGAGCTTGAGCAAGTGAAGGGCGAGTGTTGTTCTCGGTGCTCTATGAAAACCCTTAATGTTGTTTTGGCAGTCGCTGGTTTGTTCGCGTTGGTGCCGTCCGCGTCGGTGTGGGCGGCGGATAAAACGGAGGGGACGTGTTCTTGCGGCACGGAAGGGACGGCTGGCGTTGCGACCGAGGTGATGACGCGGGGAGGAAAGTCTGCCCCTGGCCATGCCCGGGCCCGGGCGGCGGAGGCCGAGGCCGACAAGGCCGCCGGATTGCGGGCGGCCAAGCGCGCAGAGGAAAAGGCCAGCAAGATCGCGGCTGGCGAAAAGCCGGCCGCCGCCGCGCCGGTCGTCGTCACTGCTCCCGTCAAGGTGTCCGCTGGCGGCGGCAAGTCTTCGAGCGCCCACACCCGCGCCAGGGCCACCAAGGCTGCGGCCGATCAGGCTGCGGCGCAGAATGCGGAATGAGACGTGGGCGGGTGAAGGCCGAAGGAACGGAAGAATCCCAAAGTTTTCGCCCGCGGAATATCACGGGCACGGTCCGGCCGGTCCGGGCCCATCGGCGTCATCTACGGGCCAGGTTGAGTTTCTTGGTTTTTGAGGGTAACAAAAAGCCCGTCGCGGGGTGGCGACGGGCGGGGGTGCATGGCCAAAACGGCCTGAGTTACGACGATTAGATCGCGTGGATGGCGGATTTGCTGACAGCCATCGCGGCTTCTTTGACTGCTTCCGACATGGTCGGGTGGGCGTGAATCGTGCGGGCGAGGTCTTCGGCGCTGCCGCCGTATTCCATATGCGCAACGATTTCGCCGATGAGTTCGCCGGCGTTTTTGCCGAGGATCTGCGCGCCGAGGATTTTGTCGGTCTTGGCGTCGGCGATAATCTTTACGTAGCCATCGCCGGCGTCGTTCGCGAGGGCGCGGGCGTTGGCGGCGAAGTTAAACTTGCCGACATTGATCGCGAGGCCTTTGGCCTTGGCCGCATCTTCACCCAAGCCAACCGAGGCGACCTCGGGCTCGGTGTAGATGATCGCGGGCATGAGGTCCCAGTTGATGTGGCCGTGCTTGCCGGCGATCCACTCGGCGACGGCGACGCCGTCTTCCTCGGCTTTGTGGGCGAGCATGGGGCCGTCGATGACGTCACCGATCGCCCAGATGCCGGGCGCGGTGGTCTTGAGGTGGGCGTCCACCTTGATGCGCTTTTTGTCGGTGAGCTCCACGCCGGCGGCGGGGAGGTTGAGGTTGTCGGCGTAGGGACGGCGGCCGACGGCGACGAGAACCTTGTCGGCGGGAAACTCCAGGACCTTGCCGTCGCGTTCGGCGGTGAGAATGCCTTTGGAGAAGCCGGTCACCTTGGCGCCGCACTCGATCTTGAGGCCCTGCTTTTGGAGGAGGCGGGTGAAGTTGCGGACGATGTCATCGTCATTGGTCGCGGCAATCTTGGGCAGGAACTCGACCACGGTGACGTCGGCGCCGAGACGGGACCAGACAGAGCCGAGTTCAAGGCCGATGGCGCCACCGCCGACGACCACGAGTTTTTTCGGGACCGCGGGGAGGCTGATGGCGTGATCGCTGGAGATGATCGTCTCGCCATCGAACTTCATGAACGGCAGCTCGACGGGGGCGGAGCCGGTGGCGATGACGATGTTTTTGGCGGTGAGGGACTGGTCGCCGACCGCGACAGTGTTGGCGGCGGTGAACTTTGCTTCGCCGATGATGACGGTGACCTTGCGGGCCTTGGCGAGCATGGAGATGCCGCCGGTCATTTTGGCGACGATGCCGTCCTTCTTCTTGAGCATGGCGGCGACGTCGATGGAGACGCCGTCGATTTTAATGCCGTGTTCGGCGGCGTGTTTTTGCGCGAACAGGAAGTGTTCGGAGGAGGCGAGGAGAGCCTTGCTGGGGATGCACCCGACGTTGAGGCAGGTGCCGCCGAGGGTGGCGCGTTTGTCGACGAGGGCGACCTTGAGGCCGAGTTGGGCGGCGCGGAAGGCGCAGACGTAGCCGCCGGGGCCGGCGCCGATGACGATGAGGTCGTAGGAAGACATTTGAAGTAGCGAGTAGTGAGTAGCGGGTAGCGAGTAGGTCGGAGGTAGCGGAGCGGGTAGGATGCGAGGTTGAATGCTCGCTACTCACTACCCGCTACTCACTACTTCATCAGGCTCCGATTAGGAGCCGGGCCGGATCTTCGATGGCCTGCTTGATCTTCACGAGGAAGGTCACGGCTTCTTTGCCGTCGACGAGGCGGTGGTCGTAGCTGAGGGCAAGATACATCATCGGGCGGATGACAACCTGTCCATTGAGCGCGACGGGGCGGTCGTTGATCGCGTGGAGTCCGAGGATGGCGCTTTGCGGCGCGTTGATGATCGGGGTGGACAACATCGAGCCGAAGATGCCGCCGTTGGTGATCGTGAAGCAGCCGCCTTCGAAGTCGGGGAGGGCGAGCTTGCCGTCGCGGGCCTTTTTGGCGACCTCGCCGATGGCTTTCTCAATGCCGGCCATGTCGAGTTGATCGCAGCCGCGCACCACGGGAACAACGAGGCCCTTCTCGGTCGAGACGGCCATGCTGATGTCGTAGTAATGGTTTTGAATGACCTCGTCGCCGTCGAGCTGGGCGTTGATGGCGGGGACTTCCTTGAGGGCATGAACGACGGCCTTGGTGAAGAAGGACATGAAGCCGAGCTTCACGCCGTTTTTCTTGACGAAGTCGTCCTGGTATTTGGCGCGGAGGGCCATGACCGCGGACATGTCGACCTCGTTGAAGGTCGTGAGCATGGCGGCCTCGTGCTGGGCGGAGACCAGGCGCTTGGCGATGGTTTGCCGGAGCTTGGTCATCTTGACGCGCGTGCGTTTGCCGGCGGCGGGCGTGGAGACGACCGGGGCGGAGGCGGGCACGGCGGCGGCGGGCGCGGAGGCGACCGCGGCGGAGACCGAGGAGGCGGGGGGCGGGGTGGCCGCGGCGGCGAGGACGTCGCCCTTGGTGACACGGCCGGCCTTGCCGGTGCCGGCGACTTTGGAAACGTCGATGTTGGTCTCGGCGGCGATGCGGCGGACGGCGGGGGATTGCTCGGTGGATTTGGCGGCGGCAGGGAGGGGAGCGGGAGCCGGAGCGGCGGCGGGAGTCGAGGGCGTGGCCGGCACGGCTGCGGCTACACC
>JAQSWS010000067.1 GCA_029266495.1 Rariglobus sp. | reverse complement strand
GCCCTCCCCCGCTCGCTCGGCAACCTCACTCCCTCCACCTCCCCACTCATTCCCGAGTCACGCCGCGACACCACGCTTCGCTACACCGGCCAGACCGATCTCTTCAAAACGTCCGAGTTCCACCAAGGCGTATTCGAAATCCAGGACCTCGCCTCCCAACTCGTCGGTTACGCCGCCGATCCGAAACCCGGCGAAACCTGGTGGGACACCTGCGCCGGCGAAGGCGGCAAGACGCTCCATCTCTCCGAGCTGATGGAAAACAAAGGCCTCATCTGGGCCAGCGACCGCAACACCGGCCGTCTCGCCACGCTGCGCAAGCGCGCCGGACGCGCCCAGGCGTTCAACTACCGTGCCGTCACCTGGAACGGCGGCCCCTTCCTTCCCACCAAAACCAAGTTCGACGGCATCCTCGTCGACGCCCCGTGCAGCGGAGTCGGCACCTGGCAGCGCAATCCGCACGCCCGCTGGACGACCACGCCCAACGACGTAAAGGAACTCGCCGAGATCCAGCTCCAGCTCCTCAACCACGCCGCCCCCGCCCTGAAGCCCGGCGGCCGCCTGGTCTACGCCGTCTGCACGCTCACCAAAAGCGAAACGACCAGAATCGCCAACGCCTTCACCGAGGCGCACCCCGATTTCATCCCGGACCCTGTGCTCGGCCAAGGCCCCCAACTCCACCTCTGGCCCCACGAACTCAACGCCAACGGCATGTTCATCGCCGCCTGGAAAAAGAAGGTCTGAACAGGTAGGGACGGACCGCTGGGCCGTCCGCTTCGATATTCGAATGCGCTCAACCGCTTGCCAACACGGCGGGCCCAGCGGTCCCGCCCTACCTCTCCGTTTCCTCCGTTGCCTCCTGTAAACAAAATCTCCTCCGCGACCGTTCGCGACGACTTCAACGACCCCATTGCCGTCGTTCATTACGCGCGCGCCGCGCACAGTCTCGGCCTCTGGAAGTCCGAAAAGCTCCTCATTGAACGTTTCTTTCCCGACACGAACGCGCGCCTCCTCGAAGCCGGCTGCGGCGCCGGCCGCGTGACTCTCGGCCTGTGGGAACTCGGCTACCGCCAGCTCACCGCCTTCGACTTCGCCGAGGAGCTCGTCGACCAGGCCCGCGCCCTCGCCGAAGAGCGCTCCGCCCCCATCCCCATCCACCACGCCGACGCCACCCAGCCGATCCAAAGTAACCTATTGGGTTACTTTCCCTCCGACGCTCCCTCCAAAAATCCAGGTCATCCCCAAGTGCAAAGTAACCCAATAGGTTACTTTGGATTCGACGGCGCGCTCTTCATGTTCAATGGGCTGATGCAGATTCCCGGGCGCGCCAACCGCCGCCTGGCCTTGCAAAATATTGCCGCCGTCTGCCGGCCCGATGCGCCGCTGCTCTTCACCACGCACGACCGCGACCACTCGCGCGTCGAACGCGCCTCGTGGAAACTGGAGGCCCTCCGCTGGGACCAAGGCAAACAGGATCCCCGCCTCGTCGAATTCGGCGACCGCTACTTCGAGGACGATGTCGGCCGCACATTCATGCACCTGCCCGACCGGGCCGAAATCCTCGAAGACCTCGCCGCCACGGGATGGACCCACGGATTCGATTCGATGCGCCGCGACCTCGTCCGCGAATCTCGAGCCGTCGTGGACTTCTCCGACGAATGCCGCTTCTGGGTTGCCCGGCGCAACTGAACCAAGCCCGCGCCAGCTTAAATCACCCGCGTCGTCCGCAACCCGGTCTCATGAACCGCGCAAGCGCGGCTTCACCACCGTCACTGCCAGCACCCCCAGCGTCGTCGTGACCGACGGATCGGTCGAAGGAAAAAAAGAAGCGAGGGGCGGTCGGCTTATTTCGCGGTGCGCCGGATCACGCATTCGCCGACGTAAAACCCCGCCTGCGGCTGGTCGATATATTGGATAAAAACCCCTTGCAGCCGGACCGGCGTGGCTGCGTCGACCCGGCCGCGCAACATGCCGGGAATGGAAACGGTGACCGTCTGCCAGCCGGAACCTCCCGCCGCCGGAGCCAGCACGACACGCTCATACTGGCTGACGAGCGGCTTGCCCCCGGCCGGCACGAACGAAAGCATCACCTGCAATTCCTGCTCGTGAACAGGCTGGCCCGCAGCGTCGCTGCCATTGCGCAAGGACAGCTGCACCACGCCTTCCCGGCGCAACTGCTCGTCGAGTTCGACGCCGCTGGAGCCTGCGACCAGTTGCAACCCGGCGTAAGGGACGGCCCCGGCGCCCGTCAAAACCTGAAGGGAAACCGCACCACCCTCCTTGAACACGGTGCGGCTCGGCTCGGCATGAATTTCACCCCAGGTCGTCGCTGTCCACCCGGCGGCCAGGCCGGTCTGCTTGTTGTAGATCGGTCCGGGCGTCCCGGACGCGGCCGGGGTTGCCGCCGTGGCGGGGAACAGGGAAAGAACCAGGCTGGCCAGCGCCAGCCCGCCGAAGCGAAGGATATGGGTTTTCATGGTGGTAATTGGGAAAAACAAAGGGCGACCGCGGAAGGTCCTCGTCAAAGGGATCGGCGCGCTCACCGCAGAAGTTCCCGCACCACCGGTTTCACCAGGGAGGAAAGAACTTCGTAGCCACGTGCGTTAAGATGCACGGCATCGGCATGGTAGAGGTCGGCCTTTACGTTGCCGGCCGCATCCAGAAAGGCGGGACCGGCATCCAGGAAGCGTATGCGTCCCGTGACTTCGTTCCGGGATATGCTCGTATTCAAATCCGAGATACGCTCACACCAGGTCCTGGTCTGCCGGGGCAGCA
Organism: Rariglobus sp.; assembly: GCA_029266495.1. Classification (GTDB taxonomy): domain Bacteria; phylum Verrucomicrobiota; class Verrucomicrobiia; order Opitutales; family Opitutaceae; genus Rariglobus. The sequence continues at coordinate 19,648 of JAQSWS010000067.1, read as the reverse complement.
CGCCGAGGAGCAGAACCCGGGTCCCGGGGGTTTTCTCCGCGATCAACGCCAGGATTTTTTTCACGCCGATCGCAATCTCATCGGTCGAACCCGCATTATGGTCCCGGTAAAGATTGTTCGTGCCGATCATGAGCACGACCAGCCGCGGACGAATCCCGTCCAGCGTTCCATGCTCGATCCGCCAGATCACCTGCCGCGTGCTGTCGCCGCCAATACCGTAGTTCACCGCCCGCAACCGCGGCTCGGCGCCCGTCCAGTTCTCCTCGATGGCCGCCCTCCAGCCCTGGGTGATTGAGTCGCCCAGAAAAACGAGATCAACGCCTCCTTTGCGGCTGCGAGCCACGAACCCCTCATGAGTCTGCAGCCAGGCTCCGGGGGCGGCGGTCCAATAGCCCCAACCAGCCTCGTGCGGCAATGCTTTCGCCGCGGGACCCGCGGTCATCTGCGCCACGGAGACGATTTCCGCCGCCTCTCCTCGCAGGCAAAGGGAGGCCAGCAAACACAAGGTGATTCTGAAAAATGACATGGGGGTTGAAGTAGATGACTGAACCGGGGTTCGTGCCCGGAGACAGCCGGGCGGCACTCTTCATAAGCGTCGCGCCGGCCGTGAGGGAGCCGTTTCCCCTTCATCGTCTTGGATTCACATGCGTTTTTTTAAACGAACACGCGTCAAACGCATTGATCGCGTGGTGACATTGCCAACCACCTGCTCACCGACGGCTCCGTCCGCTGGTTGCCAGCCGCCGATTTCATCAATGGTCCGCCCTTCAATGTGATCGGCTCGGATCACCATTTCGAGTGCATCCGGGAATAGCGACCCGCTCAGGCTCGCATCTCTTCATTACGTCCTGAACTCCGACATCACGAAAAACGTCGTCGCCACCATCAACCTGTCCACCACCGGCAACACCGCAGACGATCTCAACCAGACGCTCACCTACAAATGGTGGACCTACACGGAGGCCGGCACCCTCAACGTCCACTGGAAATTCGACGAAACCACCGGCACCACGGCGACCGACTCCAGCGGCAACGCCAACATCGCCCCCTCTTCAACGGCCCCGCCTCGGAGACCACCGGGCGCCTGCAGCGGAACCTAACGGCCTGGGCCGTTTTTTCGAAATACGCCGGCCCAGCGCTCTTTCGCCCTCCCTCGCAGAGCACCGGCGATGGGCTGGTTTATTTCGAAAACACGGCCTAGTCGCACGCAGCCGGCAACAGCGCGGTGCCGTCAATGGACAACTCGTTGCCGGCGGCCCCTTGATACATGCTCCGCAGCAACCGCTCGGCGTCTGCCAGGGTGCACATCGCGCCCATCACGAGCTCATCCCGGTCAATCCAGGCATCCCGCGGACGCAGCTCCAAAAAAAGATCCTCCGGGTCTCCAATGCCCGCAAACCACGCGGTCACCAAACCATCCGCGGTCCTCACGACCAGCTGCCCGGTTTCCTTCAACGCGCGCGCCAGTCGCTCGAGCGCATCCTGCTCGGACAGTTGATTGGGGATGAAGTCCTCGCCCGCATTCAAAAAGCCGGCCGCATCACAGTCTCCTTCGCGCACCCGGCGCAATGACTTGAACGCCGACTCCACCTCGCCTTTCCGGCTGATGAAATAGCCCGGCAGGCGCTCGACCGGAGAAGTGCGGACAACACTCTCGGGCAGCCGGAGTCTGCGTGTGCAAGACGACGTATTCGCCGGGAGTAAAACGGGAGAATCGAGAAAAGCGGTATTCATGGTCGGATGATCAGACGCCTCATTATACACGGGATTTTCCCTGGCGGAACGCCCCGGCGAACAATGTCACGCGATCGTTGAACTCGGACCTTCTTTTCAGTTCCGCCGTGGCTGCACCGGCCTCCGAATGATATGATGTAATCGTAACCCCGCCGCCATGAAACGGTCGCTCCCGCGTCGTAGGATTCCCGGTCATGCAGCCCCGCCAAGAATTCTCCAAGCGCTACTGTGAACGCCACGGCATCGATCCCAGCGATTACCTGCTCACCGTGTTTAGACAGGCCCTCTACCCTCACGCCCGGCCATTCGCGTGGCTGCTCCAGCAGCTCTCGCCGAACTACTTCCGCGCCGATTACGACTTCATCCACGACGTCGGTCGCATCAAGCGGTTCAAGGACTACGAACTCGCGGTCGAAGAATTCATCAGCCATCCGTCAAATCGCGACAACCCGCTCCGCACCGTCCTGCGAATCCGTGTCGGCTCGGGACGCCTCCGCCGCATCGTGCGCGCAACCATGACGCAACCCGAGCTCTCCGCCCAAGTTCCAGGCGATTCGAACCCGTGCTGTTCCTCAAAATAACTCCGTGAACCGAATCCGTCCGTAGCCCGTCGCTCGCGACGCGCCTCCCGGGCATCCCGGGAAAAACTCCGGAACGCAGGGCCCGGTCTCGCGTCGGGCCAGCGTGGCGTGCGCAGGCAAAACGACCGCGCGGCCTCACACAAGGGGCGACCCTGCGTCAGGCCAAAACGAAGCGTCTCCGCCTTCAATTCGGCGCGGTCGCCGAAAGCGCCGCGCGCTGCGCCACCACGTCGACGGCGCGCTGGATTTCCAGCTCAGCCGTCCGCTTGGCGATGCGCGCCAGCTCGACTTCACGGGCCAGCTCAAAGTTTTCCCGATCCAACCGCTCCCGGTCTGCGCGCAACGTCGCAAGCTCGGATTCCGTCTGCGTGGTCTGCGCCGCGAGTTCAGCAATGCGGGCCGCAAAACGCGCGGTCTCCTCCTCGATGCGCTTTCCTTCCGCCGCCCAGCGCGCGCGCTTCTCCTCCTCCTTCTTAAGCTCCTCTGCCTCGCGCTCGGCCGCACGACGCGCCGCGTCCTCCCGCGCCACGCGCTCGGCCTCGGTTTTCTTCGCGAGCTCCGCCGCCTTGATGCGGTCGGTCTCGGCGGCGCGCCCGGCGGCCTCCGTCGCGGCCGTGCGGCTGTGCTGCCAATAAATGCCTCCAAAGAGGCCCAACAGAACGATCGGAACAATCAGGTAAAAACGGTTCATGGTGACAGGCGGAAATCAGGATTTTTTCTTGGTGGCCTCGGCGGCGCGCGTGCGTTCGGCGGAATCGATTTGCACGAGAACCTCTTCGAACTTCTTCACGCTCGCCTCGGACTTCTGCACAAAATCGCGGAGGAACGCCTGCTCGGCGAGGGTCGCGATTTTCACGGTCTCCCGTTTCGCGAGCTCCTCTTTTTCGGCAATCACTTCCTTCTTCAAACGGTCGAGTTGACGAACCAGCTTTTCCTGCTCGCGCCAGGCTTTTTCGCGGGCGTCGAGCGCAAGCTGGCGGGCCTCCTTCTCTGCTTTTTCACGGGCTTCCTTCGCCTCGCGTTCCTTCTTGCGCTGCTCCTGCGCACGAAGCGCGTCCTCGATCGCCTGGCGGCGGGCTTCGATCTCGGATTTGAGCTTCGCCTCCTTCGCCGTCGCGATCGCGGCCGCACGGGCCAGCTTGAGCTCATCATGGCCGTTCTTGAAATTTAAAAAGACCGCAAAGAACAACGCCAGGGCAACCAGGGGAGCGATGAAATAGATTTTAGGCATGGCAAAAAAAATGAGGGTTAGAGTTTCGCTTCGCGCAGCGCGGCACGCTCGCGCAGTGCATCGCGCACGGCGCGATCCAGGCGGGCGAGATCGTCTTTTTTCACGTCGTCGTGACGGGCGGCGATTTCGAGCCAGCGGGCGGCATCGTCGTAGCGTTGAAGTTCGCAAGCCACGTAGGCCGTGAAGAGCTTCGCCTGGCCGGGCTGGTCCAGACCGCCCTTGGCGGCGGCCGCTTCCAGGTGACGATAGGCCTCGTCGGCCCGCCCCTGGCCGTAGTGAAACTGGGCGAGACCGAATTCACACTGGCCGTCTTTCGGCAGGGAACGGATGGCGCGCTCAAACGCATCGATCGTCCGGGCGGACTGGCGCAGCTGCTGGTAGGCGGACGCGAGGAGTTCCCAATTGCGCCGCTGGTTTTCCAGCGAACCGTCGGCGAGACCTTTTTCCAACAGCACGGCGGCGCGATCGAACTGATGAATGTTAAAATAAATCGCGACGAGGTTGAGCCGGTCCTTGGGCGAATTGAGCAGGCCCCTCGCCTGGGCGCGCTCAATCGTGAGAATCGCCCTGAGGTGATAACGGAAGGACGCGGCTTCGTCCTTGGTGTCGGCCGCGAGGCCGAGGTAGGTGGCCGCCAGTTGCTGCCAGTAGGTGGAGGAGTCGGGCTGGTGCTTCACCAGCAGTTCAAGGATGTCCGCGGATTCGCGCGCATCGCCGAGTTGCTGGAGCGCGGCGAGGATGAGGATGTAGAGTTGAAAGTTGGGCCTGGCCTGAAGGGCGAGACCCTTCTCAGCCTCCCCACGCGCCTGGCGCAACTGAAGGGCGTCGGGCTCGCCTGCCGTAAGCGTGGCGCGGTTGTAGAGCAACGAGGCGGCGAGCAGGTGCGCCTCGGCCGTGGGACGCGCCGCAGAGGCAAACCAGCGGGCGAGCTGGTCGGAGGCGCGATCGTAAAGCGGGCGCTGACGCGCGATCTCTTTTTCCTCGGCGGCGAGCTGGCAGTAGATCTGCGCAAGCATGTAGCGCTGCTCTTGAAGGGCGGACGTTTCGAAAAAGGCGTGACGTTCGCCGAGGGCCAGGGCGGTTTCGAGCGGCTCGACCGCCGCGGAAAACTTTCCGTCGGCGAGGAGGATTTGCGCCTTGATCTGGGCGATCAGCGCGCGGTCAAAGCTTTCGGGGCCGGCGGTCGCGAGCAACGCATCGAGCTGCGCCAGCGCGGCGGTGAAATTTTTTGCGTCGGTCAGTTCGCGCAACTTGCCGAAGGCGGCCGAGACCTCGTCGGATATTTCTTTTTTGGGCGCGTTCTGCCCATGGCTGGCGCACGGCAGGGCGAAGGCCAGCAGCGCGGCAAGAGCGATCACCCGGCGGAAAGGAGGAAGAGTCGACGGCATGGGATTATTCCGCGGCGAGGTTGAACTTGATGGGAATCTGGATGCGGGTGTTGACGGCGATGCCGCCTTTTTTGCCCGGCCGGAACTTCCACTTGAGGACCGCGTTGACGGCCTCCTGCTCGAAATCGCGCTGCGAAGAACGGACGGCGACGGCATCACGCACGTTGCCGTCGGCATCGACGACAAACCGGACCATCACCTCGCCGGAGATGCCGGCGCGGCGCATGTCGATCGGATAGACCGGGCGCGCCTGGAAGCGCGCGACCGGCTGCTGGTCGAGACTGGCGAGGTCGAAGATGTTGCCGAGGCCGGAACCGTTTCCTCCGCCGGCGGGACGCCCGACGGGAATCGTAATTGCGCCCGTGGGCCGGTTGAGGCCGGGAGGCGGCGGGGGCTGGATCTGCTGAACGAACGAGGAATCAATGGCGGCGGACGGCGTGTCGGCCAGGGACGGAGGCGCCATTTCAGCAATCTCCGCCGAGGCTTCGCCGGAGGGCTCGACGATTTCCGGCGGCTCGGGCTCCACCGGGGGAAGCGCCACGAGTTCCATCACCGGCGTCGCTTCGGCCGCGGGTGCGGCGGGCGGGGCCGCCTTGAAAAAACGATCACTGAAGGCGAAGCCGCCGTGAACCAGGATCGCGAAGACAATGGCGATGATCAGATCGGGTTTCATGGCGGTTCTTCAGCGGCCGGAGGCGCGGTAGGCGGTCTCGATCGAGACCTGGGAGATGCCGGCCTTGCGCACCTCGTCGAGCGCGCGGATGGCGGCGCCGTAACGGGCCTTGTCATCACCGGTGACGAGCACGCGGGCGTTGGGCGTGGCGGCCTTGTAATTGAGCAGGCGCGGGGTGATCTCCGCGAAGGAGATCAGTTCCTTGTTCCAAAAGGCGGTGTCGGCCTCGGACACCTGCAGCACGATCATCTCGTCGTCCGCATTGGGACGCGCGGCGGCGGTGGCTTGCGGCAGGTCGACCGGCAGTGACTGGATTTTGCTGAGCGAGAGCGTGAAGAGCACGAACGTCGCGAGCAGGAAGAAGATCACATCGATCAACGGGATGATCTCGATGCGCGCTTTTTTGGGACCGCTGGATGCTCCGGAATGGCCTGACATGGACAATGTGTTGGTTGAAAAACTACGGTGAAACTCAGGCGGCGGGCTTGATGCGTGTCTCGATCAGAACCTTGGAAATTCCCGCCTTGCGCGCCTCGTCGACGACGTAACGCACCTGGGCGAACATCGCGTTCTCGTCGCCGTTGATGAGAACCTTGGGATTGGGCTCGACCTGCTTGTAGGCCTGGAGACGGGCGATGAACTCATCGAGCGTCACGGGGGTCTTGTCCCAGGCGAGCGTGCCCTCGGTGGTGATGGAGATGGTGACCGCGCCGTCGGGGCTGCGCGCCTCGCTGGTCTCGCTCGCGGGCAGCGCAACGCTGAGCCCGCCGGATTTATTGAGCGAGAGCGTGAAAAGCACGAACGTCGCGAGCAGGAAAAAGATCACATCGATCAACGGAATGATCTCGATGCGGGCCTTTTTTCCGCCGCCGGAGGCCAGCGCGTCTTGGAGGCTGCTCATCGGTCGTTGACGTCGACAGCCTCTTGATCGGCCTTCTTGAGCATGACCTCGAGCGCGTGGGCCGCGTCTGAAATGTGATGCTTGGCCCCTTCGATGTGGGCAGTGAGGACGTTGAAGGGAAAGAGGCCGATGATGGCGATGACCAGGCCGCAGGCAGTGGCGATGAGGGCCTCGCCGACGCCGCCGGTGATCTTTCCGGCGCTCGCGCCGATGTCGCCCTCACCAAGGGCGCCGAACGTGGCCATCATGCCGGTGACGGTGCCAAGCAGGCCGAGCAGCGGGGCGGCGGTGATGCACGTGTCCAGCGCGGCCATGCCCTGCTGGAAGCGGGTCAGCTCGCGATTGGCGGCGCGCATGAAGGCGTTCGTCAACGAGTGCTCCTTGTGCGTGAGGGCGTGGACCATCACTCGCGCCACGTAGTCGCGGCTCTTGCCTCCGATGGCGACCGCGGCGCTGACGTCGCTGCGCTCGACGCATTCCAGCATCTTCTCGACGACCTCGGGTTCACGGGAGGAGCTTTCGCGCAGGAGAAAAATCGTGCGCTCCGCGACCACCGTGACGGCGAGAAACGAAACGACGAGGATCGGCCACATGATGGGGCCGCCGTGAACGAACAGCTCCATGGGGCTCTGGCCCATGAGAAAGGCGATTGGCAGGGATGTTGGCATGGCAGGTGAGGAAACGGTGATACGGGATGAAAAAGGACGAGGCCTCGCGTTGAAGCGGCATTGAACCGGGTCTGGCGAGCGCGATGAGGCGCCGACACACGATTACTACATACGTTACGATCTCGTGACCGCCGGCCTCCGCCTGCGGAGAATGAATGGCAGGAACAAAACCCTGGTTGGATTCTTTACGTAGTTTTTATACGGATACACTATTCCGGTAAAATCCCCGGGGTGGTTCATCGGGGATGCGTGCGCGCCTGCGCGGTAAAAACCCGTCCGAGTGTTACCGCCGCGTGTCGTTTGTGACGGATGGGTTCCGGCAAGGTTAAATCCCGATGCCGGAGGCCTATTGGCTTGTAAGCGCCACGATGCGCCCGTTTTCGAGCAGCCCATGTTTGCGCGACTGTCCCGCCTCCACTCATTTCACAGCAACTCGCCCGCCGGTCTCCGCCGGATGGCGCACCTGGCCTGTGCCCTCACGCTCTTGTTATCCGCCCACCGGGCCGCGGCCCAGACGACGGGCGACACGGCCGGGCAAGCCGCTCCCGCCACGGGAGACGACGTGCTCACGATGGAGGCCTTCGACGTCGAGGCGGAGGCGGTGAAGGGCTCCGCGGCCGACCTGGGCAAAAACCGCCAGAAAGCCGATGTCGCGATCGACTTTCTCAGCGCGGAGCAACTGGCCAAGTTCTCCGCCGGTGATGCCGCCGAGGCGTTGATTCGCATCCCGGGCGTGTCTGTGGCGGGTGGCGAGTTCGCGGTCATTCGCGGGCTGAGCGATCGCTACGGCAACACCCTGCTTAACGGGCTCAAGGTGCCCAGTCCCGATCCGGAAAAGCAGGCGGTGCAGCTCGATCTTTTTCCGACGAAGCTCCTCGACACCATCACGGTCAGCAAAAACTTCATGCCCAACCTCTGGGGTGACACGTCAGGTGGCAGCATCGACATGGGCACCCGTTATCTGCCTGAGGGACGTGAAATCGAGGTCTCGTTCGGACTGAAGGCAAACTCCAATGCCCTCGAAAATGAAGTGCCCGATTACTCGACTCGCGGCAGCAACGATTTCTTCGGTTTCGGTGAAGACGACCGGCCCGGGGCAGGAGACCGCCGCGCCTTTCAAGTGGTGCCCGATTATCGGGACGCCCCCTTGGGCAACAAATTCAGCCTGAGCTATGGAGACCGGCTGACGTTTGGTGAAAACCGTATTTTGGGATTCAGCGCCGCGGTCGTGCAGGAGCGCGGTGTAACTGCGAAATCGGGCCGGAAGACCGATCTCACGACCAGGGTCAAACAAAGCCTCCCAACCCAACCCAGTAGCATGGAACTGGGCATTCTCCTCCCGGCAGGCGATTTTGGAGCCAGCGATTACACGCAGTCCGAATTCGAAAATTCGCTCGGTTTCCTGGGTGGCGTGGGACTCCAGTTCTCCAAGGAGCATCAGATCGGTGCCGCTTTCATGTTTTCCCAAAGCGGCATCGACACCGTGGAGAAAAAGACGCTCGACCCGGTCAACGATCCCGACCTCGGCGCCTATAGCTGGTATCGGGAAAGCACCTACTATCGGGAGCGCAATATCACGGCCGGCCAATTCCGGGGCGATCACTTCTTTCCGAATACGGGTGACCTGAAGCTGGAATGGGTCGTGCAACATGCCGAAACCTCCCAGCACGAACCCAATTTCACCGAGGCGACTTACGCGATGGACGCCTCGGGACAGTATGTGTTGTCCAGCCAGGATCGTGTGCCCGATCCGCTCGAACGGGCCTGGAACAACACCGACGAAAGCCAGAACACCGGTCGTGTCGATGCCACGCTGCCATTCCGGCTTTTCACCGAAAAAGACTCCCAGTTTAAATTTGGCGCGGCAGCGGAAAAATCCAAGCGAACCAACACCGGCTACAACGAGATTTACAGCCGGCCGACCGGCACCGACATGGTGGCGGACGATCCTCAGGATCTGTTCGACCAGCTGCTCCCCGGCTCGCCAGGCGCATCGGGAACTTCATCGTCCGATGCCGAGCGCACCCTGGGCGCCTTTTATGGCATGACCAGCCTGGAGCTGCCGGCGCACCTGAAGCTTGCCGGCGGATTGCGCATTGAGCAGTTCGAGATGACCTCCATCGGCCTGGGCAGCTATGGCAACACCACTGCGCAGGATCTGCTGCTGCTGCCCGGCATCTCGGACATCCTCGGCACCAATCCCGGCAACCTGAACGCCGCCCTCGACGAGGAGGATCTGCTGCCCGCCGCCGGTCTGACTTGGAATCCACTCCCCCCCGTTTTCGTGCGGCTAAACTACTCGCAAACGGTCGCGCGTCCCTCGTTCCGTGAAGTGGGCTCCTATTTTTCCCAAAGCTTCGAAACTGGCAATCTCGTGCTGGGCAACCCGGCACTGAAACCCTCCGAGGTGCATAATTACGATCTGCGCCTCGAATGGTATTTTTCCGCCAACAAGGCCGACCTTCTGGCGGTCAGCGTCTTCTCGAAAACGATCAAGAATCCGATCGAGAAAATGCTGTTTGAAAGCGCCACCCTGGGCCGTTTCGAGAGCTGGGCCAACAACCCGGGCGAAGCCGAGCTGCAGGGCTTTGAAGTCGAAGCCCGCAAGAGTCTCTCATTCCTGCACGAATCTCTCGACGGCTTCACCATCGGAGGCAACTACACCCGGATCGATGCGGAGGTGCCGCTCCATCCCACCACGATCTCGCAGTTACAAAACATCGTTTACCTGGATCCGACGCTCGTGCCCACCACCCGCCGGCTGTTCGATCAACCGGAATGGATCGCCAACGTCGATCTGACCTACACCCACCGCTCGTGGGGCACCCAGGTGGTCCTCTCTCTCTTTGCCATCAGCGACGTGCTCACGCTGCCGGGCTCCGGATTCCCTCCCGGATTCGATCTCTACGAAAAAGGCTATCAACGGCTGGACTTGGGAATCAGTCAAAAGCTGGGCCGCCACTGGACGGTCAAGCTGGGTGTTAAAAACCTCACCGATCCCGCCCGCGGCCTGATCTACGACCCGTCTCTGACGAACCAGGAATATGCCCGCAGCACCTATCGGGCGGGACGTGAATATTCGTTGTCAGCCACCTGCAAATTCTGACCTGCGAGGCACGCCCCGCCGGGAATGCCCACGACCGACACGCCATTGTGGCAGAATCGTCACGCAGCACGCGCGGTAACGTCACACTCCTCCCCCATCATAGTCTTTCACCGGTCAACCTAAGGCCGGCAGTTCCAAGCTCGAAAATAACACCCATGAAAAAACACATCAGCAAACTCGCAGCCCTCATGCTGCTCGGCTGCTCCGCCAGCTACGCCGCCCTCGTTTCCGTCCCCGCCGGCGATCTCACCGGCAACACGACGTGGAGCGCCAGCAATGAATACATCCTTGAAGGCATCGTTTATGTGAAGAACGGCACCCTCACCATCCCCGCCGGCACCATTATTCGCGGCCAGCCCCGCACCAACTCCGGCACCTACAATCCCGGCACGCTGGTGATCACCACCTCGGCCAAGATCAACGCCGTCGGCACCGCAACCAATCCGATCGTCTTCACCACCGCCGCCCTCGCCGGCACGGGTGGAGTGCCCAAGGACACCGACGCTGACGGCTATTTTGACCGCGCCACGCACAACGGCACCAGCGTCACCAATGGCACGTTCCTCGACTCTGATCCCAAGAACGCCCCGCTGACTCCGACCTCGGCCACGACTTACCTGAACGCCCAGTTCAACGCCACCACGCCCACCAACATCCTGGCGGCGCTCTCCGGCGGCATCATCATTCTCGGCGATGCGCCCACCAATCGTGCCAACACCGTCTCCATCGGTGAAGGTCTGTTCGCCGAAGGCGAAGGCTACATCGAGGGTCTCGCCGAAAACGCCGATACCGCTTTCGGTGGCATCTACCCCTTGGATAACTCGGGCAAACTCTCCTACGTGTCCATCCGCCACGGCGGAGCCAAGCTGTCCGACGCAAACGAGATCAACGGCCTCACCCTCGGCGGCGTCGGTTCCGGCACCCAGATCGACCACATCGACGTGTATGTGAATTTCGATGACGGTATCGAAATCTTCGGTGGCACGGTGAACCTCAGCTACCTGAACATCAACTTCTGCGAAGACGACGGTTTCGACGTGGATCAGGGTTGGACCGGCGGCGCGCAGTTCCTCTTCGTTCTTCAGCACCCCAGCTTCGGCGACTCCCTCCTCGAGGCCGATGGCAACGACGAAGACCCCAGCAACGGCAGCGCCACCGCGACCAAGGTGACGACCAACCATCGCCCCTATGCCTATTCGGTGATCAGCAACGGCACCTGGGTCGGCCGCGGCGCCGGCGTCAAGACCGGCCTGCGCATGCGCGCCGGTTTCGGCGGCGAAGTGCTCAACAACGTCATCATCCAGGCCAACCAGGGCGTGAAGATCGATGACGTCGCCAGCGCCGGCGAAAGCGAAAGCGACGACGCCCGCACTCGCGCCGTGATTGGCGAGCTGGTGTTCACCAACAACACCCTCTTCGGCAACACCACGAATTCCCAGTCGTTCACCGAAGACTCCATCACCTGGGATTCCACCACCACCGCCTATAGCAACAAGACGACCAACCCCGGCTTCAAGCCCTTCAGCGTGACCACCGCCTCCGGCGTCAATCCCGTCGGTCTCCAGACGGGTATGAGCGGTGCGGTCGGATCCTTCACCACCATCGCCGCATTGCCCAACAATCCGGCCTTCGTCGCCACCACGTATCGTGGAGCCTTCTCCACCTCCAAGACGACCGACCTCTGGACCAACAGCTGGACCGCCCTCAACAAGCGCGGCGTCCTCGTCAGCAAGGGCAACCAGGAATAAGCCGGCGTATCCACATTTAAGCACCGCAAAAAAATCCAAATGAAAACAAAGCTCCTCCTCCTCTCCGCGCTCGCCCTCCCCGTGGCGGCGTCCGCGCAGATCCACCTCGTCTCCGGCTGGGACTTCGGCCAGTTCACATTCGAGGGTCTCGCCACCACGCACCCCGACGCCGACCCCCTGGCCAGCGGGATTCCCGCGAACTTCTCCTCGATCGGAGCCAACAACCCGACATCCACGCATAACGGCGTGAATCCGGTGAGCGCCGGCACGGGCACGATCAACTGGTCGATGGACGATGCCACCGCCGAGATCGTCTTCGCCGCCTCGGGCACCCGCACTATCAACACCTCGATGGCGGATAGTTCTGTGTTTGACGGTTCGTTCATGAGCAACACCAACTCGGATCCGAACAACCTCGGCCTCGGGTTCACCGCCTTCCAAGGCCACTCGTTCTCCCTCACCTCCAACATGAGCGGTTACGCCGATTTCAATTCGGTCGACTACTCGGGCGCCGCCAACTTCTCGTTTGCCGCCGCCTCCGAGGGTGCGGTGACGATCGAGTGGTTCCTCGGTAGCGATCAGATCGGAGAAACCACGCTCACGGCCGGCAACCTGAGCACTTTCAGCACCTATACGCTGGACCTGCCCACGTCGTTCTACGGATCGTCGTCCACCCTCACCGCCGTGGTGGCGACGGGTAACGCCACGTTCACGATCGATAACGTGCAGATCAACGGTGTGGTCTCCGCCGTGCCGGAGCCTTCCACCTATGCAGCCCTCGCGGGCGCAGCCGGTCTGGCGCTGGCGGTTTACCGCCGTCGTCGCTCGGCCTGATCATAGGCCCTTGGCGAGCATACGCCAGTAGTTCCCCCGCCGCCGGCCTGTGCCGGCGGCGGGTTCTTTTGAAGATACGCCCTCCCGAATCGCTGCATTTTTGTTTCCACGTTCGTCGCTCCAACTTTCCCGGCGGGCTTTCCTGCCGGTCCTCTTTTGCCAGCCGTGCCCATGACTCTGTCTCGAATGAAAAGCCTGTCCCTCCTCATCATCGCACTCGCGACCCCTTGGGTTGCGTCGGCTCAAGTCCAGCTGATCTCCGGCTGGGACTTCGGCCAGTTCACCTTTGAGGGCCTGGCCACCACCCACCCCGACGCCGACCCGCTGGCCAGCGGGATCCCCGCAAACTTCGCGTCAATCGGGGCGAACAACCCGACCTCCACGCACAACGGCACGAATCCGGTGAGCGCCGGCACCGGCACCATCAACTGGTCGATGGACGATGCAAATTCCGCCATCATCTTCGCCGCCTCGGGCACCCGGACGATCAACAGCACCATGGTTGATTTTGCGGGCTCGACCATGAGCAACGGCAACTCCGATCCTAATAACCTCGGTCTCGGCTTCACCACATTCGACGGACATTCGTTTTCCCTTACCACCAATCTTACCGGCTACGGCGATTATGCCCCGGCTGATTATGCCGGCGCTGCCAATTTTTCCTTCGCCGCGGCCTCGGAAGGCGCAGTCACCATCAAGTGGTTCTCCGGTGACACCTTGGTCGGCACCAACGTGCTCACCGCCGGCACCCTCGGCAGCTTTAATACCTACACGCTGGATCTGCCCTCCCTGTTTTATGGATCGTCAACCACGTTGACCGCCCAGATCAGTGGAGACGCCACCTTCACGATCGACAATATCCAGATCAACGGCGTCGTGGTCATCCCCGAGACACCGGTGATCACGCTTCAGCCCGTCACCCAAACCGTGATCGCAGGCGACACCGTGATATTTGAAGCCGCCGCCGAAGCCCTCGGCTCTCCTGTTCTGCTCTACCAATGGCGCAAGGATAATGAGGACCTCGTCCCAAGTGCCACCGTGACCGGAGTCAACAGCCCCATTCTCACCCTGACCGGTGTCGACCTTGACTCCGCCGGAAGCTATACACTTCGCGTCAGCAACAGCACGGTCTTCGCCGTTTCCGACCCGGCTGATTTAACTGTGCACACCGTGCCCGAGATCACCCTCGCGCCGGTTCCCAATTCCGCCAACCCGGGACAAACCATCGTATTCAGAGTCGAGGCCACGGGTTTCCCGGCTCCCACTTATCAATGGCGCAAAGGCACCGAAGATCTCGTCGATGGAACCGATATCACCGGCGCCACCACCTCCGAGCTCACTCTCGCCAATGTCACCGATGCCAGCGCCGGCGACTATGTGGTGGTCGTGACAAATGCAGCCGACAGCATCGAGTCCACCCCGGTGGCCCTGACCGTCACGGACAGCGCCTCCGAGCCCACCATCACCAGCCAGCCCTCCAGCCTCACCATCGTGTCCGGTCAGCAGGCGGTCTTTAAAGTCCAGGTAACCGGCGCCCCCGCACCCACCTTCCAATGGCGGCGGAACAACGTTGATCTCACCGATGGCACCGACATCGCCGGCGCCACCACCGACACGCTCACTTTGAGCAACACGCTCGCCAGCCAGGCCGGAACTTACACGGTGTTCGTCAGCAATTCCGCCGGCGACATCGAGTCTGACGGAGCCTTGCTGACCGTGCAGGTGCCGCCGTCAATTCCTCCGGGATCCGGTCCGCTCAGCCAGATCGTGCTGGTTGGTGACGATGTCACCTTCTCCGTCTCCGCCTCGGGCTCGCCAGCCCCCACCTTCCAGTGGAAAAAACAGGGCGAGGACATCCCTGATGCCACGGGTGCAACTCTCACTCTTACCGACGTAACCTTGGATGATGCCGGCGACTACACCGTGGTGGTCACCAATAGTGTCAGCAGCATCGAATCCGCCGCGGCCACCCTTACCGTCCACAGCAGCCCCAAGATCACTGCCCAACCGATCGGACGCACGGTGAACACCGGAGCAAGCGTGACGTTCTCCGTCAGCGCCACCGGCAGCCCGGCACCCACCTACCAATGGCTCAAGAATGGTGACGAGATTCCTGACGCGACCTCGGCTCAATACACCATTTCGAGCGCGCAAAGCACCGATATGGGAAATTACTCCGTGCGCGTCACCAACATCGTAGGGAGCAAACTCAGCTCCGCCGTCCCCCTGGTGGTTGCCATGCAGGTGCCCGTCAATAAATCGCAGATCCAGTCCTACTCGCCCGGCTCCTACCTGCTGCTCGCCTCCAACTTCGTCGACAACAGCTCGACCTATCAATGGTTCCTCAATGGGAAACCCATTCCGGGAGCGACATCGTCCACCTACGTGATCGCCAACGCGCAGGCCGCCAATGCGGGCAGTTACACGATCAAGCTCTACAGCCGGGCGGGCTGGAACTATGCCACGCTTCCGATCTCCCGCATCGAGATCACCGTCGCCAACACCTACGACACCTTGCTGCGCGACCCGGAAAGCATGGAACCGGTCGGGCGTCTGGAAATCGTCCTGACCAAAACCGGCGCCTACACCGGACGCCTGCTCTTCAAGGATGGCGGCAGCTACGCGCTCAAGGGAAAGTTCAAGATCGGCAGCTCCGGCTATCGTGGAACCACCTCCCTCACGGTCAAACGCGCCAAGGGTCGCCCCACGCTCGAACTCGACCTCGCCTTCGATGCACGTGCGGCCGAACTCGAGGCCGGCCTGGCTATCGTTGGCGACTCCGATGTGCTGGGCGCCGGCGTCGGCACTCCGCGCGTGACCAGCGCACCATGGCAGGGCCGCTACAAGCTGAAGCTCAAGCCCACCTCACCTTCGGAGGACACGATCAACGCGACCGCGGTCATCAATTCGAAGGGAGTGCTCCAGCTCTCGGGCCGCACCCCGGACGGCCGGGCGTTCAATGCGGCGATTCCGGCAAACACCGCCGGCACCTACGCGGTCTTCATTCAGCTTTACGGATCGGCCGGCGGACATCTCGCCGGCTCCCTGAATCTGGTGGAGGATGGCGGGGTTTATCGCGCGACGTTCGCCTCCAGCGGCCTGTTCACCTGGTTCAAGCCCGCCGGAACCAAACCCTCGTCGCCCGTGATCGACCTCACGTTCAAGCCAGGCCTCGCCCCCTGATCATCTTACTTCACCCGTTTAGCCACGGGTGCAAAAGCAGTGTGTTGGAGCCGCCGGCCTGATGGCCGGCGGCTCTTTTTTTGATCACCCGCCTGACTGTTTTACGCTTATTCAACGCCCTTAAAAATCGTAGGGCCGTCGCTTGCGACGCGCCTCGTCAGCCGGACGGCATGGCGCAAGCGCCAGCCCTACCAGACATAGAACCTCTGCAGTCACTTGGGGCCGGCATTCGCCAGCCCCGAGGTAACGCCGGGCTTACCGTATTCAAAACTCCGTTACACCAATCTACCGTCCATCCGCTGCGGAGACCGCGCCCGCGCCCGCGGTCTCGTCAGCGGCATCCGGTTGAACGGGATCCGGCTTGGGCATCCATTCCGACCAGGTCTTCAAAGCCTCCTGATGACCGGGATCGCGCCGCAAGAGTTCACGCACCGTCAAATGTGCGGACGCCGTGTGACCCGCCTTATGCCAGCCCCGCGCCAGCGTCAGCACCTCATCGGAGGTCAGCGCGCCGGTCTTCAAATGAGCCCGCAGGTTCAACTGCAACTGCGACAGATCCCCGGCCTCGGCCGGCAGACGCACCTCCCACCGGGCGAGTTCGTGACTCTTCTCGGGGAAAAACGCGGGCGCGGCCCGACGATGCCGCCGAATCAACGTCAGCGCTTCCTCCCGCTGTCCGGCATTCGCGAGCCGCTCCACGGATTGAAGCAACGCAGGCAGGTCGGGCAACGTCACCGGCTCCTCTTTGCGCACCACCGCCGCCTGCTCCGTTGCTTCCTCGGTCGCGATCTGCGCCGTCACCCGGGACCGGACTTCCGTCAAATAGCGACTGTCTGGAAAGGGTCCTTCGCCAAACGAAAGCACCGCCAGCGCCGTCCGGGCCTGGCCGGCCGACAGCAGCGCCTCGATCACGGTGCGATAAAGTTTCATCGCACCGGGACGCTCGGTAATCGCCTTCAACAAACTCGCCTTGGCCCCGCTGGCTCCATCAAGGCAGGACTGCACCAGAAACGTCAGGGTTTGCAGCAACACGATTTCCCCGGGCGTCAGCCGCTCCTTACTCCGGGACAGGACATCGGCCAGCGCCGAGGCCTCCCGCCAGTCACGGGCGACGATCAGTGCCTGAAGACGCGAAAGACGGATGCGCGCCGGGTCAAAACCTCGTTCGCGGGCATCCTGCTCCACGCGCAGGATTGCCTCGGTCTGGCCGATGTCGCCCAGCAGCGAAACGAGCAACTGCAGGTTGCGCGGACTGGCTCCATAACGAAACAGGAAGTCCTCGATCGCCGCGTTCGTCTCAACGCGCTGTGCGGCCAGCGCGTGTTGAACGACTTTATAGGAGGCGAATTCCGGCCCCGCTCCCATCCGCGTTTGCAGGCGTTTCAATGCCTCCTGCATCTCCGCGAAACGCCCCGCCTCACGATACACGCGCACCGACAGACGCAGCGCCTCCTTCGAACCCGGCGCCTGCGTGAGCCAATCCTCCACCGCGCGCACCGCCTCGTCGAAAGCCTTGGTCGCCAGGAGATGCTGCACCTGGACATCCCTGGCGAATTCGTCCTCCGCCGGCAGGTGCAGGCGCACGAGGGCAAGCGCCTCGGCCGACCGCCCCGCCTCGAGCAAAGTGCGGGCATGCATTTCGTCGATGAGACGAAGATCCGCCGATAGCGTCCGGGCCTCGACCGCCGTGGCGCGTGCCTTTTTGCAGAAAAGAAGGCTCTGCTCCGGATGATCGCTCTCCGCCATGAGCGCGAAGGCATCCCTCACAAATTGTTTTCCGGGGTAACCGTGCTCGAACGCGTCGAGCACCGTGCGTTCAGCGAGGGGCCGCAACCGGATCGCCACATAAATTCTCGCCAGGTCGAGGCGCGCCTTGGCGTCGGCCGGATTACGGGCCAGCCCGAAGCGAAGCTTGGCAAACCCAGGTTGAAAGTTGCCGGCCTTGAGATCGCCGTAGGCCTCGACGATGGTGGCTTGTCCGCGCAATGCCGACACCTGCGACCATCGGGCCGGCACCACCAGATCGGCATAGCTGACCCGGTTGTGCGGCATCCGCTCATACCAACGGAGCAACGCCAGCGCGCCTCCGAAATAAGCGATCAGTCCCAGGGCAAACGTCCACGCAAGCAAACCGCGCACGCTGAGTTGCAAGCACGCCACGCCGGCTTTTTTGGTCAGCGGATGCAGGGGGTCCGGCCCGCGCACGCCATCGGGATACCGGCGATAGAGGCAAAACAGCCACAGCCACCAGCTCCCGTCGCTCACCGGCGGCGTGCCCCATCCGATGCGCACGCGGGAGAGCTTGGACAAGGACCGTCCACTCGATGAACGTGCGGACGAAGGAGGCGGCGATGAACGAGTAAGCATGGAGACGAAAGACAGCCCGCGAGTTTGCGGCCCCCAAGCGCACCGTCGAGATGCCCGCCTTACGAACAGGCGACGATCTCGTTACGTTTTCGCGAAGTCTGCCTTTCCGTTCATTAGGGCAGGAGCCAAGCGGGACACTGTGCGTGATGGCTGACTTCCTCCCTGAACATCCCCCGCTAGATAGAAAAATTAACAAAATACGGCCAGTCCTTACGACCGGCGTTCGCCTAACAAAAGCGGAATCGGATCGACGCCAGCCCTGAGAACCGAAGAGGTCGTAGTGCGGAGCAGAACCAATATCAAAGCACTCGTCCGATCTAGTGGGAACGCTCCGTTACTTTAAAATCATTTATCCGCAATTGCCGAGCCTCATTACCAACGAAATTTATTCTGATCAAAAAAGTTCCCGTCGGCTGGCCCACCCGGAAATTCCCGTATATTGGGCTTCTTGGTATGATGCCCTTATAGTGCGTCAGGAGAGACACTACCTTCATGCTTTTAACTCCGCATTGCGGATTTGCCTCCGTATCGTAATTAAATTCGATTGACCTTTCGTAGCTACGCCATACCGGCACCCAAAATACCAGCCACGCCACCGAGAGTGACAGAGCTATTAATGAAAGACCTATTCGATCTCGTCTAGTTACTGACAACTGTTTTTTCAAATTATTCAGGTAAGCAGTTATATCTCTTAAGATACCGCATATCTCTTTCCGTAGCCGAAGAGTATATTTGAACTTGGAGCTTTAACTCGTATAGTGCCCGGCTCTTCACCCCATTAAGCGTCTTCACCGCTGAATTGTATGAGTAGTCATCTCGAAGCGCGTCAATTCCAAAACCAAAGCCGGCAAGCGGCAAGGCAACTATGCCAGTCATCACACTGCCACGACTCATCCCAAGCGCCGCCGTAGCCTCCCTAAAAATAATCCCCGTGAATGCAGATGTTCCAACCGTATATCCGACCTTCACAGCAGAAAGACTAGCGGACGGGTCCCCATTGGCTATGTCGATCGCCAAGTTCCCGGAGTCCACAGCAAGAGATTGATAACCCACCATAGATCCGAATTTTTCCGCCGGATTCCCGGTAAGTTTGAGCAGCGCATCGGCCACACTAGCCGCATCTACTATACTGCCATCAACGCGTGTGAGAATCGGCACAGAGCCGTTAGTAAGTAAGGCGAGCTTAATCTGGCTCGGATCTCGCAATCCATTTTTAATTTGATTGAGCGTATTT
>JAQSWS010000149.1 GCA_029266495.1 Rariglobus sp. | reverse complement strand
ACGGGCTCGGGGGTGCGGACGCCGGCGACGACGTCTTCGCCCTGGGCGTTGACGAGGAATTCGCCGTAGAACTCGTTGGTGCCGTTGGCGGGGTTGCGGGTGAACGCGACGCCGGAGCCGGAGGTCTCGCCGGTGTTGCCGAAGACCATGGCCTGGACGTTGACGGCGGTGCCCCACTCGGTGGGGATGTTATACTTGCGGCGATAGACGCAGGCGCGGTCGTTCATCCAGGAGCCGAAGACGGCGCCGGCGGCGCCGCGGAGCTGGTCCCAGGCGCTGTTCGGGAAGGCTTTTCCGGTGCGCTCTTTGACGAGGGCCTTGAAGCGCTTGATGAGCTCCTGCTGGTCGGCGGCGGTGAGCTCGGAGTCGATGATGTCCTTGTGGTAAACCTCGTGCTTGAAGTTGTGGATCGTGTGCTCGAAGGGATCGTGGTCTTCGCCTTCGCGCTTCTGGACGCCCATGACGACGTCGCCATACATCTGGATGAAGCGGCGGTAGCAGTCGTAGGCGAAGCGGGCGTTGCCGGTGGCCTTCTCGAGGGCAACGACGGTCTCGTCATTGAGGCCGAGGTTGAGGATGGTGTCCATCATGCCGGGCATGGAGTCGCGGGCGCCGGAGCGCACGGCCACGAGGAGGGGCATGCCGGTCTTGGCACCGAAGGTGGTGCCCATGATCTTCTCCATGTTTTTCACGCCGGCTTCCATCTCAGCCTGGAGGGAGACGGGATAGGTGCGCTTGTTGGCGTAGTAGTAAGTGCAGACCTCGGTCGTGATCGTGAAGCCGGGGGGCACGGGGAGACCGATGCGGGTCATCTCGGCGAGGTTGGCGCCCTTGCCACCGAGGAGGGCTTTCATGGAACCGTCGCCATCGGCTTTGCCGGCGCCCCACGTGTAAACGTATTTGGGGGCCTTCTTGGAGGCGGGTTTCTTGGCGACGGAAGGTTTGGAGACCTTCGCGGCGGGTTTCTTGGCTTTGGATTTAGCGGCCATAATCGGGTTTTGTGGTTGGGAAAAACGAACGGTTCACGCGAGGCGCGAAAAGGAAGAGGGAATAGAACGGGAAGGCGGGCTGTCAACGGTGGAGGGGCCGGCAAATGCCGGGAGATAGCGGGATGTCTGCAAACGATAAGAAATGAAGCGGATTTCCAGGCGGGGGCGGGGGGCGGCGCAGATGCGTTCCGATCTAAACGCAAAGACGCAACCGAAGACCGGGGACGCGAAGTCCGGAGCTGGCGGATGCGGCCCGGGACTTTGCGTTCTTCGCGAGGCGGATTCCTGACGTCTTCGCGTTCACATCGATTCGAGATTCCTCGCTTCCGTTCCCCGGGAAACTTAGCAACATCGCGCTTCTTTTAACCAACCGTGAGTTCCCGCAACCAACCCGATGATGACTATGCCGAGGCCGATCAGGTTTCGTTGCGCGAGAAGCCGATGGGGTTTCTCGACCATCTGGATGAATTGCGCGGGACACTGGTGAAATGCGCGATCGCCTTCGTGGTGTTCGCGTCATTGATCGGCATTTTCCTGAAGGAATCGAATGACGTGCTGATGTGGCCGTTGAATTCGGTGCGGGCGACCAATCCCGAGCTGGTGCTGGAGTTGAGCACGCGCGCGCCGATGGAGGGTTTCTCGATCATCGTGCAAATGTGCACGATGGGCGGACTGATGCTGGCGGCGCCGTTCATGCTGTTCTTTATCGGGCAGTTTGTCGCGCCGGCGTTGTCGGAGAAGGAACTCAAGGCGGTGCTGCCGGTGTGCGGCACGGCGATGGGACTCTTTCTGCTGGGGGCCTCGTTCAGCTTTTTCCTGCTTGTGCCGAGCACGATCAAGGTGGCGCTGGAGATCAACCAATACTTCGGCTTCACGCCCATGTGGACGCCGGAGAGCTATTACAGCCTCCTGATGTGGATGGTGGGAGGCGTGGGCGGGGCGTTTGAGTTTCCGCTGCTGATCGTGCTGGCGGTGTATCTCGGGTTCCTCACGGTGGCGACGCTGCGCAAATACCGGCGTCACGCGATCGTGGTGATCTTTATTATCGCGGCGGTGGTCACGCCGACGCCGGACCCGTTCACCCAGCTGATGATGGCGATCCCGCTGTATGTTTTATTTGAGCTGGCGATCCTGGCGGGAGCGCGGGTGGAGCGGCGCAAGCGCGCGGCGGCGGTTTGAGTCAAACGTAGACGCGCCGGCCGGCCATGTTGACGGTGATCTTCAGGCAAACGCGGCGGGATGCCGCCCCCCTTACTTCTTGATCGCGGAGAGCACCTCGGGGTGCGTCTCGAGGTAGCGGTTGAGCTTTTCCAAGGCGTCGAAAGTCTCGGTGCTCACGTGGTGCTCCATGCCCTCGACGTCGTGATCGACGACGTTTTTCGCGAGGCCGAGCAAGGTGAGGAAATTGGTCAGCAACTCGTGGCGGTGGGCGATGCGGGCGGCGACCTCTTCGCCGGCGCTGGTGAGGACCATGCCGCGGTATTTCTCGTATTTGACGAGGCCCTGGTCATCGAGACGCTGGACCATGGTGGTGACGCTGGCCTGCGAGATTTTCAGCTCGGCGGCAATGTCGACGACGCGCGCGTAACCCTTGGTTTTGATGAGGTCGCTGATGCGCTCCAGGTAGTCCTCGACCGCCGAGGACGTGCGCGGGGGTGTGGAGGGTTGATCGGCCACGAAAAAAGGACTGTCGCGTGACCGCCGGGCGGTCGCTTAGTGCTTGCGCTTGTTCGCCAGCAGCTGGGCGCTGAGGACGACGCGGAACATTTGAATGGCGAGCCAGAACACGCCGCTCATGCAGGCGGAGGTGAGGCCGGCCCAGATGAAGATCATCGTGAGGTCATCCGACTGGACATGCGACTTCAGGATGCTGAAGAGGAACAGGAAGAAGCCGATGACAAGGACGGCGTCCACCACGAGACCCACGGGCGAGGTGAGTTTCTGGAGCTTGATATCGGGCGATTGGGAGGCGGTCGGCTGCGACATGATGGGGGAACGAGACGCGGTGGGGGGAGGGTTGTCCACCCGTTTTTTAAAGGAAGGCGGGTGGATTAGCGACCGGCGAGGGTTTGAAGGGCGGGAATGAAGCGGGGGAGATCGGCCGGGGTGACGAGCGTGGAGGGGCCTCCTGTGCGCCAGCCGAGGGTGGCGCCGGGCCAGCGGCCTTGGGTGAGGAAGTCATTCAGCGCGGCGGGGAGGCCTTCGACGGCGAGGTAGTTTTGAGCGTCGCGCGGATGGATGATGGAGCGAATGAGGGAGGGCGGAAGCGGAGTGATTTCTCCGCTGGAAATGTAGACGAGGTTATTGAGCACCACGAACGGGCGCGAGTCGGTCAGCGTGGTGGCGGGCCGGGAGGTCTCGCCGCGCAGGTAGCGGTAGTAGTCGAGGTGGTTTTCCGTAAGTGCGTTGAACGGATCGAGCGCGACGGGCTCGACGCGACCATCGTTCCAGCGGATTTCGATCTTTTGACCGACGACGTAGTGGATCGAGGCTTTTTCGCAGACGACGGTTTCGGAGTGGGTGGTGGCGCCTTCGCAGGCGTGGGTGAGCGCGAAGCGCAGGGTGACCCCGTCCGTGGTGCGGGATTCGACGAAGAACGTATCGGCGCCCTGGATGGCGTGCGCACGGTAAAGCTCGGCGCGGACAGTTTCAGGCTGGCCCCAGTTCATGAGCGCGGAGGTGCCGGCCCAGAACAGGATGTTGTGAACGAAGTGGGCCATCGCGTTGCCAAAGCAGGAGTCGAGGACGACACCGCCATCGGGTGCGAGGAGGCGGCCGGCCCAGTTGTTGCGGGCAAAGTAGCTGGCGGGGCGGGGCCACTGGGCGATGAGCCGGGCTTCGCGAAGCGGGCCGAATTCGCCGGCGAGCATGCGTTCCTTGAGGGCGAGGCGGGCGCGTTCGATGATGAAGTTAAATCCGACGAGCGTTGTTTTTTTGGCGGCGCGATCGGTGAGGATCATCCGCTCCAGCTCACGATGGTCGAGCGTGGGCGGTTTTTCGAGATAGACGGCGATGCCGCGTTCGACGCCGGCGCGGTGCATCTCGGCGTGAAGGGAGATGGGGGTGGGCACGACGAGCATGTCGAGTTCGTGGCCGCAGGCGTCGAGCATGGCGCGGTAGTCGGTGAAAACCTGGACGCCGCGTTTGGGGAATTCGCGGGCCTGCTGCTGGGCGGCGAAGGCGTCCGCCTGCGGATCGCAGGTGCAGACGAGACGGGCCTGGCCCGCGGCCTCGAGCTTGAGGAGGTTGTCATGATGCGCGCCGGCGTAGCCGCCGAGGCCGATGATGCCGATGCGAATGGGCGGTTTCATTGGCTCGAGACGGGAACGGATTCAAAATGCATCGTGGTGCGCGGGGGGTTGCCGGGAAAATCGATAGAAATCAGGACTGAAGGGGATGGAGTCAAGGCGCTGCTATATCTCAGGCCTTGACGCTGGGGGGGCGAACGGCAAATTGCCGTTCCCTCATTGCCTGATGGTGTAATGGCAGCACAGGTGACTTTGACTCACCTAGTCATGGTTCGAATCCATGTCGGGCAGCCAATGAGGGGACGGCGAAAATGTTTGATCGCCCTTAGTGCGGGCGCTTTTTCGCAAATTCCAGCCAACTGCGCCAGAGATACGAAAGCGGCTGGCGGCACGGACTGCATCAGCGTCTCTGCACGCGCGCATTTCTCATGTGGGAGCGGCGCAGGCGTGTAGTTGAATGCCCGCGACAACACAGCATCCCAGTGCGGACGACCGTGGCAGGAAAGACGGGGGCAATCACGTGACGACCTTCGGGGCTTTAGCATTTAACGGAGCCCATCGGCGGCCATCCGCCGGTTTGCGTGCATACGGAGCCTCCGCTTTTCGAATTTCAGAGCGGAAAATGTGAATAAGTTTTTACGCAAATCATCCATCTCATGCCGGAGTTATCTTGACCCCGGTGGGTTAAAATGGGTTGAAATGGAGCACAGTGGGGGACTCGGCGGTTCCTCATGCATTCATGGCTCAACCCGGCACAGCGTTTTACACCGGCCTTTTCAGGCACACCCTCGACGACAAGAATCGTGTCACGATTCCGTCGGCATGGCGTGCTGCGCACGGTGAAGGCGAGCAGTTCCTGGCCACTCCGCATCCCGATGGTTACATCGCGATTCTGCCTCCCGCCGAAGTCGCCAAACTTCGTGCCAAGATCGAAGCGATCGCGTTGTCCGACGGCGCCGGACAGGATTTCGCCGCCCGTTTTTTCGCTCAGACCCAGGCGCTCGGCTTTGACAAGCAGGGACGCATCATGGTGAACGGCGA
This sequence comes from Rariglobus sp., assembly GCA_029266495.1. Classification (GTDB taxonomy): domain Bacteria; phylum Verrucomicrobiota; class Verrucomicrobiia; order Opitutales; family Opitutaceae; genus Rariglobus. Next base: position 284 of record JAQSWS010000149.1, on the reverse strand, counting down.
GCTGCTCGCGCATGCCGGCATCTCCAAAGACGCCGTCCTCGTGGGCTCGCTTACGAAATTCAGCCTCTACAGCCCCGACCGCTGGAGTCGGGTGGAGCAGCGGACCGCCGGGGAGAACTTCGGCGATCTTATGCGCCGGATCGGGATATAAGCCATGCGCCAATCCCGTCCTCTTCTTCCGATCCGTTCGCTGGAGCTCCCGGCCCGACTCGGGCGCCGCCAGCGTTCGCTTACCTCCGCCCCCTTTTCCAAGGATGTGTGCGTTCGTCTGGAGCGGAACAACC
>JAQSWS010000148.1 GCA_029266495.1 Rariglobus sp. | reverse complement strand
CAGAGCTTCGAGCGTATCCACCGTTCGAATCTCGTCGGCATGGGCGTGCTTCCTCTGCAGTTCAAGGAAGGCACCACGGCCCACACGCTCAACCTCGACGGTTCCGAGACCTACGACGTGCTGGGACTGACCATGGCGATCAAGCCACAGCAAGACCTTACGTTGCGCGTCACTCGCAAGGATGGCAGCGTGGATATCGTGCCGGTGCGCTGCCGCATCGATACACCGATCGAAATCGATTACTATCAGCACGGCGGCATCTTGCCGTATGTGCTCCGCCAGATCATCGCCGCCAATTAATCCGATCAAGCCACTGTCCTTGCAAAGGGTGCGGAATCAGAGGATGTTGATCCTCGTTTTGCACCCTGCGCACCGCCTTTGAGAGACAATCATTCCGATCATGGCCGACGTCACCAAGCCCACTTTTCTCGTCGATACGTCCTCCGACCCTGTCGCGATCCGCATTGAGGGGCGGGCTTCTTTTCAGAACAGCGCCTGTTTGAACGATTTTTTCACCGAACTCATCGCCCGGGGCAGCACCCGGTTTGTGATGGATTTTCACGGCTGCACCAGCATGGACAGCACTTTTTTGGGCGTGCTGGCCGGAGTTGCGCTTCAATTGCGCAAGCGCACTCCGCCCGGAAGTCTGGTGCTTTGCCGCATGGCCGCGCGCAACCTTGAGCTGGTGCGTAATCTCGGGCTCCACCGCCTGCTGATCGTGGATACCGAGACGGTTAATGTGAATTCCAACGCACAGTCCGCGCTGCCCTGCGCCCCTGACAAAGGTGAGCTCGAAAGCGCCCGTCTCGTGCTTTCTGCGCATGAAAACCTGGTTGCCGCCGATGAAGCCAACCGGGCGAAATTCCAGGACGTGCTCACCTTCCTTAAAAACCGCGTTTCGCAGGGCTGAGGAGTCCTTGAGCGTGAGCTTGGGCCGGCGTCCGCCGTCAACCGTCTCCCAAGTTTCCCTCGGCTCACGCGTCTGAGCCACGGACTTCGGGTTGAAACGCGCGCCTTGATTATTGGGGCTGGGGGCCTTTGCGTCGTGGCGTCTTTGCGATAAAACTCCGAACCGTTAAGCCTTTCGCCTTTCTTTATCTTCATGCCTGCCGCGCCCACTTCCCCGATTGATCGTCACGCTCTGCCCGATGCCGCCGGCCACTTCGGCCAGTTTGGCGGAGTCTATGTGCCCGAGACGCTCATGACCGCGCTGCAGGAACTCGCCGCCGCCTACGAACGGGCGAAGGCCGATCCCGCCTACGTGAGCGAGCTGCGCCGTCACCTCAAGGAATTCGCGGGACGCCCCACCGAGTTGTATTTCGCTGAACGCCTGACCGCCCACTGCGGCGGAGCCCGGATTTATTTCAAACGCGAGGACCTGCTTCACACCGGAGCCCACAAGATCAACAACGCCATCGGTCAGGTCTTGCTGGCTCTTCGCATGGGCAAGAAGCGCATCATCGCCGAGACCGGTGCGGGCCAGCATGGCGTGGCCACCGCGGCGGTGTGCGCCAAGTTTGGCCTGCAATGCGTGATCTACATGGGTGCGGTCGACATGGAGCGCCAGGCGTTGAACGTGTTTCGCATGCGCCTCATGGGCGCCGAAGTGCGCGGCGTCGAGGCCGGCCAGAAGACGCTCAAGGACGCGGTCAACGAAGCGATGCGCGACTGGGTGACCAACGTTCGCGACACCCACTACATTCTCGGCTCCGCACTCGGTGCGCATCCGTATCCGATGATGGTTCGCGATTTTCACCGCGTGATCGGACAGGAGGCGAAGGAGCAAATTCTCGTCCGTGAAGGCCGTCTGCCCGACGAAATCGTCGCGTGCGTCGGTGGTGGTTCGAACGCGATCGGAGTGTTTTTCGATTTTCTCCAGGATCCGGCCGTCAAGCTCATCGGAGTCGAGGCAGGCGGTCGCGGTATTACACGGGGTGAGCACGCGGCCCGCTTTGAAGGCGGCAAGCTCGGAGTGCTTCAAGGCTCCAAAACCTACATCCTCCAGAATCCCGACGGCCAGATCGAGCTGACTCACTCCGTAAGCGCGGGACTCGACTACGCGGCGATCGGCCCGGAGCACGCTTATTATCGCGACATCGGCCGCATCAGCTATGCGTATGCGACGGACGACGAGGTCATGGAAACCTTCCAGCTGGTTTCACGTCTCGAAGGGATCATTCCCGCTCTGGAGTCGACCCATGCGATCGTCGAGGGACTCAAACGCGCGAAGGCACTGTCGAAGGACAAGCTGGTCTTGATCAACCTGAGCGGACGCGGCGACAAAGACGTGAACCAAGTCGCAAAGCTGCTGGGTGTCTCCCTTCGGTAAAACTCCAAATCCCAAAGGTCCAAACGCCAAAGAAATCTCAATGGCCGAAAAACCCAAGGACTTGGAGGAGCGCACGGCGGTATTTGCGGAAGCGGTGCGGGTGTTCGTGCGACGATTGCCGCGAACCATCTCGAATATCGAGGACGTGAAGCAGTTGGTGCGATCGTCAGGGTCGGTGGCCGCCAACTGTATTGAGGCAAACGAGTCCTTGGGTGATAAAGACCGACTGATGAAGTTTCGCACGTGCAGGAAAGAGGCAAAGGAGTCGCAGCTTTGGCTGCGACTCCTTCATACAGGCGAAGAGGACGCTTTGGACCAAACGAGGAATGCGTTGCGTCAGGAAGCGCATGAGCTGAAGCTCATCTTCACTTCGATTATTAAGAAGCTCGAATAGGTTTGTTTTGGCGTTTGGACCTTTGGCGTTTGGACTTTTACCCATGAAATCAATGACCGGCTACGGCCGCGCTTCCGCTCCCCTCGGCACGCACACGATTACGGTTCAGGTCAGCTCGGTGAACCGCAAGACACTCGACCTCACGGTCAAGCTTCCGCGGGAGTGGGAGAGTCTCGAGACCCTGGTCGGTGAACTCGTCCGCCAGAATGCCGTGCGCGGCAAAGTCCACGTCGAGATCGAGGTGACGGGAGCGAATGGCGCCGCTGAAATCAATTGGGACGAGGCTGCCGCCTCCGTGCTGTTCAAGCGTCTCGCCTTGTTTTCGGCATCGCGCGGAGTGGACTTCAAGCCGACACCCGAGTTGTTGCTCACGTTGCTCAATGCCCAGCGGCAGGGCTCGTCCCTTCCCAACGTGGAGACGGCCGAGCCCGTTGTCGCCGATACCTTGGCCGATGCGTTGAAGGCTTTCGCGGCCATGCGCGCGAAGGAGGGCTCCGCGCTTCTGGCAGACTTCCTGAAGCGGCTCGAACTCCTGTCGCGCCACGTGGCCATGGTCGCAGCCCGGGCGCCGCAGGTGACCCCGGCATATCGCGATGCGTTGCTCAAGCGTTTGCGCGAGGCGGGGCTCGAACTCGACGTGAATGACGAACGTGTGCTCAAGGAAATCGCCCTTTTCGCCGACCGCTGCGACATCACCGAAGAACTTACGCGCCTGCGCAGCCACTTCGATCAGTTCACGGCTTTGCTCAAGTCAGGCGGCGAGATCGGTCGCAAATCGGAGTTCATCCTTCAGGAGATCGGACGCGAAGTTCACACCATCGGCAGCAAGGCCAACGATCTGGAAATCTCAAAAAACGTGATCGAACTGAAGAACGAGCTGGAGCGCATCCGTGAGCAGATCGCCAACGTCGAGTGAGCCGAAGACTCCGGCAACAACGGCCGGGCTAGAAATCAGTCGAGATGGTTGAACCGGCGTGCATGCCCTCGGGCATGATGAGTGTGTCGCGCCCGAGAATCCCGCCGGCGCAATCAAGGAGCTCGACTTCGATCACTCCGCCTTTCTGACAAATGTCCGCCAGTGTCAGTTGCCAGCGTCCGTCCTCTCTCGATTGGAGCTGAACGCAACAGGCCCGGCTTACCTGGAGCGTGAGTCCGCTGGACCACGTAACCGTTCCGGCAGTGAAGAAGGCTGCCTGCAAGCGCTTCACGGCCGGCCACCAGATCGCCTGTTGATCGCTGGTATGCGCGACGATTTCGAACGGAGGCTCGGCCGTCAGCTGACTCAATGTCTCGGGGCTGGCCGCAGGAACCACGAGGTAGGCATAAGAGGCTGGTGCGGCACCGCGACCGTGATCGAGGCTGGCAAGAAACACGTCGTGTTTGATGAGGTCGTCGGTGCCGGTGCCGATGCGGCTCCACGATCCGGAGCGCGTGCCGATTGCGATCATCACGTCGGTCGGGGTGGGAAAAAAGAAGCCCCAGGGCCCGTGTCGCAACCAGCGGACGCCGGAAAGAGCGTGCTCGCCGCAGGGCAGGGGAACGGAGCTCCGATCGTGCTCCACCGGTCCTTGTAACAGGGATTGATCGAGTGTCGTGATGACCTCGCCCTCGGTGAGTCCGCGGATGCCGGCGCCGAGGCACGCCATGCCTTCGGGGCCAAAGAACCAGCTCTTGGCCGCCTGTGTGCGATCATCGGCGATGATCTGCATGCACGCTCCGAAATGGCCGTCGCTTACACCGCCGACGACAGCGGTGGCGGCGCGGCGTGTGACGGTGTCGGGCGGCTCCAGTGAAGGCGTTTGCAGGCACGTGGTGCCGGGGAGCTTTTGCCAATCCCAGACGGGAAAGATATCGCGGTATTCGACGCCCGTCGCGGTGAGGTAGGTGAAGCCGTCGGCAAGGTGATGCGAACGCAGGCCTTCGCCGTTGATGCTTTCGCTGCGGAAGGTGCGTTCCGAATACATGCGCACGGAAAGCGCGGCACGGGTGTCTTGCTGCACCATGACATCGGACCGGAAAAACATCCGATTGCCGGTGACGTTGCCCGGTGCGCAAGCGGCGCGGATCGCTGCGGCGAGATCGCCCGCTTCAGCGGCACGCTCGATACCGGTGGTCGAAAGAAAGGCGGCGAAATCGGCAAACGGGGCCAGGTTCGCACGAGGGCGGACGATTTCGCGTCCGCGACAGCAGGGATTGAGATCGGCGCCACGCAACAGCCAGCGCGTGCCGTCGAGAAGGAAGTTCGCGAGCAGCCGATGATAGGCGAGGTCGGGCTGCCAGACGGTGCCGTGGGTGTTTTCGAGGAAGAAACGGCATTCGTCTACAAACGCGGCGCCATAACCTCCGTTGTAGAGGAGCGGACCATGTTGATGAAAACTGCCGTCGACCTGAATGCCTTCCTCGTTGTGCGCGGCGACACGGATTTCTTGCAGAGCTCCGGCGAGCGAATCGCGGATGAGCGTTTCGTCACGAAAGAGCGTGCCAGTGAGCAGGCGGATGGCACAAATCCACAGGCGATTGGCGCCGGTCCAGGTCGTCGGGTCGCGGGTTACCCCGTCCTCACGCAGGATGAATTCGCCGGAGCGCTCGAGGATCTTGCGGGAGTTTTCACGCAAGGTGGGCGGGAGGCGGTCGCCTAATAAAAGCAGCGATTGAACCAGAAGGCGGGGCGCGCCGATCTGGTTGTGCCACCAATTGGAGGACGACGGATCGTGGGTGATCCACCAGTCAATCGCCGCGATGGCGTCTCCTGCGGAGGTTTCGTCATTTTCCGTGATCGCTTGCAGGGCGAGTTTTTGGGTGCGCACCAGATGTTCGCGGGGCTTCCACAAGCCGCGCGATCGGTCGATGTAGTCGATATCATTCCAGGCGC